>CANQHX010000012.1 GCA_947623905.1 uncultured Lachnospiraceae bacterium
GGCGAATAGGATAGTCTTCCAGATAGGCGTCAGGGTGTCTCTGTTCCGGGATGTGGACGGGACCCTGACGCCTATCTGGAAGACTATCCTATTCGCCGTTATCGTTTTCGGTCTGCTGCAGATCAAGCAGCTGAAAAAGCTCCACCCTTTCCTCTGGTTCGTGGCAGGGGCGATCGTGGGCATTGTGTTTTTGTTCTAGAAAAGAAAGCGGGCCGGGGCATTCAATGACTGCCCCGGCCTTTTTGCGCCGCGCGATCCTGCCGGATCTTCCCGGTCTGTTTCTATTTGATAAACCGGTCGATGGCCTTTTCCAGATCTTTTATGGCCTCCTGGTCCCCGTGTTCCACCGCGTCCACGATACAATGTTCGATGTGGTCCTGAAGAATGATCTTGCCGGTGTTGTTGATGGCGGCCTTTACCGCTGAAAGCTGGATCAGCACCTCGCTGCAGTCCCGGCCGCTTTCTACCATCTTTTTGATGGACTCCAGATGGCCGATGGCCCGGGAGAGGCGGTTGACGACCGACTTTGTATGTTCGTGGCTGTGTGTATGAGTATGGGGATGGCTGTGTTGTGCCCCGGAGACGGCCGGGGAAACCGGTTCATGGGTATTTTCGTTCATATACAGGCGCCTCCTTATGGATTTCAGTATACGCTGAAATCTTTTTTTTGTAAAGCGGCGCCCTTGCGCTCCAAACGGCAAAAAATAACCCCCAGGGGGGCTTGCGCCGGGACTGTGATGTGGTAAAGTATTGTAGTAGAAGTGATATCCGTCGCAGACCGGCAGGTTATCAGAAGAACGTTCAGAGAGGATGACGAATATGCACATGGCGGATGCTCTTGTCTCGCCCGCAGTGGCAGGTACTTTGTACGTCTGCTCTGCGGCGGCAGCGGCTTATTCGGTAAAACAGGTGAGGATGGATGCGGATACGAAGAAGGTGCCGGTGATGGGCGTCATGGGCGCTTTTGTGTTTGCCGCCCAGATGATCAATTTTACCATCCCGGGCACGGGCTCCAGCGGACACCTGTGCGGCGGCCTGCTGCTGTCTGCCCTGCTGGGTCCTTACGCGGGTTTTCTGACGATGATCGGCGTGCTGATGATCCAGTGCCTGCTGTTTGCCGACGGCGGCCTGCTGGCTCTGGGGTGCAATATATGGAACATGGCTTTTTACGGCTGTTTCGTGGGAACGCTGCTCATATGGAGGCCCATGATGAGAAAGGGTATGTCGCGGGCAAAGATCACAGCTGCGTCGGTGACAGGCTGTGTGCTGACCCTGCAGCTGGGCGCATTTAGTGTTGTGCTGGAGACCCTGGCCTCCGGCGTCACGGAGCTGCCCTTCGGGGCATTTGCCGCGGTGCTGCAGCCCATTCATCTGGCCATCGGGCTGGTGGAGGGTCTGATCACGGCCGCGGTGCTGGTGTTCGTCTATGAGGCCAGGCCGGAGCTGCTTGACAGTCCGGATAGAGAAACGCGGGAGGGGAGATTTTCTTTCCGCACTACTATGGTGGTGCTCGGAGCGGCAGCGGTGGTGATCGCCGGGCTGCTGTCCCTGACGGCGTCCTCTCTGCCCGACGGGCTGGAATGGTCCATGGAGCGAGTGGCAGGTTCCGCGGAGCTGGACGGGGCCGGCAGCGTCTATCAGGCGGCAGGCTCCATACAGGAGGCGACCTCCCTCCTGCCGGACTATGGATGGAAAGGCTCCGAGTCGGCTGCAGGCACCGCGTTTTCCGGGATCGTGGGATGCGCGGCGGTGGTGGCCCTCTGCGTGGGAGCCTGTTGGCTGTTCCGGTTTTTCAGAAAGAAAAAACAGTATGAGTAAAATAGACAGCGCGATTTATGAGATACACGCCATGGATACATTGGCGGCAAGAGACCAGTGGGTGAACCATGTTCATCCGCTGGTTAAATTTATTGTGACGCTCTGTTATATCGCGGCGGTGGTATCCTTTTCGAAATATGATATTGTGGGGCTGGCAGGCATGGCGGTCTATCCCGTCGCGGTCTTTATCCTGTCGGAAAATTCCTTTTTGGACAGCGTAAGGCGGCTGCGGTTCGTGCTGCCCCTGGTATGTCTTGTGGGAATATGCAACCCGCTGTTTGACAAAAGCACGGTGATGCTGGGCGGCATGGCGGTCAGCGCCGGGATCCTTTCCATGGCAGCGCTGATCATGAAAGGGGTGTTTGCCCTGATGGCATCCTATCTGCTCATTGCCACTACCCCGGCGGAAACGCTGTGCTGTGCCTTCCGCATGCTTCATATCCCCAGGATCCTGGTGACCCAGTTCCTTCTCACATACCGGTATATCACTGTTTTGCTGGAGGAGGCAGAACGGATCACCCAGGCATACGCTCTGCGGGCTCCCGGGCAAAAAGGCGTCCATTTTAAAGTGTGGGGTTCCCTGGCGGGTCAGCTGCTGCTGCGCAGCATGGACCGGGCGGAGGAAGTGTATGAGAGCATGCAGCTGAGAGGCTACAGAGGGGACTTCGGATATATGAGAGAACGGCTTTCGTTCAGATGGCAGGATGGAGCGTATCTGATATTCTGGCTGGGTGTGATCCTGCTGTTCCGCGTGGTTCCTGTGGTGAGCGTGGTGGGAAGTATAGTGTGAAGCTCACGCGGATGGGCTGGATTTACACACGACTGTCTGCAAAGAAAGCGTGGTTTTTCCGGACGCGTAAACGCTCCGGATGGGAGGTTATGATGAGCCATATACATATTGATGTGGAAAATGTTTCTTTTTCTTATGATAAGGGCAGGGAGATCCTTTCCGGCATTTCCTTTCACGCCGCGGAGCATGATTCTGTGGGCATTATCGGCGCCAACGGGGCGGGAAAATCCACTCTGCTGAAGCTGCTGGTGGGACTGCGCCTGGATTTCAACGGTACTGTCCGGGTGGAGGATATCCCTGTGGAAAAGGGCACTCTGCCCCAGGTGCGTTCCCGGATTGGATACGTATTTCAGGATTCGGAGAGCCAGCTGTTTATGAATACGGTCCGGGAGGACATTGCTTTCGCGCCGCGGAATTACGGGCTGCCGGAAGGGGAAGTGGAAAAGCGGGTGGAGCAGGCGCTGGAGATGACCGGTATCGCCCATTTAAAGGACAGGGCTATCTACAAGCTGTCCGGCGGCGAAAAGAAGCTGGCGTCCATCGCCTCTATATTGTCCATGAATCCGGACATCCTCCTTATGGATGAACCCTCCATTGCCCTGGATCCCAAAAACAGGCGCAATCTCATTCACATCTTAAATTCCTTTCATCATCTGAAGCTCATCGCGTCCCATGATCTGGATATGATACTGGATACCTGCAGGCGGACGATCCTCCTGTCCGGCGGCAGGATCATCCGGGACGGCCGTACAGAGGACATCCTGACGGACAAAAAACTGCTGGAGGACAACGGACTGGAGCTGCCCCTTACCCTACAGGGTCAAAACCGCATTGATTAATCCGGCAGGATGTGGTAGGCTTAAGAGGAATATTCTGCCGGAAAGGAAGATCTGCCTTGTCTCAGATGAATAAAAAGAAGATCAAAACCGCACTGAAGTATCTGTGGGAGTATTTTGTGCTGGCGCTGGGGGCGGCCATTGCCGCTTTTGCCATTGAGGAATTTCTTGTGCCCTGCACCATCCTGGACGGCGGCATCGTGGGCGTCAGCATTATGATCAACAACCTGACGAAGATCCGTTTAAGCCTGCTGACCCTTGTGCTGAACATTCCCTTTCTCATTGTGGGCATGAAGGTGCTGGGTAAGAAGTTTTTGCTGAAGGCGGGATTTTCCATGGCAGCGTTCTCCCTTTTCCTGGAGCTGTTCGCGCCCATGCAGGACGCTACCGATGAATACCTGCTGGCCGTGTGCTTCGGCGGCATGCTCCTGGGGATCGGCGTGGGGCTGGTAATCTACTTTGGCGGCTGCCTGGACGGCACGGAGACGGTGGCCATTCTCATCAACAGAAAATTCAATTTTCCCGTGGGAAGATCGGTGCTGATCTTCAACATCGTTATCTATATGACGGCAGGTTTTCTCTTTGGATTTGACCGGGCTATGTACAGCCTGCTCACTTACTATATCACCTCCAAGGTGCTGGACTTTATCGACAACGGCATGGACCAGGCAAAGGCGGCCATGATCATCACCGACAACGGACCTCTGATCTCCGATCTGATCTTCCGGCAGATGGGACGTACCGTGACCATACTGGAAGGGTCGGGGCTCATCAGCGGCAAAAAGG
The DNA here is from genome assembly GCA_947623905.1 of uncultured Lachnospiraceae bacterium. GTDB lineage: Bacteria > Bacillota > Clostridia > Lachnospirales > Lachnospiraceae > CANQHX01. The sequence continues at coordinate 4,231 of CANQHX010000012.1, forward strand.
ACGTGCTTTACTGCGTGCTGAACCGCCTGGAGGTCTATGAACTGAAAAAACTCATCAACGAGGCCGACGCCAGCGCGTTTATCGCCATCAACGAGGTATCGGAGATCATCGGCAATTATATTAAGAAAAAAGGCGGAGAAGAAGACCGGACGCCATGGCCGGGAACAGAAGCTGGCGCGGAGGACGGCGCCGGAAAGGAGATGCAATGATCTACACGGAATTTAAAGAGAAACGGCTGTCTCTTCTGGGATTTGGCGCCATGCGCCTGCCTTTGCGGAAGGACGGATCCGGCACGGTGGACGAGGATCTTGTCTGTGAGATGGTGCGATTCGGCGCGGAGCACGGGATCAATTATTATGATACCGCTTATCCCTACCACAACGCCACATCGGAGATCGTGCTGGGCAGGGCGCTGAAGCAGCTTCCCCGGGACAGCTATTACCTTGCCACGAAGTATCCCGGCCACCAGATCGCCGACCGCTATGACCCGGCAGCAGTGTTTGAGGAGCAGCTGAAAAAATGCGGCGTGGACTATTTTGATTTTTATCTGCTGCACAACGTATATGAAAATTCCATTAAGACATACATGGATCCCAGATGGGGGATCGTGGAATATTTTCTGGAGCAAAAGCGCCTCGGGCGGATCCGGCACCTGGGGTTTTCCTGCCATGGACAGATGGATACGCTGGTGAAATTTCTGGACCGGTACGGGGATGTGATGGAATTCTGCCAGATCCAGCTGAACTACCTGGACTGGACGCTGCAGGACGCAAAGGGCAAGTACGAGATGCTCACGGAACGGGGCATCCCCGTATGGGTCATGGAGCCTGTGCGGGGCGGAGGGCTTGCCGGGCTGGACGCGGCCTCCGCGGCCAGGCTGGAGCAGCTGCGTCCCGGCGAATCCCCTGCTTCCTGGGCATTTCGCTGGCTCCAGGGGCTTCCCAATGTAAAAATGATCCTGAGCGGCATGTCGGACATGGCCCAGATGGAGGACAATGTGCGGACATTCCGGCAGCGGAGCCCGCTGACGGAGGAAGAAAACAGGGTCCTTCTGGACATTGCGGAGGGGATGAAGGATTCCGTCCCCTGTACTGCCTGCCGGTACTGCTGCGGCGACTGTCCCATGGGACTGGACATTCCCGTCCTGCTGTCTCTCTACAATGATATGCGCGTGACCCCCAGCTTCAACGTGGGCATGACCATCGACAGTCTGGAGGAGGGCAAAAGACCGTCCGCGTGCATCGGCTGCGGCAGCTGTGCCCGTATCTGTCCGCAGAAGATCAATATCCCGGAGGAACTGAACACTTTTTCGAAAATGCTTGAGAAGGTGCCTCACTGGGCGGACCTCAGCAGAGAACGGGAGGAAGCGGCCAGAAAGGTCAGGGAAGGGCTATGAAAACATTTGCCGGAAAAGGAGTGTACGGGGCCATTGCCATAGGAAAGATCGCTGTGTTCAGGCGGCAGGACATTCCGGTAAAGCGGGAAATGAGAAACGACCCGGAAACAGAACTGAACCGGCTGGAGGAGGCAAAAGGCAGGGCCATTGCCCAGCTGGGAGAACTGTACCACAGGGCCGTTGAGGAAGTGGGGGAAGACCACGCCCGTATTTTTGAGGTTCACAGGATGCTTGTGGAGGACGCCGGTTACAATGAGGTCATTGCCGGCATGATCCGCGGGCAGCAGGTCAGCGCGGAATATGCCGTGACGGCGGCCGCCGGCCATTTTTCGAAGATGTTCGAGGCTATGGACGACGGCTACATGCAGGCCAGGGCTGCCGATATCCGGGATATTTCAAACCGCATCATCGCCTGTCTGTCCCATGGCGGCGCAGATACAAGGATATCCGGGGAAAAAGTGATCCTGTGCGCCGATGACCTGGCGCCCAGCGAGACGGTAACGCTGGATAAGGAAAAGGTGCTTGCCTTTGTCACGGCTCACGGGTCGTCCAGCTCCCATACGGCCATTCTGGCGGAAAACCGGAACATTCCCGCCATTATCGGCGTGGGGGAGCAGTTCCTTGGCGAAGTAAAGGACGGGGACCTTGCCATAGCCGACGGCTTTTCGGGCACGCTCATCGTACAGCCCGATGAAAAAACGGTGCGGGAATATGCGGATAAGATGCGCCGGGAGATGGAGAAGAAGGAAGCATTTGAAAAACTGAAGGGCAAAGAGAACATTACGCTGGACGGTACGAAGATCGGCATCTGCGCCAACATCGGCAGCATGGAAGATGTGAAGGCGGCCCTTGCCAATGACGCCGGGGGCGTCGGGTTGTTCCGCAGCGAGTTCATGTATCTGGGACAAAAGGATTATCCCACGGAGGACATGCAGTATGCCGTTTACAAAAACGTGCTGGAACGCATGGGCTCCAGGCGGGTCATCATCCGCACGCTGGATATGGGAGCGGACAAGCAGGCGGACTATTTTCGGCTGGATAAGGAAGAAAATCCGGCCCTGGGGCTGCGGGGCATCCGGCTGTGCCTGGCCAGGCCGGAGCTTTTGAAGACCCAGCTGCGGGCCCTGTACAGGGCGTCTGTCAGCGGAAGGCTGGGCATCCTGTTCCCCATGATCGCCCATGTCTGGGAGCTTTCCCAGGTCCTTGCCATGTGTGAGGAAGTAAAAAAGGAACTGGCAGCCGAGAAACTGCCCTTTTCCCGGGAAGTGGAGCTTGGCGTCATGATCGAAACGCCCGCCGCCGCCCTGATCAGCGATCAGCTGGCGCCCCTGGTGGATTTTTTCAGCGTGGGCACAAACGATCTGATCCAGTATACCCTGGCCTGTGACCGGCAGAATCCCAATATGGAACGCTTCTGCGATCCCCATCACGAGGCGGTGCTGGAGCTCCTCCGCGTGGCGGTCCGGAACGCCCACGCCCACGGGAAATGGATCGGGATCTGCGGGGAGCTGGCGGCGGATACCGCCATGACGGAGACGTTTCTGCGCATGGGGATCGATGAACTGTCCGTCGCTCCGCCCCTCGTGCTGAAGGTGCGGGACGCAGTGCGCGGCGTCGATCTGAAAAAGTGACCGTCCCGGAGGCCTCGTTTCCGGGCCCGGGGATAAAATATCCTTGCATTCATCGCTTTAACCTGTTAATATAAAAAAGTGAACTTGTATTTAAAAAAAGGAGGAAAGAAGATGAACACACAAAGCGCGTTGGATATTGCCAACAGTCCCATTATGTGGATCGCCTGCGGCATCGCCGTGGCAGTAGTGATCGTGCAGGCAGTTTTGTTTGCCGTGAAAGCCTACAAGTCCGGTGAAAAAGTGGGACTCACAAAGAAGCAGATGAACAAAGCCATGAAGAGCAGCGCCATTACTTCCATCGGACCGTCGGTGGTAGTGCTCAGCGGCATGCTCTCCCTGCTGATCACGGTAGGCGGCCCCATCGCATGGATGCGGCTCTCCATGATCGGCTCCGTTATGTTTGAATCCATTGCGGCAGGCATCGGTACCAATACCGTGGGCGTGACCCTTGGAACGGATACCCTTACCAATGAGGCGCTGGGCATGGCAGTATGGACCATGGTGCTCTGCTCCATCGGCTGGGTGATATTCGCCACGTTTTCCGCTACCCGTATGGATAAGGTGCAGACGAAACTCTCAGGCGGCGACGCGGCCAAGCTGATCAGCATTTCCACCGCTGCAGTGATCGGTGTGTTCAGCGCCATGTCGGCACAGCATCTTGTAAGCCTCAACAAAAATTCCATTGCCTGCGTGCTGGGCGGCCTGATCATGTTCGTCATGCTGCAGGTATCCGAGAAAGTGAAAGCGCTGAAGGAATGGAACCTGACCATTTCCATCCTGCTGGCCATGATCATCACGGCATTGCTGCCTTTCTGAGAAGGAGGAGAATACATATGAATGAGAAAAAATTCTTTGAGGAAGAATATATGCCCAAAATGAACCGGATCGGCAAGATCACGGGCGCGCTGGGCGTAGTGCTGGCATTTCTGCCTGCCCTGGCCCTCGCTGTCGTATACGGTATCCTGCCTCAGCCTGCCGCGCTGCTCACCGCGTTTATCGCCGGCGCCAGCTCCTTCGGCGTGCTGTGGTTCGTGGAGCCCATTTCCTACTTTTCCGTTCTGGGCCCGGTAGGCACATACATGGCGTTCCTGTCCGGTAACATTTCCAATATGCGCGTGCCCTGCGCCAGCATGGCCCAGGTGTCTGCAGAGGTGGAGCCCGGCACGGAACAGGGTTCCGTTATCGCCACGATCGGTATGGCAGTGTCTATCGTGATCAATGTGTCCGTGCTGACCGTGGGCGTGATACTGGGCAGCTCTATTCTGGCTATGCTGCCGGCAGAGATCACAGCAGCGCTGAATTATCTGCTTCCCGCCCTGTTCGGCGCCCTGCTGGTGCAGTTCGGCATCAAATCCAAGAGCCATACCCTCTGTATCCTTGTGTTTGCGGTGCTGATCAACATCGGCCTGAAGGGCGGTATCTTCAACTGGCTGCCGGGTGCTTCCAACTATCTGGGCATCCTCACCAGCGTATTCCTGTCCATCGCGGTTGCCATCGCCACATACAACAAGAAGAACAAAGAAAAAGCGTAAGCATGTATACAGCCGGAACGGAGGATGTATATGATCAAGCAGGATATATATGACGAGGTGCAGGGCCTCCATACTCTGTGCCAGTCCGTCTGCCGCCAGCTGTGGCAGCATCCGGAGGTGGGCGGCGCGGAGAAACGGTCCGCCGACTATCTCCGCAGGATCATGAAAAAGGAAGGCTTTGTCCTTACGGACAGCAAAACGCTGCCCCATGCTTTTTACGCCCAGTACGGGAGCGGTTCTCCGGTCATCGCCATACTGGGAGAATACGACGCCCTGCCGGGGCTGTCCCAGCAGGCGTGCGCCCGTAAGGAGCCTGTGGAGCCGGAGGGCCCCGGGCACGGCTGCGGCCACAATCTGCTGGGCGCCGCCGCCGTGGTGGGCGCTGTGGCAGTCAAACGGTTTCTGGAGCAGTCCGGCATGGAAGGGACAGTGCGGTTTTACGGCTGCCCGGAAGAGGAACTGCTGGACGGAAAAGTAAAGATGATCGCGGAGCATCTGTTTGACGGGTGCGACCTGGCCATCAGCTGGCATCCCATGGACGCCAATATGGCTCATGACCGGGCTTATCTTGCCAACACGTCCATGCGGTTTTATTTCAGCGGCACGACAAGCCACGCGGCTTTTGCCCCGGAGCGGGGCCGCAGCGCCCTGGACGCGGTGGAGCTTATGAGCGTGGGCTGCAACTATCTGCGGGAGCACGTAGTGGATCGCACCCGGATCCATTACACTACGGACAGCGGCGGCTTCGCCCCCAATATTGTGCCGGATAAGGCCGGCGCGTGGTATTTTGTCCGGGCGCCCCATATGGCTGACGTAAAGGATACCGCCGCCCGGGTGGAGAAGGTGGCAAAGGGCGCGGCCATGATGACAGACACCCAGGTGAGGACGGAGCACGGCTGCGGATGCTGTGAATTTAAAGAAAACAATGCGTTCGGGGATCTTACCTACGCCAATCTCATAGAGGCGGACGGCCCCAAATATACGGCGGAGGAGCTGGCGTTCGCCGGAGAGCTCCAGGCTACCGTGGCGCAGAATATCGTAGAAAAGAGCGACGCCCTCTACCGTACGCAGGGCGCGGCCATGTTTACCGGCGTGGGCGGCAGAGAGCTGTGGAAAAGCTGTGAGATGACGGCGTCTTCCGACACAGGAGACGTGAGTTATATCATGCCCACGGGACTGTTCACCACCGCCTGCTGGCCGGTAGGCGTCTCGCCCCATACATGGCAGGCGGCGGCTTCCGGCGGCACGACCATCGGAGAAAAAGGCGCTCTCTACGCGGCGAAGGTCATTGCCGGGACCGCCTACGATCTTTACACAAAGCCGGACATCCGGGCACAGATCGTAAAAGAATTCAAAGAGCGTGACACAGGAGATTACAGTCCCATGGTAGGAGACTGAAGAAACGGATCCGAAAGATGACGCGGCCGGGGAATGTCCCCGGCCGCAGTTTATTTTTTCGATTTATAGAAGTCGTCTGCCGGATACCCGCCCGCGATCTTCTGCATGGCTCTTGGCACCGCGTCCCGGGAATTTTTCCAGTCCGCGTCCCGGTTGCGGTAGTCAAATTTCTCCACGAACCAGCACAGGTCTTCTTCCACCCGGTCCATATTTTTCTTCATCAGATCAAACATATCGCTGAAAAACTGTTCCTTAAAACTGCCGCTCAGAGATTTCTCGGCTGCTTCGGTGATATCGGCAAAGTGGTGGAGGCAGAACCCCTTGCTGTCCTTCACCCGCTTGTAGAAATCCTCGTCGCTCCGCACCATCATAAAGAATGTGTCTATGTACCGCTTGTAGGTATCTTCAAATTTTTTGCACACAAAACAGTCTTTTTCCCTGGAACGCAGCCAGGAGGACAGGGCAGTTTCCGCCGGTTCCTCTTCCGGCTGATTTTTTTTGAACCGGGAGAACAATCCCGCTTTGCCGGGGGTGGTGCCGGTCATTTTCTTTTTCAGATCCTCGTTGAGATACTTGAAATAGGATGTGAGCATAATGGCGTTGCCAAGAGCGTTGCCGTACTGGAACATGTCCTTGTAGTGCTTCCGGCAGAAGCCCAGCTTGTTTGTCTGGGCCCGCACATCCGTCTCCATATATGCCGAGGCGGAGCCCAGGATGTAGTCCAGAGCGTCCCGTTCCAGCTTCCGCTCGATATTGCAGAAGGGACACTCGTCATCTTCAAGAAAAGCATCGTTCAACGGAATAGTATACAATGTCTCTTTCATGGAAAAATCACGCTCCTTTGAAAAAAGTATAGCATTTTTGCCGATTATTATCAATATCATACATTTTTATGTTTCGAAAAGAAATTTGTGGCGGACAGACGGGTTTTGTGGTACACTAACGGAGAAATGACGGACAGACAGGATTGCAGCGGGGAATGCGCCGGGAACCTCTTCTCGGCGCGGTGAGGAAGATATGGAAATACAGCATGATAAACATGCCCCTATCGGGTTTCTGGATTCGGGGGTGGGCGGCATCAGCGTGCTGCGGGAAGCGGTGGCGCAGATGCCCTGCGAGGATTTTATATATTACGGTGATTCGGCCCATGCTCCTTACGGCAGCCGTCCGGCAGAAGAGATACTGGAGCTTACGGGAACCGCCGTGGAGTATCTGCTGGGGCGCGGGGTGAAGGCCATCGTCATTGCCTGCAATACCGCTACCAGCGTGGCGGCAGGCTATCTGCGGGACAAATATTGTCCCCTGCCCATCATCGGCATTGAACCGGCGCTGAAGCCGGCGGTCCTGGGCCACAGAGGAGGCCGGGTGGCGGTGATGGCCACGCCGGTGACGGTCCATCAGCAAAAATTCAGGGATCTGGCAGCCCGGTATGAGGGGATCGCGCAGATAGAGCCTATGGGCTGCGACGGGCTTATGGATTTTGTGGAGCAGGGGATCGTAGAAGGCCCCGTGCTGGAGGACTATCTGCGGAAGCTCTTTGCCGCCCACGGCGGGTTTGGCTTTGACGCCGTCGTGCTGGGGTGTACCCATTATCCATTTATCAAGGATACGCTGCGGAAACTTCTGGGAAAGGACACGGATATCCTGGACGGCAGCGAGGGTACGGCCAGGGAGCTTGGCAGACGGCTCCGGGAGGAAGGGCTTCTGACGGATCACACCAGGACCGGCAGAGTGGAATTTGTCAATTCCGGCGGAGAAGAAATGACGGCTCTGAGCCGCAGGCTGTTCGCGGGTTCGTGGGACTAAACTCCGCCGGCGACAGGACATTCTGCGGGCATAAGACGGCACGGGAACAGGAAATCCTTGCAAAGACAGAGAAAACTTGGTAGAATAAAAGACAGGACAAAAGGACGCTAACTCGGAGATGCGCAGTAAGGAGGTAAGAGCATGGCTGAAACGAAACATGATTATTCCATCGAGACCAACGATGGATTGGGTGAAGTGCAGATCGCGGACGAGGTCGTGGCCATTATCGCGGCGCTGGCGGCTATGGAGGTCAAAGGTGTATCTTCCATGGCAGGCAACATTACCAGCGAGGTGATCAATAAGCTTGGCGTGAAAAATCTGTCCAAGGGCGTCAAGATCGTGGTGGACGAAGAGGATATTGTGCGCGTGGCCCTTTCCCTTAATCTGGATTACGGATACAATGTTCCCGAGACTTCCGCGAAGGTGCAGAGAAAAGTAAAGCAGGCCATTGAGACCATGACCGGCCTGGAAGTGTCAGATGTGAATGTGCGGATCGCCGGTGTAAATGTGGATGTAGAAGAGTAGGAAAGAAAACGGCCCGGCGGTTTTGCCGGGCTTTTCTTTCATGGGAATGAGGGAGCAGCATGATAAATCGCAGGACCCAGCGGGAGCATATGTGTATCCTGCTGTTTCAGAAAGAATTTTACGACGAGAAGGACATGCCGGAGCAGATGGATCTGTATCTTGCCGACGTGGCAGGCATGACGCCGGAGCTGACGGCAGCCATGGAAGAACGGGCGGCGCAGATCATGGAAAAGGCGGCGGAGATCAACGGGAAGATCGACCAGGTGTCCGTGGGATGGCGCACGGCCCGCATGGGCAGGGTGGAGCTTGCCATCATGCAGGTGGCGGTCTATGAGATGCTGTACGACGACGAGATCCCCCAGAGCGTTGCCATCAACGAGGCGGTGGAGCTGACGAAGAAGTACTGCGGGGAGCAGTCGTCCGGTTTTGTCAACGCCATTCTGGGCAAGCTGGCCTCATAGGGGATGTCTATGGAAACAAAAAGGACAGGCAGTGTATATTCGGTGGCGCAGGTCAACCGGTACATCCGCAATATGTTTGCCCAGGATTATCTGCTGGCGGGCCTGGCTGTGACCGGAGAAGTATCCAACTGCAAGTATCATACGTCCGGTCACATTTATTTTACGCTGAAGGACGGGGAAGGCACGCTGAACTGCGTGATGTTCGCGGGAAAGCGTTCCGGCCTTTCTTTTCACATGGAGAACGGTCAGAAGGTTATCGTCCGCGGTTCCGTGGACGTGTACCAGCGGACGGGAAGCTATCAGCTCTATGCGCGGGAGATCACCCTGGCCGGGGACGGCCTTCTCTACCAGCGGTTTCTGGAACTGAAAGCCCGGCTGGAAGAGATGGGGATGTTTGACGCCGGATACAAGCAGCCCATTCCGGCCTATGCCCGTTGTGTGGGCATCGTTACCGCCGCCACGGGGGCCGCGGTGCGGGACATCATACAGATCAGCAAACGGCGGAACCCCTATGTGCAGCTGCTGCTGTATCCTGCCCAGGTGCAGGGGGACGGCGCTGCCCAGAGCATCGTCAGAGGGATCGAGATGATGGGAAATATGCCCATCGATGTGCTGATCGTGGGCAGAGGAGGCGGTTCCATCGAGGATCTGTGGGCCTTCAATGAAGAGAGTGTGGCGCAGGCTATTTTTCAGTGTCCTGTGCCGGTGATCTCTGCCGTGGGCCATGAAACGGACGTGACCATCGCTGATTACGTGGCGGATCTCAGGGCTCCCACTCCCAGCGCGGCGGCGGAGCTGGCAGTATATGACGCGGGAGCGCTGGAGCGCGGTCTCCTGGAAAGGCAGCAGACGCTTACCCGTTGGATGGAACGGCAGGTGGCAGACGCCAGGGCCCGGGTGGATAGCCTCCGGCGGTATCTGGAATACGCCAGCCCTCTCCGGAAGATCCAGGATCACAGACAGCGGCTGCTGGAGCTGGAGCAGCGCCTGGACCGCGGCATGGAACGGCAGGTGGCAGACGCCAGGCACCGGTTGGAGATGCTGTCGGCAAAGCTGGAGGGCCGGTCGCCTCTTGCGCGGCTGGCAGGCGGCTACGGATATGTGCAGGGGAAAGACGGCAGAGGGATCCGGTCCGTGCGTCAGGTGTCAGCCGGGGAGGATATGGATGTGTATGTATCCGACGGGCGGATCCGCGCGTCGGTAAAGGAGACGTTTGCGGGCCCCTGCCCGGGAAGCGCCAGATAGCGCATGGCAGGCGCGCTCCGCTGCGCGGGCGCTCCGGAAAGGACAGATATGGACAATCAGAAAGAAACAGAATGTGCAGCCGCCACAGCCGGCGCGGAGGAAGAACTGACGCTGGAACAGTCGCTGGCCCAGCTGGAAGAGCTTGTGGACCGGCTTGGGGAGGAAGAATGCGGTCTGGAAAAAGCATTCGGCCTGTACCAGAAGGGCATGGAACTGGTGCTGCAGTGCAACAATAAGATCGATAAGGTGGAAAAGCAGGTCCAGATGCTGGATGAGGAAGGAACGCTCCATGATTTTTGAACAGGAATTCGCAGAGAAACAGCGGCAGGTGGAGGATATCCTCCGGCAGTACGCGCCGGCGCCTTCCGGCATGCAGAAGACGGTGACGGAAGCCATGAACTACAGCCTTATGGCAGGGGGAAAACGGCTGCGCCCCATTCTCATCGGGGAGTGCTGCAGGCTGTTCGGCGGTTCCTATGAGGACGCCGCTCCCTTTATGGCCGCTCTGGAAATGATCCACACCTACTCTCTCGTCCACGACGATCTTCCTGCTATGGACGACGACGACACCCGCCGGGGACGGCCTACTACCCATGTGGTATACGGGGAAGCTATGGGCGTGCTGGCCGGGGACGGCCTGCTCAATTACGCCTATGAGGTCATGGCGGCGGCAGTATCCGAGGCGGCAGACGGGCAGACTATGGCCCGGAGGGCCGGCGCTATGGCGGTACTGAGCCGGAAAGCAGGCGTATACGGCATGGTGGGCGGCCAGACGGTGGACGTGGAATCAGAAGGAAAGCCTGTCTCAAAGGACACGCTGGATTTTATATACGCCTTAAAGACCGGCGCTCTCATTGAGGGAGCCATGATGGCCGGGGCCATTCTCGCCGGCGCTTCGGAGGAGGAAGTGGCCGCCGTGGAGAAGATCGCTTCCGGGGTGGGGCTGGCCTTCCAGATACAGGATGATATACTGGATGAGGTCGGCGACAGCAAAGAGCTGGGAAAGCCGGTGGGCAGCGACCGGAAAAATGAAAAGACCACCTATGTGACGCTGTATTCGGTGGAGGAAGCTTCCCGCATGGTGGAGGAGCTGTCCAACCGGTCGGTGGAGCTGCTGCACAGCGTGGAGGAGGGCCATCCGGGGGACGGATTTCTGGAAGCCCTGCTTCTGTACCTGATCCACAGGAAAAAATAAGAGATACCATAAATCAGGGGATGCACTATGCTACTGGAACAGATACAACAGGAAAATGATATCAAAAAAATACCGCCGGAGCAGCTGGAGCAGCTGGCAGAGGAGATCCGGCAGTTTCTCATCGCCCATATCAGCGAGACGGGGGGCCATCTGGCCTCCAACCTGGGGGTGGTGGAGCTGACCATGGCTCTTCATTACGTGCTGCAGCTTCCGGAGGATAAGATCATATGGGATGTGGGGCACCAGTCCTACGTCCACAAGCTGCTCACAGGCCGTCAGGAGGGCTTTGCCACCCTGCGTCAGAAGGATGGCATGAGCGGCTTCCCCAAGCGGAAGGAGAGCCCCTGCGACGCCTTTGAGACGGGGCACAGCAGCACCTCCATCTCTGCCGGCCTGGGCTACGTGCAGGCGCGGGACCTGTCGGGGGAGGATTATACGGTGGTGTCCGTTATCGGCGACGGCGCCATGACGGGAGGAATGGCCCTGGAGGCGCTGAACAACATCCCTTCCCTCACCACCAATTTTATGGTGGTGCTCAACGACAATAACATGTCTATCGCGGAGAATGTGGGCGGCGTCTCCAAGCTGCTCAACACCGTCCGCACCAACGAGGGCTTTATCCAGCTGAAATCCGATATTGAGGAGACGTTTACGAAAAATAACGTGGGCAAAAGAGCCATTGAGCGTATGCGGAATACGAAAAACAGGCTGCGGCGGCTGCTTCTGCCCAACAAGCTGTTTGAAAATATGGGCATAACCTATCTGGGGCCGGTGGACGGACACGATATCGGAACGCTGATCCGGGCCTTTCAGCGGGCCAAGCTCCAGCGGGGCGGCGTGATCGTCCACGTGCTCACGGAAAAGGGCAAGGGCTATGAGCCGGCCCAGGCCAACCCGAGAAAATTTCACGGACTGGCGCCTTTTTATGTGGCGACCGGGGAACCCCGTGCCACAAAGGACCAGCCCTGTTACACGGATATTTTTTCCGCGTCGGTAAAAGCGCTGGGAGAACGGCATCCGGAACTGGTGGCAGTTACCGCCGCCATGCCTGACGGCACCGGGCTTTCCGCCTTCGGAGAAGAATTTCCCCGGCGGTTTTTTGACGTGGGCATTGCCGAGGAGCACGCCGTTACCTTTGCCGCCGGCATGGCGGCAGGCGGGATGCATCCGGTGGTGGCCGTCTACAGCTCTTTCCTGCAGAGGGCCTACGACCAGATCCTTCACGATGTGTGCATGCAGCAGCTGCCGGTGATCTTTGCCATTGACCGGGCGGGATTTGTGGGAAGCGACGGGGAGACCCATCAGGGAGTATTTGACCTTTCCTATCTGTCTTCCATTCCCGGCATGACGGTCATGGCGCCCAAGAACCGGTGGGAGCTTCATCAGATGCTGCGGTTCGCCGTGGGATTTCAGGGCCCTGTGGCCATCCGTTATCCGAAGGGCACAGCCAGCGGAAAAATGAAGGAATACAGCAGTCCCATTGAGCATGGCGTCAGTGAGACGCTCTGCGAAGGCAAACATGTGGTGCTGCTGGCGGTGGGTTCCATGGTGGAGACCGCCATGGACGTACGGGAACAGCTCCTTGCCGGGGGGATAGACTGCGGCGTGGTCAACGCCCGTTTTGTGAAGCCGCTGGATGAAGCCATGCTTGCGCGGCTGGCACAGGAATATGATGTGATCGTGACCATGGAGGAAAATGTGGTCACCGGCGGATTTGGCCAGCAGGTGGAGGCGTTTGTCCGCGGCCGGGATCTGCCGGCTCGGGTGGAGATCGCCGCCATACCGGACCGGTTTGTCTGCCAGGCAACGGTGGCCCAGCAGAGAGCGGAAGCGGGACTTGACGTGGGATCTGTCTGCGGGCTGGTCCGCTCGGCTCTGGATAAGACAGGAAAAAAGACAGAGAAAAAGCCTGGGCAAAAGTCTGCGGGGCGCAGGAAAAGCGGAGGAAGCCATTGAAAAAAAGACTGGATGTATTGCTGCTGGAGCGGGGGCACGGAACCTCCAGAGAAAAGGCGAAGGCCATCATCATGTCCGGCAGTGTGTATGTGAACGGCCAGAAGGAAGACAAGGCCGGGAGCATGTTTGAGGATACAGTGGACATAGAGGTGCGCAGCGCTGCCCTTCCCTATGTGAGCAGGGGCGGTCTGAAGCTGGAGAAGGCCATGAAGGAGTTTGTATTTTCTCTGGAAGGCCTTGTGTGCATGGACGTGGGCGCCTGCACCGGCGGCTTTACCGACTGCATGCTGCAGCACGGGGCGGCAAAGGTGTACGCCGTGGATGTGGGACACGGACAGCTGGACTGGAAACTGCGCAATGACCCGAGAGTGGTGTGCATGGAGCGGACCAATATCCGCTATGTGACGCCGGACAGGATCGGACAGCCGGTGGAATTTGTCTCCATAGACGTTTCCTTTATCTCGCTGACGCTCGTGCTGCCGCCGGTGAAGAACATCATGACTCCGGACGGAAGGCTTGTGTGCCTCATCAAGCCCCAGTTTGAAGCGGGGCGGGAAAAGGTAGGCAAAAAGGGCGTTGTGAGAGACCCCGCGGTGCATCTGGAAGTGATCCGCAAGGTGATGGATTTTGCCCTGTCTGTCGGATTTGATCTGCTCCATCTGGATTATTCTCCCATCAAGGGCCCGGAGGGCAACATCGAATATCTGCTGTACATGCAGAGATCATCCGGAGAGGCGGGGGAACCGCGCATGGAACAGACTCCGGAACAGATCGTGGCGGCGGCCCATGGGGCGCTGGACAAAAAGGAGTAATCCCATGAAATTTTTTTACATGGTGACCAACCGGGAGAAGGTCCGGGCACAGACGCCGCCGGCATACCGGCCCGGACCCAGTGCATCCTCGTGCTGGGAGGAGACGGCACCATGATCCAGGCGGCGCGGGACGTGGCGGATCTGGACATCCCTCTTCTGGGGATCAATCTGGGAACGCTTGGTTATCTCACCGAGATCGAGGGGGAGGAGCTGTCCGGCGCCCTGGACGCTTTGATGGAGGACCGGTATCATCTGGAGGAGCGGATGATGCTGAAGGGAACGATCACTTACGGGGACGGCAGGACAGAGTCGACCACCGCCCTCAACGACTGTGTCCTTGTGCGGGACGGCAGTCTGCGGGTGCTCAACTACGAGATCATGGTCAACGGGGAGCACCTCAACACCTACTCCGCCGACGGCGTGATCGTGTCCACGCCCACAGGCTCCACCGGCTACAGCCTGTCGGCGGGGGGCCCTATCGTATCCCCGAAAGCCAGACTTCTTCTTGTCACGCCGATCAGCCCCCATACGCTCAATACAAGAAGCATCGTGTTCTCCAGCAGAGATGTGATCCGTCTGCAGATCCATCCCCGGAGGAGCAAAGAGGTGGAGCGGGCGTTCGTCAGTTTTGACGGCGTGGTGAATTATCCCATCACAAGCAATGACATTGTGGAGATCAGCCATACGGAAAAGACGACGAAGCTGGTCAAGATCAAGACGGAAAGCTTTTTGCGCACGCTGAGCAAGAAACTCAGCGACTAGCGGAATGGAGAACAGGATGAAATCTTTACGGCACAAAAAAATAGTTGAGATCATCCAGCGCGATCACATCGAGACACAGGATGCCCTGGCGGAAAAGCTGCAGGAGGCCGGGTTTCAGGTGACCCAGGCCACGGTCTCCAGGGACATCCGCCAGTTAAAGCTGACAAAGACCGCGGGAAAGGACGGCAGGCAGTATTATGTTATGCCCAGGCCGGAAAACCTCCACGGAGACAAGTACAGCCGGGTGCTCAGGGAAGGATTCGTGCGGGGCGTCGCGGCGGAAAACATCCTTGTGATAAAGACCGTATCCGGCATGGCCATGGCCGTGGCGGCGGCCCTGGACGCCATGGACTGGCCGGAGCTGACGGGGACCATCGCCGGGGACGACACGGTGTTTTGCGCCATCCGCACCAGGCAGGAGACGGAGGGCGTGCTGGAGAAGGTTCTGGAACTGGTGGAAGAGAAAGGAATATAAGAACGTATGCTGTTTAATCTGCACGTGGAAAATCTTGCCCTCATAGATGAGGCGGACATATATTTCGGGGACGGGCTGAACATCCTCACCGGCGAGACCGGAGCGGGAAAGTCCATCATCCTCGGCTCGCTGGGGCTGGCGCTGGGAGAAAAGGTTCCCAGAGGCATGCTGCGGGATGACGAAAAAGACGCTGTGGTGGAGGCTGTGTTCGTCCTGGACAACGACGCCCAGAGAAAGGCGCTGGAAACCCTGGACATTTGGATGGAGGAGGATCAGGTGACGCTCACCAGACGGATCGTCAAAGGCCGCAGCGTTTCCAGGATCAACGGGATGACCGCCAGCGCCGGGCTGCTGAAGGAAGTGGCGTCCGTTCTCCTGGACATGCACAGCCAGCAGGAGCATCAGTCCCTGCTGTATAAGCGGAAGCATCTGGCTATCCTGGACGCGTTCGGCGGCACGGAGATCCGGCAGGCAAGGGAAGCCGTGGCAGAACGGTATCACCGCTGGCAGAAAGCCCTCAAGGATCTGGAAGAATTTTCCTCAGACGAAGAACAGCGGCAGCGGGAAATAGATTTTCTGAAATTTGAGATCGAAGAGATTGAAAAGGCAGCTCCTGTGCCGGGAGAAGATGAAGAGCTGGAGGAACGGTATCGTCTGCTGGCAAACGGAAAAACTATCATGGAGGCGCTGGAGAGCGCTTACGTTATGACCGGCTACGATGAGGATACCGGCGCGGGCAATACGATTGGCCGGGCAGGCAGGGAGCTTTCCTCCGTGGCAAAATACGGACGGGAGCTGGAAGAACTTTCCGGGCAGCTGGAGCAGCTGGACGGCCTGCTCAACGATTTTAACAGGGAACTGTCCGACTATCTGTCCAGGCAGCAGTTCAGCGAGGAGGAGCTGTATGAGACGGAGAAACGGCTGGATGTGCTCAACGGTCTGAAAGCCAAGTACGGCAGGACGGTGGAGATGGTCCTGGAGGAGCTGGATAAAAAGCGGACAAGGCTGGAACAGCTGGAGGATTACAACAGGATCCTGGAGGAGAAGCAGGCGCTGGAAGCAGATCTGAAAAAACAGGTGGCGGACGCCTGCGGCGCGCTCACATCCCTGCGCCGGAAATGGGCGGCGCCGCTGGAACGTGAGATCGCAAAGGGGCTGAAGGAACTGAATTTTCTCCAGGAAAGCTTTTCCATTCATCTGACGCCTCTGGAAACATGCGGCGCAAACGGCGCCGACCAGGCGGAATTTTACATGAGCACCAATCCCGGCGCTCCTATGGGACCTGTGGCGCAGGTTGCCTCCGGCGGCGAGCTTTCCCGCATCATGCTGGCCATCAAGACGATCATGGCGAGACAGGATACGGTAGGAACGCTGATCTTTGACGAGATCGACGCGGGCATCAGCGGACGGACCGCCCAGAAGGTGTCGGAGAAGCTGAAGGAGATCAGCAGGAATCACCAGGTAATCTGCATCACCCACCTGCCGCAGATCGCCGCCATGGCGGATACGCATTTTATTATTGAAAAAAATGTCACAGACGGAAAGACAAAATCTTACATTGAGAAGCTGGATCAGGACGGCATGATAACAGAACTGGCCCGCATGCTGGGCGGCGCTCAGATCACGGACGCCGTGCTGGAAAACGCGAAAGAAATGAAACGTATGGCAGCGGTTACTGAAATTGACAAAACCGACAAAACAATCTCAGTGTGAAAAAAACAGAACCTCACATACTAACTGCGAATGTCATTTTGCGATGAGAAAGAAGACAAAATGTCAGATCACAGGAAATATGGGAGGTTTTTTTATGAGCAGGGAACGATACAGGGGGTGTCTTGTGGCGGTTCTTGCCGCCGCGTTTCTGTTGTATGGCTGGTCTGTCTGGTATACCACGGAATACAATAAGCAATGGTACGCCTCTGACGGACAAAAGCTGAGCCAGGTGAGCAACGACGGTGTGGCGGACAGAGTATATGCCATTGGCACTCCCGTGGGTATTTATCTGGAAACGGAGGGCGTACTGGTAGCCGACGTGACGGAGGTGGATATGGGAGACGGCCAGATGGCGCAGCCATCTTACCTGCGGCTGCGGCAGGGAGATTATATACAGGCCATCAACGGTACGGCCATATCTACAAAGGAAGAACTGATAGAGGGCCTGCAGCAGTGCAACGGCGACCCGGTGACGCTGGATATCCGGCGCAACCACGAGACGTCCCGGATCCAGCTTCAGCCGGTGCGGTCCGGGGACGGTACATGGCAGCTGGGCATCTGGGCCAGAGACAACATGCAGGGGATCGGCATCCTCACGTACATTACGGAGGACGGACAGTTCGGCGCTCTGGGCCATGGCATCCATGATACGGATACAGGGGAGATCATGGAGATATCCAGGGGACTTTTGTATGAGTCTACCATCCTGTCCGTTGAAAAGGCCCGGCAGGGAACGCCGGGAGAACTCATGGGTATGATCGACTACCGGCCGGAGTTTCTGGAGGGTGTGATCGACGGAAATGAGACAGTCGGTATCTTCGGCCATGTCTCCCCGGAAATACTGGAGAAGATGGAGCAGCAGGGAGAGGCTGTGGAGGTACTGTCCCGCGATCAGGTGGAGTGCGGGGATGCGGTGGTCCGCACGTGCGTCGACGATCAGGTGACAGACTATTCCATTCAGATCGTCTCCATGGAAAACAGCGCGAACGGCAGCGGCATGGTCATCGAAGTGACGGATCCCCGCCTTCTTGACGAGACAGGCGGGATCGTTCAGGGTATGTCAGGATCCCCGATCCTGCAGAACGGTAAGCTGGCGGGGGCTGTGACCCATGTGTTTGTCAATAATCCTACCAGAGGATACGGGATTTTTCTGGAGACCATGATGGAACATCATTAGTGTGAAAAAACAGTTGACAAATGCGGTGTATCCGTGTATAGTAGGACAGGTGAAAAAAATATACCTGTCTGCGCGAGTGGCTCAGAGGTGGAGTATCGCCTTGCCAAGGCGAGGGTCGCGGGTTCGAATCCCGTCTCGCGCTTAGAAAAAAGGAAATCCCTGAAAAAAGGATTTCCTTTTTGTTTGCCCGCCATGGGCGGCCCCAGTTTTTTTACGGAAAGAATGGCGTCTGCAGCGTAGTTGCCTGTGTAGAAAAAGGAGAAATGGCGGTAATGGGGTTGACAGAGTGGGGCACATATGAGATTATATAACTGTACTAATAAAACTAGAACGGAATGGTTTTGAAGAAAGATGTTGAATGATTTTTTGTCCGAAACCGTCCTGTTCAAACGCTTTGTTATATGAGAGATGCGTTATGAACGTATGATTTTTATATGAAAGCGGGAGGTGTTTTTGGTGATCAGAAGAGGCCTTGTTTCTTTCATGATCGTGATCATTCTTTTTGGCATAACTGGCTGCAGCCTGCAAAAAGAGGATGATCGATTGCCTGTTGAATCAATGGAGCCATCAATGGAACCATCAGTGGAGCCATCAATGGAACCGGTATTAGAGGAGACAAAAAAGGAAGTAAGCGAGGCAAGTGATCCGCCACAGAGGTTTATACCAAGAATGCCTGGCAAGTCGTTCGAACCACCGGTCAATATCAATCTGTTGCCAGGTACGCAGTATAGGATTGAATATGGACCCAATACGTATTGTTGGGTAAAGAAAGATAATAAAGATATTTTTTGTTGGAATATGAAAGTGATGGGCGCCGCATGGGGATTTGACGAAGCAAGCGATCCGTTTGTAGAGACAGATGAATTGGAAACATTGTTGACAAACATTGAGTTGAAAGCAGAGAATTTTTCAGAGAAAGTGAAAATGTCATCTCCGGAAATTGATCAAATATATTGCTTTTCCTGGTGTATTTACGATGCAAAAACGCGGGAATGTCCGGTTCTTCTTACAGAGGAGGGCGATGTATATATTTTTGGATATTTATATACCGGAGAGAAAGAAAATTTTTGCAAGGCTCTTCAGGAATGCATAGTGCGGCATGCAATTCAGGATGGTCGAAAAGAACGACAGAGAAAATTGTTAGACGACGTACTGGATCTTATTGGGTAAGCGGGGTGGACAGTACGCACTGTATCTTAAATCCTATGGACGGCGCACTGTATCAATTGGATCTGCAGGAGATAGTTGAGGCTGCCGTGCAGGGGAATTGATTTGGAAGACGCTTCCACATTCAGGGTCGGCTGCTTTTGCGACTGCCATTGCCTTTTCACAATATATTCATTTGATAAGCGTGTATGGCTTTTCTGAACATTCTTTTGTATGCATCATACTGAGTTTGATGTGTATTATAACTGTGATATGGGCGTGCTGTTCATATAAAATAGAGAAAGCTGAAGATCTGATCAGTTATATAAATTATTTAAACCACAAAAATTAATTCCTCATATCCCATATTTCACCATCACCCGCCGCAGCTTTTTCCCAAGAGGCTTTGCCAGCAGCAGAAGGAATACAATATTGGACAGGCCATACACGATGGTGTAGGGAAGGGACAGGGTGATGGCAGAAAAGTACCGCGCCCAGCTGAAGGTGCTGTCGGCGCTCACCGTAGTCCACACGTCCATGACAAGAGAATAGATCACGCCGGAAAAGCCGCCCCACAGGACCAGCGCCGCAGGATGTTCCATCATTCTGCGGCCGTCTTTGTTTTTCAGGAGCGACGGCAGCCCGGAGAGGAATCCCACCAGGCCCCACACGAACATCTGGAAAGGTGTCCAGGGACCCTGGCCGAAGTAAAAATTGGAGAGGAGGGCGCTGAAGCTGCCGCACAGAAAACCGGCCTCCGGTCCCAGATATATGCCTGTGATGATCACAATGGAAGTGACAGGCTTAAAAAAAGGGATCTCCGCGAACAGGAAACGGCTTGCCACGGACAGGGCGGTGAGCACCGCGATGAGCATGAGCCGTCTGGTGGGGCGCTGCCTTTTTTCAAAGCTGAGAAAAAAGGGGATCATGGAAACCAGTACAAGGGCAAGTATGATGAGATTGTATCTGCGGTCCTGAAACATCCACACTCCCATGGCAATGATCAGGGGAGCGGCAAGGAGGATCAGGCAGCAGGAGATGATTTTTTTGTTCATAGGATCTCCGTTTCTGAAAGCCGGCCATGAGCCGGCTGTTTTATATGGGCTCCTCCAGGGACATTCCGGCCGTCACCTGCTCCACTACCTGCCGGCAGGTAATGGCCCGGGGCACATACCGGCGCCCGATGCGGTTTGCCGCCGTGGTGTAGAAGCTGTTGCCGGAGAAAAAGTCTTCCGGCGGCGACTGGGAGATGATCTGCCCATCGAAGAGCATGCCGCACAGGTCTCCATACTGAGCGGCAAATTCGATGTCGTGGGTCACCATAACGATGGTGATATCCTGAGCGGTCAGCTGCCGCAGCTGGCCGGCAAGTATTTTTTTGGAATGGCCGTCCAGTCCCTTGGTGGGCTCGTCCATAAAGATCACCCGGGGTCGGAGCAGGAGCAGCTTGCCCAGGGCGGCCTTCTGCAGCTCGCCGCCGCTGACGTCGTAGGGATGGCGGTCCAGCAGGTGGGCAATGGACAGCAGTTCTCCCATATGGAGGATCTCCTGTTCCGTCTCTTCCCGGCTCCGCCCCATGACCCTGCAGGTGGCCTCATAGTCCTCCCGTATGGAATCCTCCACAAACATCAGCTGTGGATCCTGGGGCAGCATGGTCATGTTATTGCGGTACAGGAGCGTTCCCTTGTAGGATCTCAGAGGTTTGCCCAGATAGGAGACGGAGCCGCTGTAGGCCGGGTAGATGCCGCACATGACATTGAGCAGAGTGGTCTTGCCGCTGCCGTTGCCGCCCACCAGCTCAAATCGGTACCACACATTTTTCAGCTCCAGGACAGGCGCTTTTTTGTCAGATATACCCGGCGTTTTTCCGGTATCCGCCGGCGCGTTTTCCGGCAGCTGTTGTCTGCCCAGCGCATTTTCCAGATACTGCCGGCCGTCCCGCACGGTGAGGGGCACCGTATCGGCGTGGGACAGATCTTTCAGACCGTGATAAATGCGCATGGCGCTGGGAAGGCTGTCAATGAGCGGGTGTTCCGGCAGGTTTGTATAGAGATATTCCCCCAGCCCGCCGGGGGTGTCGCAGCACAGCACGGTGCCGTTTTCCATCAGGATCACTTTATCTGCCGCGGGGATCACTTCCTCCAGGCGGTGCTCCACAAGGAGGATGGTCAGGCCCAGGTCCCGGTTCAGCTTTTTGAGGGTGCCGATAAAATCCGCGGCGCCGATGGGATCCAGCTGGGAGGTGGGCTCGTCCAGGATAAGAAGCTCCGGCTGCATGACCATGACGGACGCCAGGTTCAGCAGCTGCTTCTGTCCGCCGGACAGCTGGTCGGTATTTTTGTGAAACCAGTTCTGGATGCCCAGAAACTGCGCCATCTCGCTGACCCGTCTGCGGATCACGTCATTGGGAAGCCCCATGTTTTCCAGGCCGAAGGCCAGTTCGTGCCATACCTTGTCGGTGACGATCTGCTGTTCCGGGTTCTGTCCCACATAGCCGATGGCGCAGGCTTTCGTCTGTGGATCGGCGTCATCCAGAGAGAGACCATTATAGAGAATGTCTCCCGTTCTTGTGCCGTGGGGCGCTATGGCAGGCTTGCAGAGCCGCAGAAGAGTGGTCTTGCCGCAGCCGGACGCGCCGCACATGACCGCAAATTCGCCCCGGCGGACAGTCAGGTTTATGTCCTGCAGCGCCGGGGTCTGCTGTTCGGGATAAGTAAAGCTTATATGGCGGATCTGCAGTAATTCCATCGCAGGGTTTCCACTCCTTCCAGTATGACAGGGGACAGCATCAGCAGCCATACAAGGCTGTAACAGATCACATGGGGCGCGTCCCATATGTGCGGGGTCATGGCGGGATAATAGTAATAGTGCAGCGCGCCGTATGCGCGGCAGGCCAGTATGCCCCCGGTGGCTGCCAGGCAAAAAACGGTGAGCAGCGTATCCCGCAGCCTCCAGCAGAAAAGGGAGAAGGCTGTGCGCTGCCCCAGTCCGTAGCCCCGGCCGTTCATGGAATCGGCAGTCTCAATGGCGTGTTCCATGGACCAGGTGACAAGAATGCCGAAGGAGCGTACATGGCATCGGATCCGGTCCAGAGGCTGGTCGCTGCCGCCGTATCCAAGCGTCTTCTGCACTTGATGGATATTCTGGTACTGTCTGCGGAATACAGGGGTAAACCGCAGGCACATGGACAGCAGCAGCCCCAGACTGGGCGAGATCCGCCCGAACAGGTACAGCAGCTTGTCGGATGTCATAAAGATCTGGAGCGTCCTGCACCAGTACAGTACGGACAGCAGCATGGCGCCAAGGGCGGCGCCGCAGCAGATGGCCTCTTTTGTGACCGGCTGGTGATTGAGATAGAACAGCACCGTGACGCCGTTGTGGGAAAACAATGGATTTGTCACGGTGACCAGCAGGAACAGGACGCAGAAGAACAGTCCCGATCTCGCGGAAAGGCGGGGATATGCCGCCGCGCAGTAAAAGGAAATGCTGCCACAGACAGACGCCAGCAACAGCACGGGATCCATGGAAAGCATGGACAACAGCAGGATGCAGATGTAAAACAGCAGCAGGGCTGCCGGGTGAAAGGTGTCAAATCGCTTCATAGATACCTCGTTTTGGGCAATGTTTCTGACATTGCTCTTATTCAGGCGGCATGGACGCGGCAGGAGACGAAAGGTTCAGGGACCGGGCATAATCATCGCCGACGTCCCTTCCCAGGTCGCACGTATAGATAATGTCTATCCGGTCGCCGTCGGACACGGAACAGCTGCTGGAGCCTACCTGGGGATATACGCCGTTTACCTGGTACATCCAGCCGCTGAGCTCCCCGCAGGAAAATTCATATAGATACTGGATGCCCTGCACATAATTGGACTTGTAAATGTTCAGGTCGCTGCCCTGGTATTCCATCTGGACGTTATTGGCGGCGCATGCCCGCTGCAGCACATTGAACACCGAATCTCCCTCCTGTATCTGGCATACGGTCTCCGGCAGGATCCAGCCGTCCTTGGGAAGATAGTTTCCCTCCTTCAGCGCCGGGTCCAGCCTGTCATAGTTGTCCAGAGCCATCTGGCAGTTGATGGAAAGGGTGACAGAGCCGGCGGGATGCTCCACGGTGACCATGTCCGTTTTATGCTGGTCCGCGGTCTCAATGTTCAGAAAACAGAGGAGCAGTGCCGCGGCGATGCCCACAGAAAGGGGGATCCAGAGCAGCTTTGCTTTTTTCTTTCGCAAAAGAAGAACGGCAGTGATCAGCACTCCGGCGGCTGTGATGCCGCCTGCGATCCATTTCCAGCCTGCCCGGCCGGAGAAGGGCGCCGCTTTTGCGGGGGAACCGGTCTCTGAACCGGGGAGTCCTGTTTCCGGGACGGGGGCTGAGACAGCTTCGTCTGCCGCAGACTGGTCCGTCATATCAAAGAAAGCAGACTGGCCGCCCTTCAGCCGCAGGTACGCGGTGAGGGCCATAGCCGCCTGGCCGGAGGCCATGGCGTTGGTGACGGGGGATTCCAGCGTGTGGGTGTAGGTACCGTCCTCCAGCCGGAACCGGTCAAGCGCCTCCAGCAGCGTGGCGCCGCCCTTGACAAAGCGGCTGTCCGTCTCCGGGTCTATGCCGAGCTGGCACAGGGCGGTGATGACCTGCGCCGCGCTCTCGCAGTTGGCTGTGCCGTACTGGGAGTACGAGCCGTCTTCATTTTGAAGGGCAGACAGGCAGTTCAGGGCCTGTTCGATGATCTGTTTTGCCGTCTGTGTAGTTACAGAGCCGTAAGCGCGGTCCTGATCCGTTATACCTGCCAGAGCCTGAAGGGCCATGGCGGTCATGTCGGTCTCGGTCTGTGTGCCGGCCAGGGCAAAGCCGCCGTCCGGCAGCTGCCTGTCAAAAAGCTGCGCGGCGATCTCTTCATAGGATATGGCAGCGTCCTCCGGCACGGTGTAGTCTTTGCTGTGCACCGTGACCAGGGCAAAGATGAGGCCGTTTGTGCCCTGCGCGTCCAGAGGCCGCGTCAGGGGACGGTTCCACGTGCCGTCCGCCACCAGATCGATGGGAGTGCCGTCGGGGCGGGCGCCGAAATGCCGGGGGTCGCCTCCCAGGGCGGAGACCGTCAGAGCGATCCGGTGCCATTCCGTGGCCTTCACCCGGTCCAGCAGACTGTCCGTCCTGTATTTCTCCGTTACGTAGCTCTCCAGCTTCCGGAGCGTTTCCCCGCGGTCTATTGCCGTGTCCCGATAAGGACTGCGCCCGGCTGCCATGAGAAACCAGTCGCCGTCAGTAGTGCCCGCCGCGTCGGTAAGACCCAGCCCGGCAAGGGCGTTTAATGTGGCCTCCAGTTCCGCGCTGACGCGGGAAACGTCCTCATAGGCGCCGTCCCCGCCGCCGGCAGGGGCGTCAGGAGACGCTTCCGCCCCGAACACCGGGACGGAAGCGAGGCACAGGCACAGCAGCATGATGCATATGATCTTAAAAACGGAAGGTATCGTTCTTTTTAAAGTTACCATTCTTTCCCCCAGGCCGGGTCGTCTTCCCCGGCGGATACATAACCGCCGATATCTCTGCCCTGTGCCAGGGAGAACCGGAAGCGGATCACGTCATTGGCGGCAGGCGTATGAAGGCTGATGGCGTCCCCGGGGAACTGGCCGTTGATGCTGTACAGCCATCCGGCAGTTAAAGCAAAATCAAATTCTCCCAGGGCGTCGGGCCGGGAGACGCCGTTGTAGGCGCCGGGCAGAAAGACGTTCATATGCTGCAGCAGGTCCTCCGGCACGGCGGCGTGCTCAGTAAGCTTTTCTTTCGTGATATCCACAAGGTAATAACCGAAGGCGCTTTCCTCCCCCGTCACGGCATAGCCGTTGGCGGTCAGTATCGCCTCCAGGTAATCGTTCAGAGTCTTTCCCTCCTCCAGTACTATGCTGGTAGGCGGGATGAGGTACCCCAGGCCTACGGTGCTGGCCTCCACGCTGATGGTAAAGGAAGGCTGCTCCGGCACAACGGAGATCACCTTATAGGCGGCTTCCGATGTGCGGCCGCCGCTGTCGGTGGCTCGGAGGATGATCGAATTTTCCCCCGCCTGAAGGGGAAGGTTGTAATAGCTTTTGTTCTGTACGTCAAAGGTGCAGGCCACCGGCGCGTTGTTGCACAGCACGGTGATGGCTGATGCCGGAATGCGGGAATTGGTCAGCAGATCCTGGGGCCACAGTTCAATGGACAGGAAACTGCCGGTGACCTGGGTGTTGTCTGCCAGCGAAGTGTAGATCACAGGCAGGTTATCCGGCGTCGGCGCCTGAGTGGGCGGCGCCTGGGTAGGATCGGCCGGAGCGGACGGCTCCTGAGGCTGATCCGGCGGCGTCTCCGGAGCAGGCTGCTGTTGCTGTTCTCCGGGTGTTTCCGGAGCGGGATTGCCGCCGGCATTGGGGTCTGCGGGGGCGGAAGGCTGCGCGCCGCCATCCGTTCCGGAGGACGGGATCTGCGGAATGGTAATGCCGGGCCGGACGGTTCCCGGGGTCGTGCCGGAAGCGCCGCCCGAAGGCGTGAGGGCGCCGGTGGCTGTCTGGCCGTTTGCAGGCGCGGCGGGGGGAACATTCGGTACGAACGGGATGCCGTCATATACCTGCGGCGTATCCGAATCCACAACTACCGTCTGATGCTCCGTTTCACCGGCGTATTTCAGAGCTGCCACCTGCCGCAGCAGTACCTGGGAGCCGGCCTCTGCCGAGCCGTCCATAGGATTGGCGGGAGCGGCGCGCAGCCGTCCCCGGATGGAACTGCCGGCCACCCATGTGCAGCCTGCCAGCATGATGAGCACCACCCAGAATACCGGGCGTTTCATCAGCGGGAGCAGCTTTTTCCATGTGGAACGCACCCAGGTCCCGGCGCTGTTCTTTGCATGATCAAACATACGATTCCATTTTTCTTTCATCGTGTATCGTTTCCCCGTTTCTTTTTGGATAAAAGACGCAAAGGTTACGCCTGCGTCTTTTCTTCTTAACATAAAACACAAAAATTCAATGTAATTTTACAACCGATATACAAGGAGGTCAAGATAAAAACAAAGAGAAAAAAGAAATTTGTAAAAAACCATAAAAAATACAAAAAAATTACAAAACTGTTTTTCCGGAAATGGTAAAATGTTAAGAAATGATCAAGCTTTTGTTTTGAGGAGGAAAAAATTATGAAGGATCTTGCAAAGCGTTTTATGGCGCTGCTGCTGACGGCGGTCATGGCGGCCGGACTGATGCCCGCCACCTGCTTTGACGCGGCTGCGGCGGAAGCGGGACAGACCATATCCGTAACGGTCAGCGTATACGACGACGGATATAAGATCTGTCCGGTAACTCTGGAGGCAGCTCCGGATGAGACTGCCCGGTACGGACTGGGACATGACGATGATACCGTATCTGTCTACGACGCCATCGTGGCTCTCCACAGAGAACAGTACGGAGACGCCTTTACAGCAGATACGGCAGCGGATTACA
This sequence comes from uncultured Lachnospiraceae bacterium, assembly GCA_947623905.1. Lineage (GTDB taxonomy): Bacteria > Bacillota > Clostridia > Lachnospirales > Lachnospiraceae > CANQHX01. The sequence continues at coordinate 30,928 of CANQHX010000012.1, forward strand.
TCGTGAACAGCGGCGTCGGAGAAGGCGTTTATCTGACAAAGCAGTTCGGCGTTGAAAAGAGCAGCGGCTTCCTTGTAAATGACCAGATGGTCACGCTGGAAGACGGCTATGGCGCCGACGCGGCCCAGGCTGTCCTTAAGGACGGCGATGTGGTCAGCGTGTTCTTTTACAATGACAATGTAAACTGGAACGATCAGTACGCGAAGATCGCCTGCGCCGATGAGGCAAAGGCGGGGGAACCCTTTGAAGTGACCGTTACCGGCGCTTCCGCCATGATGGGCGGGGAGGAGATCCCCATGGCCGGCGCTACCGTGTACGCCGGCGCTTCCTGTGACGCCATGGAAGCAGTGGGTACCACAGATGCAAACGGCAGCCTGAAGATCAAAGCCGAAGACGCCGGCGATCTGTACCTGTACGCAGGCGGCACGGCGGCGGTGGGAGAGACCCAGGTTCCCGTTATCGGCAGGCTGCAGAAGGTGTCCGTGGTGTACGCCGCGAAGTGGGTCAGCGACAAATACCTCGCCGGCAGCGGCATCGTGAAAAACGGCAGCAGCGACGTGCTCATCGTGGGAGACTATGTGGTTTCCGTGTTTGGAAATTCCCTTCTGGTGCTGGATAAGCAGACCGGTAAGGAAGTGAAACGGGTGGAGCTTTCCGCGGGAGCAGGCTACGCTCTTTCCGCCCCTGTTCTGGCTGACGGAAAGATCATCGTGGCGGTAAACGGCACGATCCAGGCTCTGGACGCAGATACCTTTGAGACCCTCTGGGTATATACCAACGCGCTGGGTGGACAGGCCAACAGCCCTGTTGTCTGCAGTGACGGCCTGGTGTACACCGGGTTCTGGAAGCGGGCATGGAGCGCCACCGCAGGGGAAAACTGCGTGGCCCAGTATGTAGCCGTGGACGCAAATACCGGTAAGGAAGTGTGGACCCTTTCCCATCCCGGCGGCTTCTATTTTGCCGGGGCGTACACGGACGGTACGGACCTGTACGTTGGTTCCGAGACGTCCTCTGCCGATAAGACCGGCACCTTCTTTGTGCTGGACGCCAAGACCGGGGAGGTAAAGAAGGAGATCCCCGTGGCGGGGAATATCCGTTCCGGCGTTTCCGCCGACAAGGACACCGGCTGTCTGTATTTTACCAGCCAGGGCAAGCTGTTCTGCAGGTATGATCCCGCGGCGGATACTATGAAGACACTGGATATCGGCGCTGTCAGCACCAGCACGCCGCTGATCTGCAACGGACGGGCGTACATCGGCGCGTCTGACAAGTCCATAAAAGTCATTGACGCCGCAGACATGTCTGTTATTTACTCCGCGTCTGCCAAAAAGGGAGAAAACTTCGGATATCCCCAGGGCAGGATGGTCCTGACCGCCGATGAGGAAACAGGAGCGGTATGTGTATATACTACGTACAACGCCCAGCCCGGCGGCGTGTGCGTGCTGAAAGATAAACCCGGACAGACAGCGGGCAATGTGGAGACCGTGTTCACGCCCGAACAGCCCCAGCAGCAGTACTGCGTCAATTCCCTTGTGACAGACGAGCAGGGCGTGCTGTACTACCGAAACGACAGCGGCTATATCATGGCCCTGGACAAGGTGCGGCTGGGCGACATGGATGCAGACGGAAAGATAACGGTAAAGGACGCTCTTGACGTGCTGAAATGCGTTGTATGGAACAATAAAGATACGCTTTCGGCATATACGCTCACCAACGGGGATGTGGACCAGGACAAGAACATTACCGTTAAGGATGCACTGGAAATCCTGAAGAAAGTCGTGTGGGGTGAAGTGTGACGATACCGGATAAGGCAGAATGCTGTCAGATGACAGGGCTTTTCTGAAGAAATGACAAAATTTCCACACACATAACAAGAATGCCTTCATACAATACAGTATACCGGATTTGGAGTGTATTTGTATGGAGGCATTATTGCGTTTTGATCACGTGTCTTTTTCCTATCACACGATGAAAGGGGAGACGACGGCGCTGACGGATATATCCTTTGCCCTTCAGGAAGGGGAATTTCTTTCTGTGGTAGGCCCGAGCGGCTGCGGAAAGTCTACGATATTGTCACTGATCGCGGGATTGCTGGAGCCGGAGAAGGGCTCTGTTTTTTTTCACGGACTGACCAGGCAGCAGGCGGATCCCTCTATCGGCTATATGCTGCAGCGGGATACCCTGCTGGAATGGCGCACCATCTGGGACAACGTACTTTTGGGACCGGAGATACAGGGCAGAAAAAACAGGCAGATGAAGGAGAAGGCGGAGGAACTGCTGAAGCGCTACGATCTGTACCCGTTCCGCAATTCCCGGCCGTCCCAGCTGTCCGGCGGCATGCGCCAGAGGGCGGCGCTCATCCGCACCCTTATGGTGGAACCGGAGCTGCTGCTTTTGGATGAGCCCTTTTCGGCTCTGGATTACGAGACGCGGCTGGCAGTGGGCAATGACATCGCGAAGATACTGAGAGAGGAAAAACAGACGGCGGTTCTGGTAACCCACGATCTGTCAGAAGCTATCAGCCTGGGGGACCGGATCCTTGTACTGTCCAGGCGTCCAGCGTCCATTGTCCACGAGGAAATATTGGATTTTCCGAAAGAGATGCAGCCTCTGGAAAAACGGAACATTCCCCGGTTTCAACAATATTTTCAGAGTATATGGAGGCAGATGGGGCATGAAGAATGACAGTAAGACCCCCCAGCAGCTGTACGTGCAAAAGCAAAAGCGGAGCAAATGGATCGTGTGGATCGTCCGGCTTCTCCTCCTCGCGGGCCTGCTGGTCCTGTGGGAGACAGCCTCCGCAAACGGCTGGATCGACAGTTTTATCTTCAGCAGCCCTTCGGCGGTGGCGGCCTGCTTTCGGGACATGTGGACGGACGGCACGCTGCAGGGGCATCTCCTTGTCACGTTGTGGGAAGTGCTGCTGAGCTTTGCCATCACTATGGCCATATCTCTTGCCATGGCCCTGCTCCTGTGGTGGGGCGATCATATCTCAAAGATCCTGGAGCCCTATCTGGTGGTGCTCAACAGCCTGCCCAAGACAGCCATGGCGCCGCTGCTCATCGTATGGCTGGGGGCCAACATGAAGACCATCATCGTGGCCGGCATCTCCGTGGCGGTGTTCGGCTCCATCCTGAATCTGTACACGGGCTTCTGTGAGACGGACGGGGAGGAGCTGAAGCTGATCCGCACCCTGGGCGGCGGCCGGTTCCATATGATGACAAAGGTGATCCTTCCGGGCAATCTTCCCCTGCTCATCAGCCTCATGAAGGTCAATGTGGGGCTGTGCCTGGTAGGCGTTATGATCGGGGAATTCCTGGCCGCCGACAAGGGGCTGGGCTATCTGATCATCTACTCCAGCCAGGTGTTCAAGATGACGTGGCTGCTCATGGCCATCGTGGTGCTGTGCGTCATTGCCTTTTTGCTGTATGAGCTCATCGCCGGGGCGGAGCATTTGTTTTTGCGGCGGAGATGATCTGCGTGGGAAGGATATAGCCGAAGCCCGATAGCTACGTGGTAAGAACAGAGCCGCACGGTGGAAATCATCGTGCGGCTTGTTTGTTTTGATATTCGATCTTCCTTAACATTAAACAAGTGCTATCAAAATACCGGTTAAAACAGAAGTCCGTTATTTCGCAGAATTACGGATTCTACGGTGCTAATTATAGCTCAAAATTTCACTGATTGCAAGAGCGGGTTTTTGACAGTTTGTGTCAAGTATTCGTCGGGTCTTCGACAGTTGAATGAGGGAAAAGCGGGCCATCCAGCGACGTGTCGCCGCACCTCAGGTAAAAAACCTACGCTTTTACTAGCCTTACATTTACCATGATATACTCAAAGGCAAAAAAAATCAACCCAATTGGCGCGAACGTTTGTGTCAAGTACTCGTTGGCACTTTTCCTGTTTCCTTTATGAGTTCTCGTTTTTAATGCTATAAACACTGCC
>CANQHX010000013.1 GCA_947623905.1 uncultured Lachnospiraceae bacterium
ATGAAGCGGCTCCAGATGGCGGGCAACAAGCCCATCGCCCTCATCGGCGGCGGGACGGGCATGATCGGCGATCCCTCCGGCAGGACGGATATGCGCCAGATGATGACGGTGGAGCAGATCCAGCACAACTGCGACTGCTTTAAAAAGCAGATGAGCCGGTTCATTGATTTTTCCGAAGGGAAAGCGCTTATGGTGAACAACGCGGAATGGCTCATGGATCTCAACTATATCGATGTACTCCGTGAGGTAGGCCCGCATTTCAGCGTCAACCGCATGCTGGCGGCAGAGTGCTACAAGCAGCGAATGGAGCGGGGCCTGAGCTTCCTGGAGTTTAACTACATGATCATGCAGAGCTATGATTTCTATGCATTGTATCAGAAATACGGCTGCAATATGCAGTTCGGCGGCGACGATCAGTGGAGCAACATGCTGGGCGGTACGGAGCTCATCCGGCGGAAGCTGGGCAAGGACGCCTACGCCATGACCATTACCCTCCTCTTGAATTCCGAGGGCAAAAAGATGGGCAAGACCCAGTCCGGCGCCGTGTGGCTGGATCCCAACAAGACGTCTCCCTTCGAGTTTTACCAGTACTGGCGCAATGTGGCCGACGCGGATGTGCTCAAGTGCCTGCGGATGCTCACCTTTCTGCCTCTGGAACAGATCGATGAGATGGATAAGTGGGAAGGCAGCCAGCTGAACCGGGCAAAAGAGATCCTTGCCTATGAGCTGACCACCCTGGTGCACGGGGAAGAGGAAGCGAAGAAGGCCCAGGAAGGGGCGAGAGCGCTGTTCGCCGGCGGCGGTTCCACGGAAAATATGCCTGTGGCGCAGCTGTCGTCCGAGGATTTTTCCGAAAAGGATGACATCGACATCCTCACCCTTCTGGTAAAGAGCGGGCTGGTGCCTTCCAAGTCGGAGGCACGCAGGGCCGTCCAGCAGGGCGGCGTGGCCGTGGACGGCGAGAAGGTGGCGGATATCGCCATGACCCTTACGAGAGAACAGCTTTCCTCGGGAGAGGTGGTCCTGCGCCGGGGCAAGAAGAACTTCCGGAAGATACAGGTGGAAGGATAGGACGCGGCCTGTATGGTCGGGGATACCGTGACGGCCATCCGGACATATGGATACGGCAAATATTAAAATGCGGAAAGGAGCGGCATTGTTATGAAATATAAGAAGAACTGGGAGGAGACCCAGCAGAAATTTATCAACTGGTGGAACCACAAGAACACCGGAAGGCCTCTGATGATCGTTATGGCAAAGAAGGACGATCCGGTGCCCCTGGATCCCAAATACGCGTACACCTCTCTGGAGGACAAATACACCAATGCGGAGAAGATGGTGGCCCACTACCGCAACTGGGCGGGCAACATCGAGTGGATGGGAGAATCGTTCCCCTGCATGTTCGCCGATTTCGGCCCCGGCTCCATCGCGGCTTATCTGGGCTGTGAGATCGAGTGGCAGGAGCGGACCGTGTGGTTCAATGAGTGTATCGAGGATGTGGAGGACTTTGAGGACATGCCGCCCTTCCGGTTCGATCCGGAGAATAAGTGGTTCAAAAAGCACATCGAGGTGGTGAAGGAGTGCACCCGCCTGGCCAACGGCGATTTTGTCAATACCATTCCCGACCTGATGGAAAATATCGACGTGTACGCCTCCATGCGTGGCGCCCAGAACACTATCTTCGACATGATGGACGAGCCGGAGACAGTGCAGGAGCGCATCGGCCAGATCCAGGACTGCTATTTTGACTATTACAACAGCTTTTATGACATTGTGAAGATGCCGGACGATTCCTCTTCCTATACCATGTTTTCCATCTGGGGTCCCGGCAAGGTGGCCAAGCTGCAGTGTGATTTTTCCGCTATGATGTCCCCCCAGCAGTTCCGGGATTTTATCCAGGAGCCTCTGCGGCAGCAGGCAAAACAGCTGGATCATGTGCTGTACCATCTGGACGGCCCTGACGCTATCCGCCACGTGGACGCCCTCATGGAGATCGACGAGATCGACGCCCTCCAGTGGACCAGCGGCGACCACGGTCCCGACGGCACCCAGGAGGAGTGGTTTGAGCCCATCTATGACAAGGTGATCCGGGCAGGCAAGTCTCTGTGGATCAAGGTGTATACCGGCACGGTGGACGACTGGATCGCCGGCGTGGACCGCATCGTGAAGCGGTACGGCTCCGACAGGCTGTATTTCTATTTTAATCCCATGTCCATGGCCGACGCCAAAAAGCTCATGGCCTACGCGGAGGAGCACTGGGTAGACGTGAAGGGCACCTTTGAAGGATGATCGGATGTGCAGACCGCGGGTTTGCTTTTTAAAAGACGTTCGCGCCGGCGGTACAAGGCCGGTGTTTGTAGGGAGATGAAAGCATGCTGAATGAATTTAAGAACCCGTCCAACAGCTACCGTCCCATTCCGTTCTGGTCGTGGAACGACAAGCTGGAGCCGGAGGAGATCCGCCGGCAGATAGGGGAGATGAAGAAAGCCCGGGTGGGCGGCTATTTCATGCACGCCCGTTCCGGTCTCAAGACCCCCTATCTCAGCGAGGAATGGTTTGACTGCATCGAGGCGGGCATCGAGGGCGCAAAGGAGACCGGGCTCAACGCCTGGGCTTACGATGAGGAGGGCTGGCCCAGCGGATTTGCCGGGGGCGCGGTGCCTGCCATCTGTGAGGATTACCAGGCAAAATACATATCCCTGGAGGAGTATGACCGGCCGGATCAGGTGCCGGAAGGCGACTGGGTGGGCATTTTCGCCTACAATGCGTCCACAGGGGATTACCGTGCGCTGGAGAGCGGGGCTTCCTGTGAAAAAGAGGAAAAGGTGCTGGCTGTAAAGCGCAATGTGAACATGTTTTACATTGATACGCTGAACAAGCTGGCGGTGGAGGCGTTCCTGGAGAGTACCCATGAGAAGTATTACGCCCGGTTCGGGGAAGATTTCGGCAAATATATGCACGGCTTCTTTACCGACGAGCCCCGGCTTACCTGCGACTTTTTCCGGGATCTGGCGTGGTCGGACCATCTGCCGGAGGAATTTGAGAAGACGTATGGATACGATATAAGAGAGAAACTCCCCGCCCTGTATTTTGAGACGGCGGAGTATGAAAAAGTGCGGTTTGATTTCTGGACGCTGGTAAACCGCATGTTCGCGGAAAACTACATGAAGACCATCTATGACTGGTGCGAGGCCCACAACTGCAAGGCCACCGGCCACATTATGATGGAGGAGAGCATTTTCAGCCAGATGACCAGCACCGGCGGCGTTATGCCCTTTTATGAGTATCTCCATATGCCGGGCATCGACTGGCTGCGCCGGCCCATCGCGTCTCCCGTAGTGCCCAAGCAGGTGGGCTCCGTGGCCTGCCAGCTGGGGAAAAAGCGGGTGATCACCGAGTCCTTTGCCCTGAGCGGCTGGAACGTATCCTTTGAGGAGCTGAAGCGGATCGCCGAGTGGCAGTTTGTCAACGGCGTCAATGTGATCTGCCAGCATCTCCAGGGCTACACCATCCGGGGCGTGCGGAAAAGGGATTATCCCCCGTCATTGTTCATCCAGCAGACCTGGTGGGAGGAGTACGGCAAGTTCAACGATTATCTGGGCCGCCTGTGCGTAGCCCTGTCCGCGGGCAATCAGGTGGCGGATGTGCTGCTGCTGCACCCCATGCGCAGCGGATATGTGCTTTATGACGGCACCCGCACCGACGCCATGCGGAAGCTGGACGATGACTTTACAAAGGCAAGCTGTCTGTTGTCCGGCCAACATATCAGTTATCATTTCGGCGACGAGACCATCATTGAAAAGTACGGCGACGTCAGGGACGGGGCGTTTATCGTAGGGGAGATCGCCTACAAGACGGTGATCCTGCCCACCATGTACGCCATAAACGGCCGTACCCTGGAGCTGCTTCTGCAGTTCACGGCCCAGGGCGGCACGATCTTGAGCCTGGGACGTTTGCCGTCCTATACCAACGGCAATATGGCCGATCTGGAAAAACTGGCCGAGGCTGCCATCGCCGTGTCTGAGGATGATGTGCGCAATATCATGGCGGAGAAGAAGCTGGTGGCACTGAGCGTGGAGGCCCACGGCTGCCAGGTGGAAAGCATCACCCATCAGCAGAGAGAGACAGAAGACGGCACCATTGTGTTCCTGGTGAACCATGACCAGCAGGGAGCATATGATACGAAGGTGACAATAGAAAACCGCCGCTGTACCGTACGGCGTATGATCGCGGAGACAGGAGAGATCGTGCCTACGTCGGCCGGGGCGGAGGGGGACCATACGGTGATCTCCCTGCATTTTGATCCCATGCAGTCTTATATCCTGCTGCTGCAGGATACAGACGCCGGGCTCAAAACCGGCGACGGCTGCGTGAACGAAGGAAGGATCTGCGGGGGGCACAACACCGGCTGCCTGTCCAATCAGGAGGATATGCCCGTACAGACGGTGAAGCCCGGGAAGGACTGGACCATAAAAGAGACCGGACCCAACGCCCTCACGCTGGATCTGTGTCAGTACGCCGTGGACGGCGGAGAGTGGCAGGGCCCCGTGGCCACCATCAAGGTGCAGCAGGCCCTTCTGGATCTGCAGCGGCCCTGTGACGTAAAGCTGAAATTCGGTTTTGAGGTGGAGGAGCTGCCGGAGGGAGAGATGGATGTGGTCATCGAGGACGCCCATCTGTACCGGATCTTCTTAAACGGGCAGCCGGTATCCAACAAGGACAAGGGGTACTGGAAGGACAAGTCCTTCCGCCGGGTGGACATCAGCGGCGCTGTGAAGGAAGGCGCCAATGAGCTGATCCTTGAGACCCGGTTCCAGCAGCCCCAGAAGGTGTACGACGTGCTCTACGGGGAGAACGTGTACGAGACGGAGATCAACAAGATCACCTACGACATGGAGATCGAAAATATTTATCTTCTTGGCAGTTTTGGTGTGTACAGCAAAGCGCCTTTCACAGAGATCGAGCGGGGCGCCATGGTCACCGACGGGCCTTTTGTCATCCGCAAAGCGCCCGGGACGCTGCCTGGCAAGGATTTTGCCCGAAACGGTCTGCTGTTCTTCGCGGAGAAGATGACGCTGGAGCAGACCATTTCCGTGAAAAAGATACCCGGCACAGTGTTGAAGCTGGATCTGTCCGGCCAGAAGGCACCCCTCGTGCAGGTGTACGTCAATGGCGTTTTTGTAAAGGATTCCTTCTGGGCTCCTTACAGCGTGGACATCACCGACGCGGCGGTGGACGGGGACAATGTGATCACCCTGAAGGTCTACGCCTCCAACCGGAACTTGTTCGGTCCCCACCACAATAGCAACGGTGAGTGCTTCAACGTAGGACCGGAGAGCTTTACCGGCAGATGGAGCTGGGTGGAGCGCAAGTCCGAGGCCGACGCCACAGAGATCTTCGACATGGAGAAGGACTACTGGACGGATACTTATTGCTTTACGGAGTTTGGAGTATCGTGACCGGATCTTTATAAAACAGTTTCGGGGCCCGGCCCCTGGTGGGAAGACATATCTTTTACATGTCTTCCCACCAGGAGCCGGGCCCCGATGTTTGCTATGGAATTTTGCTCATTACAAAAAACAGGATCAGGAATTGCTCTTCACATCCAGGGCGTTGATCTTCACCTTGTCTACTTCGTTGAAAAGCTGCTTGCCGATGCTGTACTCAATATAAGAGATAGCGTTCTTGTTGGCATAATAGGCTTCCTGCGCTTTTTTGTAGTTCTTGGTAGCCTTGATGTGGTCATTGTTAAATTTCGCGCGGAGCTCGATCTCTCTGGCGAGCACGTAGGCGTCCAGATCGTAGGTCTTGCCTTCGTATGTAAATTTTGCAACGTCCGCGGATTCGTCTACCAGAAATTTGTCCAGTTTCGGTTTCTTGCTAAAAAGTCCCATGGTAAATACCCCCTTAAAATTTTTCGTAACCATATAATAGCACATTGGGTCTTATATTGCAACAAAGAGGTTGCGGACTTTTTTGCGCACCGGAATGTGATACACAGCAGAGCTCCGTCAGCTTTTCAGCCGACTGGTGATCGCGTTTGCCTTTCGGTAGATTTCCTCCGGGTCGGTTCCGATGTAAAATTCTCCCTTCTCGTAGAGGATACGGCCGTTTACCATAGTGAGGAGCACATTTTCCTTGCTGCCGGAGTAGACGATATTTTTCGTCATGTTGTTGATGGGCTGCATGTTGGGCCGGTGCAGGTCGATGAGGATCAGGTCCGCCAGCTTGCCCGGCTCCAGAGTGTCGCAGTCCGCAAGCCCCATGGCATGGGCGCCGTTTACCGTTGCCATGGCCAGCACGTCATTGGCGTCCATGGCGGCGGCGTCTTTTTCACGGAGCTTTGCCAGCCCGATCACAAGAAACATTTCCCGGAACATGTCCAGACAATTGTTGCTGGCGGGGCCGTCGGTGCCGATGGCCACGGGAATGTCCATGTCCATGATATCTGTCAGAGGGGCGATGCCGCTGGCCAGCTTCAGGTTGGAGGCGGGGTTGGTGACGGCGTACAGCCCTCTGTCCCGGAAGATTTCCAGATCCTTTTCGGACATGTAAATACAGTGATAGCCGCCTCCGCCGAAGTCGTACAGCCCCAGGCTGTCCAGATACGCGGTAGGCGTCATGCCGGTGTGCTCCACGCATTGAGCTGTCTCCGCCGCGGTTTCCGAGTTGTGGCACCAGACGGGGGCCTTTTTTTGGTGGGAAAGGGCGGACAGCTCCCGGAGCAGCGTATCCCCGGTGGTGTACTGGGCGTGAAATCCCAGCTGGAAGGAGATCAGGGGATGATAATGGTTGTAGGTGTCGTACCATTTTTCCAGCTCCGCCACAGACTGGGTGAAATCGTTCAGGGCGCCCACTATCACTGTGCGGAATCCCGTGTCCACCGACGCCTGCGCGATGGTGTCCGGGGTGAGATACATGTCGAAATTCGCGGTGATGCCGCTGGTGAGGTATTCCATGATGGCCAGCTTTGACAGATGATAGATATCCTCCGGTGTCAGCTTCGCTTCCATGGGAAATACCTGTTTGTGGAGCCAGTCCCACAGGGGCAGGTCGTCGGCATAGGAGCGCAGGAACGTCATGGCGGAGTGGGTGTGGGCGTCCTTAAATCCCGGCATGACAAGATTGCCTCTGGCGTCGATCTCCCGGTCCCAGTGGAAGGGCGCGCTGTCCCGCAGGGTGTGCAGTACGGGCCTGCCGGAAGGGGAGTGGTGCGCGTTCCGGGAGCCGGCCTCCGGGCCGTGAAAGCTGTCCGCCTCTCCCACATGGACGATGCGGTCATCCCTGACCCAGACTTCTCCCTGCCGGACGGCGCAGCCCTCCGCCATGGTGAGGATGTTGGCGTTGTAAATGCGTATGTTCATCTTTTCATCTCCATCTTCCCGATGCGTTTTATGATCTCGGTTACCAGCGCGCGGAACAGGGGGGCTGCCTTGTCGGCGGTTTCCTGTACTTCCTCGTGGGACAGGGGCTGATCTGTCATGCCGCTTGCCAGGTTGGAGATGCAGGAGATGCCGCAGACCTTCATGCCCATGTGGTTGGCGGCAATGGCTTCGCAGGCGGTGCTCATGCCCACCGCGTCGCCGCCGAGGATACGGCACATCTTCACCTCGTGGGGCGTCTCAAAATTGGGGCCCGTCAGCTGCACATACACGCCTTTCTGCAGAGGGATGCGCAGATCCTCCGCCGCCTGGGTGACGGCCTGCTGCAAAGCCGGATCGTACACATGGCTCATGTCGGGAAACCGGGGCCCCAGCCTGTCATCGTTGGGACCGATGAGAGGGGAGGGCACAAAGCTGGCGATCTGGTCGGTGATCATCATAAGATCCCCCGGCGCGTAATGGGGATTGACGCCTCCGGCGGCGTTGGTGAGGATCAGCGCCTTTGCGCCCATGAGCTTCATCAGGCGGATGGGCAGCACCACCTGGGTCATGGGGTATCCTTCGTAATAGTGCACACGGCCTTCCATGGCCACTATCGGCACGTCATTTACACAGCCAAATACGAACCGCCCCTTGTGCCCCGGCACGGTGGACACAGGAAAGCCCTCGATATCGTGGTAATCTACCTGGGCCGCCGTCCGGATGGTCCGGGCATAATCCCCCAGGCCGGAGCCCAGCACAAGGGCGATCTTCGGCACAAAATCCGTCTGTCCGCGCAGGCTTTCATAGCTTTTCATCAGCTGATCGTAAACGGTATTCATACAGATCCCGCCTTTCTTTTTTCGATTCCGTTACGTTCCTTATACCATATCTGACTTTGTGCTTCTGTTACCTTCATTATACCGTATCTCACCGCGGTTTGGAAAAAATTTTTCAGCAAATTTTAAGAAAACCATTGACATTATCGATATTCGATATTATAGTATAGATACGAATTATCGATAATCGAGAATAGAAGCGCGGGCCGGGAGGCCGTGCTTCGGAATGGAGTATTGCATGGCCAGAGAAAAATTTAAGACGCTGACGGAGCAGATGTTTTACATTCTGCTCTGTCTGAAAGAGGAATGTTACGGCATGGATATCATGGATAAGGTGTCCGCCCTGACAGGGGGACAGGTGACGGTGGGCTCCGGCACTCTGTACAATCTGTTGGAGCAGTTCGCGGAGGCCGGCATGATCCGTGAGACGGAAGCCCGGGGACGGCGGCGCAGCTACATCCTGACGGAAAAGGGATACGAGGCGCTGGAGACGGAATACAGGCGCCTGCGCCGCCAGATGAGGGATTATGACCGTATATTGGGAAGGGAGCAGGAGCAATGAAAGACACAAAAAAACAGATAGAGACCTATACGCCCTATGCCCTGGGCAGGCTGGAGGCCCATCTGGAGGACATGGCGGCAAGAGGCTGGATGCCGGAAAAAATATCCGGTATGTTTTGGACCTATCGCCGAATAGAACCGAAAAAGGTGCACGTCACGGCTATCTATTTTGAGAAAGCGTCTCTTTACGCGCCCGGTCCGACAGAAAGCCAGATGACCTTCCGGGAATTCTGTGAGCATACCGGGTGGAAGCAGGCGGCGTCATATGACAAGCTGCACATATTATACAATGAACAGGAAGATCCGTTGCCCATAGAAACGGACCCTGTGACAAAAGTGGAGACCATAGACCGTGCCATGGGGAAACGGTATCTGCCCGGACTGGCCTTTCTCGTGCTGGTGGCGCTGCTGGGGATCGCGCAGTTGTGCGCGGCGGTTTGGATAGACTTTGTGGGCGAGCTGGTAAGGAGTTCGTCTGTGTGGAGTTGTCTTCTGTGGCTGGACATTCTGGTGAGTGCTCTGGCGGAGCTGTGCGTTTATGTTTCATGGCGGCGCAGGGCCAGGCAGGCGGCCGAGCAGGGAATCTTCCTCCCGGCAAAAGAACACACGTTGTTGTCTGCGGCCAACAGCTGCCTGATCGTATTGATCCTGGCCGCGGAAGCGGGCAGCCTCATCAGCATTTACGGAAACGCTGCGGCAATGGGGATCGGAGTGTTTATCGCCGTGGCGGCAGCTCTGCCCATTCTGGCTGCCGGCAGGATCAGGGAATACCTCCGGCGAAAAGCTGCCGGCGCAAAAGTCAATGCGGCAGTCACGGCGGCTGTGTTTGCCGTTGTCTACGCGGCTCTGCTGGCAGCCATAGGCATGTTCATAATGAGAAGCGGCGTGGGGCAGACAAAGGGACATGTGTCAGAGAATTACGAGCATGACGGCATATCCTTTACGGCATACGGGGACGCGCTGCCCCTGACGGCGGCGGATCTCACCGGCCGTGAGATGCCCGGCCGGTCCACCTGGTGGAAGGTGGAGACGTCCCCTCTGCTGGCCCGGTATACCGGGCAGGATAAGCCTCGCATGGACACGACAGAGGAAACGCTGCTGGAGTACACCGTAGTAGAGGTAAAGGTGCCGGCCCTGTATGACAGGTGCAGACGGGCTCTGCTGGGACATTGGGATGAGACGGCTGATAAGAGGATACCGGAGGAATACAAAAAAGTATACAGGGAACAAGACCCCGCTCCCTGGCAGGCAAAGGAAGCCTATGTGCTGTATGACAGGCAGACGGGGGAGGAACTCTCCCAATATCTGATCTGTTTTGCGGACCGTATCGTGGAGGTGGATATGAGCTGGGAGCCGTCGGAAGAACAGATGAAGATCATCACGGAAAAACTGCTGGCAGTACAATGAGAGCAGCAAAACAGGGCGTCGCGAGACGCCCTGGAATTTTTTCCTTATAAAATTTACTGCTCCTGCTGATCGGGACTGGTGCTCTGGCCCAGCTCCACGGCAATGTCGATAAAGGCAGACTCCCGCATTCCTTTTGTGCATACCAGGCAATACTGTGTATCTCCGAACTTCCATCGGGCAATGCGTTCCTGTCCGCCGTCAAAGGAATAAAAGATCACGGTGGCGTTGTTGGACGGAAGGCCCACATCTCTGGTGCCTGACATATTGCCGGCAAGCTCTTTGCCCAGGCCGGAGATGTCCGCCGTGGTGGTCTTGGCCGCCCGATAATACATGTCCACGCCGTTGTAGGTAAAGGAAATGTCTCCGATGGTGCCGCCGATGATGGAACAGCTTACGTCTTCCGCGTACCGGGGCGAATGAAAATACTGCACGCCGAGTTCGCTGCAGATCTGTTCCGGACCGGACATGGGAGTCCTTGTGCCGTTGGTATTGAAATTGGGGTGATCTGTTACCACAGGAACAGCGGAGACGTCATCGGGAACATCGGTGACATCTGCCGGGGCTTCTGTCTGCTCGGGCAGCAATGTGGTCAGGGTATCGCATCCTGTGAAAAGGAGCCCCATCATAGTGATCATACAAACTGTACAGACTGTTTTTTTCATATGGATCCTCGCTTGAATAAGTGTTTGAAGGCAAGAGGAACATCATGCCACAGGGGAGGCAAACCGCAGTTTAAACTTCTTTATGTCATGTTCTGTTTTTGCCACCTCAATACAGGCGCCGAGGCCCCGCAGCTTTTCGTCAAAACGTTCGTATCCTCTGAGTATGTAGACGATGTCGTCTACCTGGGTAAAACCATCGGCGGCCAGCCCGGCAATGACAAGGGCGGCGCCGGCCCGAAGATCGGGAGAACTGACGATGGTGCCCGACAGATGCCCCATGCCCTTGATGATGGCGGTGTTGCCCTCTACCTTGATGTTGGCGCCCATGCGGTTTAATTCATCTACATATTTGAAGCGGTTTTCAAAAATACTCTCCGTCACGATGCTGGTACCGCCGGACAGCGCCAGGGTGGCAGCGATCTGGGGCTGCATATCCGTGGGAAATCCGGGATAGACCTGCGTCTTTACTTTTGCGTCCCGCAGAGGCTCTGTGCGGAATACGCGGATGGAATCCCCTCTGGCGATGACATGGCAGCCCATCTCCACCAGTTTGGAACCGGTGGCCTCCAGATGCTTGGGGATCACATTGTGGATGGTCACGTCCCCGCCGGTGATGGCAGCGGCGCACATGAACGTTCCCGCCTCGATCTGGTCGGGGATCACGGTATATTCCGTGCCGTGGAGCTTCTGGACGCCGCGGATGGTGATCACGTCGGTGCCGGCGCCCTTGATATTTGCGCCCATGCTGTTGAGAAAGTTGGCTACGTCAACAATGTGAGGCTCTTTTGCCACGTTTTCCAGAATGGTCTTGCCCTCCGCCATGACGGACGCCAGCATGACATTGATGGTGGCGCCTACGGAGACTACGTCAAAAAAGATATGACTGCCCGTAAGGCGCTCCGCCTCTGTGCAGATCATACCGTATTCAATATCTACATTGGCGCCCAATGCCCGAAACCCCTTGATATGTTGATCGATGGGCCGGGTCCCGATGGCGCAGCCGCCGGGAAGGGCTACTTCCGCGTGATGGTATTTGCCGAGAAGCGCTCCCAGGAGATAATAGGAAGCGCGGATCTTTTTAATATAGCCATAATCAAGGCTGAGATTGGTGATAGCAGAACCGTTTATCTTTACTGTATGCGGGTCGATGCGCTCCACCTTCGCGCCGATCCCCTCGATCGCCTGAAGCAGCACATTGATATCGCTTACATCAGGCAGATTATCTATGATCACGTCGTCATCCGTCATGATCGCGCCGGCGAGAAGGCCAAGCGCCGCGTTTTTCGCGCCGTTGACTTCCACATCGCCCACAAGAGGGCGACCGCCTTTTATCATATATCGTTCCATAACAACCTCCGGGTCAACAGGTTGATTTTCAGACAAAATCATTACAGAATTTTTACAAAATCTGTTACTCATTATAACATATTTTGCCTGTTTGTAAATTACTAAATCTTATGTTTTGAAAAAAATGTTTTTTTCACTAAAAAAGGAAAAGATCACAAGGATATTTTCATCTATTTGTCAAAGGTCTCCTCCGGTGCGGGATCTTCCGGAACAGGCTCCTCCTGCGCGCCGTCATTCCCGGGAGCGTCCTCAGCAGGGGCTTCGTCTCCGGTGATCAGCTGGGCCGGATCATCGTATTCCTCCGGGATCTCCCAGCGGTCTTCCGGCGCAATGCCGGAACCGTCGTCTTCCAGCGCTTCCGTCTCCGGTTTTTTGATGTAAATGTTGAAGATCCGCTTGTATACAAAGGACAGGCCGAAGGCTTCCGCTGCGGCGCCGATCACCAGCCATACGGGAAACAGCATGGGAATGGACCAGACGCCCACTACGCTGGCCACCAGGACCGCGATGAACAGTATCGTGCTGGGCAGGTGGGCGAAACCCAGAATCAGAGCGTTTTTGAAGGTCGCCTTGATGGGATTGACAAATTTGCACTGCAGGGGAAATACATATACGAAGATCATCAGCCATATGAGTGTGGCGATGAAGGATACCGGCACCAGGATCATCTCCAGAGTGGGGTCCCACTCCCAGTACAGAGACGCGTACAGGTCAAAGGCCACCAGACAGCCGGTGACGAGCATGATCAGCCAGATGATGGTGCTCTGCCGGAAATTTTCACGGAAAGAACGAAAGAAGCCCCGGGCGATGTAGGATTCCTCCCCGGCGGCCATTTTAATCGTGTTGTAGTAGAGGGCCGTGGTGGAGGCGCCGATGGTGACGATGGGGATGCAGCAGAGGATCCACAGAAGATTCAGTATCACCAGATCACCGATCCTGTTGAGCACTCTGAAAAACGGTCCGTCGTAATTAAAAAAATCATTCATACGGCCAATCCCCTTTCTCCCTGATATAGTATGATACGGCCATTTGGGCAACATAACTATTATAGCGGATTGCGCCTGGAAAAGCAATGCAAATATTGGGTTACATTTTAAAAGGATATGTGGTATTGTATATTTATGAAAACAATGATGCGGAACAATCTTGAATCATGACAGAAAGGAAGGTTGTGTATGTTGTACATAGGTGTGGATCTGGGGACCTCCGCCGTGAAACTGCTGCTCATGGACGGGGCCGGGGATATCAAAAAGACGGTGTCCAGGGAATATCCCCTGTATTTTCCCCATCCCGGCTGGTCGGAGCAGAAGCCGGAGGACTGGTATGAGGCTGTAAAGGCAGGCATTCGGGAACTGACAGACGGGCAGGACGCAGGTCAGGTGGCAGGCATCAGCTTTGGCGGGCAGATGCACGGTCTGGTGGCCCTCGATGAGGATGACAGGGTACTCCGCCCGGCCATTTTGTGGAACGATTCCCGCACGGCAAAGGAGACGGACTATTTAAATAATGTGATCGGAAAGGACAAGCTGTCCGAATATACGGCAAATATCGCCTTTGCCGGTTTTACCGCTCCCAAGATCCTCTGGATGAAGGAACATGAGCCGGAGCTGTTTGCCCGCGTCAAAAAGATCATGCTGCCCAAAGACTACCTGGCTTACCGCATGACCGGCGTTCACTGTACGGATTATTCCGACGCGTCGGGCATGCTGCTTCTGGATGTGAAGAACCGGCGGTGGTCAAAGGAGATGCTGGAGATCTGCGGCGTCACGGAAGAACAGATGCCCGCTCTGTACGAGAGTTATGAGAAGGTGGGCTGCCTGACAGAAAAGGCGGCAGAGGAGCTGGGGCTGCATACCGGCGTGGTAGTGGCGGCAGGCGCCGGCGACAACGCCGCTGCCGCCGTGGCCACGGGAACGGTAGGAGACGGACAGTGCAACATCTCTCTGGGCACCTCCGGCACCATTTTCATCTCCAGCAGGACCTTCGGCGTGGACGAGAACAACGCCCTTCATTCCTTCGCCCACGCGGACGGCACGTATCATCTCATGGGCTGCATGCTCAGCGCCGCTTCCTGCAACAAGTGGTGGATGGATGATATAGGAAAGGATACGGATTACGCCGCCGCCCAGGCGCAGATCGGGAAGCTGGGACAGAATCACGTGTATTTCCTTCCTTATCTTATGGGAGAACGGTCCCCCCACAACGATCCTTACGCCAGAGGCACCTTTACCGGCCTGACTATGGACACTACAAGGGCGGACATGACCCAGGCGGTGCTGGAGGGCGTGGCCTTCGGCCTGCGGGATTCTCTGGAGGTGGCAAGGAAGCTGGGGATCCCCATGACCCGCACAAAGATCTGCGGCGGCGGCGCCAAAAGCCCTCTGTGGAAGCGGATCATCGCCAATGTGATGAACATGGAGGTGGACGTGATCGCCAGCGAGGAGGGACCGGCTCTGGGCGGCGCCATGCTGGCTGCCGTGGCCTGCGGCGAGTATCCGTCGGTGGAAGAGGCAGCGGCGGCCATTGTGAAGGTTGTGGATACCGTGTCCCCGGAACCGGAGCTGGTGGAGGCTTACGAGGATCGTTATCGCCGGTTTGCGCAGATCTATCCGGCGCTGAAAAATGTATTTCCTCAATTGGCGTAACTTTCGTTATTTTCACAACAAAAATAAAATTTCTTTGTGCATAATGTCAATAACTGTTCCCGGCAGGCGGGGATGTTGTACAATATGACAATAGAAAAATCAATAATTTGTGGATTGTGAGAATAGCCAAATTATGAGAAATCATGTAAAATAAAGGACAGTTAGGCGGCCGGAACTTTCCGGTGCTGACATAAAAAAATAATATTGGGAGGAACAAATCAATGGCAAGTTTATCTTTAACAAACATTTGCAAGGTTTACCCCAACGGTGTGGAAGCCGTTAAGGATTTCAACCTGGAAGTGGAAGACAAAGAGTTTATCATCTTCGTAGGACCTTCCGGCTGCGGTAAATCTACCACCCTTCGTATGATCGCAGGTCTGGAGGAGATCTCCTCCGGCGAGCTGAAGATCGGCGACAGGATCGTGAACAACGTAGAGCCCAAGGACAGAGATATCGCAATGGTATTCCAGAACTACGCTCTGTATCCTCACATGACCGTGTATGACAACATGGCATTCGGTCTGAAGCTGAGAAAGGTTCCCAAGGACCAGATCGATAAGATGGTTCGCGAAGCTGCCAAGATCCTGGATCTGGAGCCCTACCTGGAGAGACGTCCCGCCGCTCTGTCCGGTGGTCAGAGACAGCGTGTAGCTATGGGTCGTGCTATCGTGCGTAATCCTAAGGTATTCCTCATGGACGAGCCTCTGTCCAACCTGGATGCCAAGCTGAGAGTGCAGATGAGAACTGAGATCGCCAAGCTCCATCAAAGACTGGGCACCACCATCATCTACGTAACACATGACCAGACCGAGGCCATGACGCTTGGTACCCGTATCGTAGTTATGAAGGACGGCGTTGCACAGCAGATCGATACCCCTCAGAAGCTGTATGACAAGCCCTGCAACCTGTTCGTAGCAGGATTCATGGGTTCCCCTCAGATGAACTTCCTGGATGCCAACTGCCATGTAAACGGCGACAAGGTAACCCTGGTGATCGGCGATGAGGAGACAAGAAATACCCATACCATCACACTTCCTCCTGCAAAGGCCAAGAAGCTCATTGAGGGCGGCTATGACGGCAAGAGAGTTGTTATGGGTATCCGTCCCGAGGATCTGTACGATGATGAAGAGACCATCGCAAAGAACCCTGGCGCAGTTGTTGAGTCTGAAGTAACCGTATACGAGCTGCTGGGCGCAGAAGTATTCCTGTACTTCAACCTGGAAGAGTTCCCTATGACCGCACGTGTAAGCCCTCGTACCACAGCAAGGCCTGGCGATCAGGTAAGGTTTGCTATGGATGTTGAAAAGATCCACGTGTTTGATAAGGAGACCGAGAACACCATCACAAACTGATCTTATAAAGAAAACCGGAGCCGCGAAGCACCGGGATAAAATGAAATAAGGTTCGGCGAACTGCCGTCCGGAATATCTTCCACCTACTGATGTTCCGGGCGGCGGTTCTTTTTTGCCCGTCGGAGCAGCCTGCGGAAAAAACGGCGCAGCCAGTATGGCCGCGCCGTTTTTAAAAAGACTCTTATGCTGTTTTATGAGCGCCGCCTGAGGACGGCGTTTCCCATCCGGTCAAAATTCAAAGACAGCGGCGCCGTAAGGACTTAAGTCAAAGCCAAAGGAGAACGCCTGCCCGTCGCAGGGAGATTTCTCCGACTGGACGGTCTCCGGGTGGAACTTTCCGCTGCCGCCGTAGCGGGGATCGTCGCTGTCCAGGATCAGCTTGTACTGTTTCTTCTTGGGAACGCCCACCCGGTAGTCGGGATATTCCACGGGAGTGAAATTGACGATGAACAGCAGGCTCTTCCGTTTTGTGGAGCTGTAGCGCACAAAGCTGAAGATGCTGCGGTAGCTGTCGTTGGCGTTGATCCACTGGAATCCGGCAGGATCCCGGTCCAGCTCATACAGGCACTTATGCTGCCTGTAAATGTGCAGCAGATCCCGGTAGAACAGCTGCAGCTGGCGGTGCTCCGGCTCCTTCAGCAAAAACCAGTCCAGCTCTCGTTCCTCGCTCCATTCCCGCAGCTGGCCGAACTCCTGGCCCATGAACAGCAGCTTTTTGCCGGGGTGGCCCATCATAAAGGTATAGCCCGCCTTTAAGTTGGCAAACTTGTCCGGAAACTCGCCGGGCATCTTGTTGATCATGGAGCATTTCAGGTGTACCACCTCGTCGTGGGACAGCACGAGGATGTAATTTTCCGCCTGGTTATAGCTGATGGCGAAGGTCATTTTATTGTGGCAGCCGCTGCGGAAATAGGGATCCTGTTTCATGTAATCCAGAAAATCATGCATCCAGCCCATATTCCACTTAAACGTAAACCCGAGGCCGCCGTCCTCGGGCCGGCCCGTTACCTGGGGCCACGCGGTGGATTCCTCGGCTACCATGAGGGCGCCGGGATGCTTGCCCCGGAGCATGCTGTTCAGGTGCTTGAAAAATTCAATGGCTTCCAGATTCTCATTGCCGCCGTATTTATTTGCCACCCACTGGCCGTCCTGTTTGCCGTAGTCGAGATACAGCATGGAAGCCACCGCGTCTACCCGCAGGCCGTCCAGATGGTACTGCTCCAGCCAGAACAGGGCGTTGGCGATGAGGAAGTTGCGCACTTCGTTTTTGCCGAAGTCAAATATCTTTGTGCCCCAGTCGGGATGTTCTCCCTTGCGGGAGTCAGCGTATTCAAACACGCAGCTTCCGTCAAAATTGGCCAGGCCGTGGGCGTCTCTGGGGAAATGGGCGGGCACCCAGTCCAGGATCACGCCGATGTTGTGCCGGTGGAGATAGTCGATGAGGTACATGAAGTCCTCCGGGCTGCCGTAGCGGGAAGTGGGGGCGTAGTACCCGGTGACCTGATAGCCCCAGGAGCCGTCAAAGGGGTGCTCCGCGATGCCCATGAATTCCACGTGGGTATACCCCATTTCCGTTATATATTCCGTGAGGGATTCGGCCAGCTCCCGGTAATTGTAGAAACGGTCATTATCTTTGCCGTAGCCTTCATGACGGCGCCAGCTGCCGGGATGGCATTCGTAGATAGAGACAGGCCGGGACATGGGATCTACGGTATCCCGTTTGTTCATCCAGCGGGTGTCCTTCCATGTGTACCCGGTAATATCTGTGATGACAGAAGCGTTGCCGGGCCGGAGTTCAAACGCGTTGCCGAAGGGGTCTGATTTGTACAGCTTTTCCATGGCGCTGCTTAAGATGAGATATTTGTACATCTGCCCGGTCTTTGCCTCCGGCACGAACGCCTCCCAGATGCCAAGGGGCTCCAGCCGGGTCATGGGATGGCTTTCTTCATCCCAGCCGTTAAATTCCCCGATCACATGGACGTCTGCCGCGGCAGGTGCCCAGACGGCGAAATAGACGCCGGTAACGCTGCCGTTTTTTGCAGGATGGGCGCCCAGCTTCTTAAAAATGTCATAGTGGGTGCCCTGGCCGAATAAGTACATATCCAGATCTGTGACTTTCAGTTCTGCTAAATTCCGAATCATTTTCATTCCTCTGATGCCCCCCGAACCGTTTCTTTATTATGCAGTATCATGGTGTGTGTCAGGCAGGATCTGCCTGTATGCTATGTCCATTGTATCGGAATATACAGGTGTTGTCAAATTACTTTTTTGCCTCCGGTCCCACGATCGGCACTTCACATATCACACAATCCGAAGGTTTTATGATACATGCAACATATTTCAAAAAATATATGTGATAATATAAAAATAATTA
This sequence comes from uncultured Lachnospiraceae bacterium, assembly GCA_947623905.1. GTDB lineage: Bacteria > Bacillota > Clostridia > Lachnospirales > Lachnospiraceae > CANQHX01. Next base: position 18,549 of record CANQHX010000013.1, read on the forward strand.
TAATATTTACAAAAAATATCTGGACAAACCCATATGATGCATGCTATAATACAATCGCTACATAACCAATGAGTGTATACACGATTTATGCAAATGTCACTATAGTTGAACTACAAAACGCGGTTGGATAAAGATTGACCATCAAATTCATTTTTCTGATCTATCTCTTGATAGCAGCCGGAATGGACATATTCTCGCGCAAGGTAAATAACATATGGATTATCACAGGCATATTCCTGGCAGGGGCGCTGTTGTGTTTCCCCGGATCCGCCAGAAGCGTGGATTCCGTGTTGGCGTCTGCGGTCGTGTTACTGCTTGTATATCCTTTGTACCGGTACCGTATGATAGGCGCGGGGGACGGAAAGCTCATAGCGGTTACAGCATTTTTTACGTACCCCGGAGACTTTTTCCGCTGCCTGCTCTGGACCTTTATGATCGCCAGTGTATATGGATATGGAAAAGATATATATTATGGCAGCGCTTTTGCGGGACTGGTAAAACTGAGGAATTATCTAACGGCGTGCTTTCGGGAAGGTCGGATATTGCCGTATGAAGTAGAAACAGACAAAAGGAGACAGTTGCCGCTGGCGGCGTTTTTGTTCATAGGTGTTTGTATTGTCTGGAGGCGGGACATTGAAACGTTATTATGTAATCTGCGATGAGGATGAAGCATATGTGAGACGTTTTTCCGAATATGTCAACGAGCACATGGAGGCGCCCTGTTTTATGCAGGCTTTTACCAATGCTGCCTCTCTGGAAGGCTTCTGCCGGAACCATGCGGTGGAGCTGCTTCTGGCGGGGGAGGCTGTGTGGGAGGAGACTGTGAATCTCACAGGGATCGGGCGCCGGGTGAAGCTGACGGAACAGCGTCCCGGCCAGGATGCGGCGTCCGAACAGCAGGTATACAGATACCAGTCGGTACAGACGCTTATGGACCAGGTTATGAGCAGCTTGAAAGAGCAGGATGGAGACAGAAGGAAAGACGGCGGCACCACCGTGATCGGAATATATTCGCCTGTGAAACGAAGCCTCAAATCCTCCTTCGGTCTGGCGCTGGGGCAGATATTATCCAGGGATCAGACTGTACTATACTTGTCCATGGAGATGTTTTCCGGCCTGTTAGGGCCCTGGCATCAAGGCAAGGCTTCGGATCTTTCTGATATATTGTATTACGTCAGGCAGGGGAAAGCCCGGATGACACATTGGGCGGACACCTGTATCTGCAGGGTGGGAGTTCTGGACTGCATCTTTCCTCCCCTGTCTCCTCTTGATCTACAGGGAGCGGAAGAAAAAGACTGGAGGGCGCTGATGGAAGAGCTGACGGGAAACGGACGGTATCAGACGCTGATACTGGACATCGATGAGAGCAGCGGCGTGCTGCTGTATCTTCTCGGGTGCTGTCACCGTATTTATACCACAGTGCTGGAGGATTTTATATCCCGGGGCAGGATGGAGCAGTATGAACAGTTCCTGCGCCGGTCCGGTCATGAAGATATATGGAACAAGACGGTAACGATCAGGCCGCCCTTCCACAAAGGACCTGCCGATCCTTCCAGATATGTGGAGGAGCTGGCCTGGGGAGAGCTGGGTGATTATGTCAGAACGATTATCTGGGACAGCAGAGGAAGCGCAGCGGACAGAACGCCTTAGGAAGACCATACTGGGGCAGCTGGACCGTTCCAGAGAGGTGTCGGACGAGGAAGTGCTGTACACCATAGACAGGGTGCTTACCGGGGAGGGCAAAAGCGCGGGCTGGTCTCTCGCCCGGCGGGAGAAGGAAAGACAGGAGCTGTTTTATTCCCTCCGCAAGCTGGGGATCCTTCAGGAGCTCATCGACGATCCCGGGATAACGGAGATCATGATCAACGGCACGGAAGGTATTTTCATAGAGCAGAACGGCTGTATCCGACGGTGGGAAAAACAGTTTTTTTCCAGAGAAAGCCTGGAGAACATCATTCAGCAGATGGTGGCCAGGACCAACCGGAGGGTCAACGAAGCCGATCCTATCGTGGATACCCGGCTGGAAAACGGATCCCGGGTCAATGTTGTGCTCCGTCCCGTGGCGCTGAACGGTCCGATCGTCACCATACGGCGTTTTCCCGACGATCCCGTTACCATGGAGCAGCTGCTGGCATGGGACAGTATCACCGGGGAGGCCGCGGCATTCCTGGAAAAGCTGGTGCAGGCCGGCTACAATATTTTTATCAGTGGCGGAACCGGTTCCGGTAAGACCACATTTCTCAATGTTTTATCTAATTATATTCCCCCACAGGAACGTGTGATCACAATTGAAGACGCCGCGGAGCTGCAGCTGCGCAGCCAGCCTAATCTGGTGCGTCTGGAGACCAGGAGCGCCGGCAGTGACGGCACCGGCGCCATCACCATGGGACAATTGATCAAGTCCGCGCTGCGCATGCGGCCGGACAGGATCATCGTGGGGGAAGTGCGGGGCGGGGAAGCGCTGGATATGCTTCAGGCATTCAACACGGGGCATGACGGTTCTCTGTCCACCGGGCACGCCAACAGCGCGAGGGACATGCTCAGCCGTCTGGAGACTATGGTGCTTATGGGCATGGATCTTCCCCTGACAGCCGTGCGGAGGCAGATCGCATCGGGGCTGGATGTGATCGTGCACCTGGGCAGGATGCGGGATCACACGAGGAAAGTGCTTGAGATCGGGGAGATCACAGGTTTTGTGCAGGGAGAGATACAGATCAGCCCGCTGTTCCGGTTTGAGGAGCAGTCCGGGGGAGGAGAAAAGGTAATGGGCAGGCTGGAACGCTGCGGCAGCCTGACGCATCTGCACAAACTGCAGCGGGCGGGGCTGGAACAGTGAAAAGGATCAAGCGGCTGGCGGAAAAGTTCAGAACGTACGGAGAAAAGGCTGTCCGGGGGCACTCGTCCGAGGAAGCGTCCCTGCCGGATTACAGCCGGTACGTATTCAGCAAAAAACAATGGATGCTGGTACTGGCAAAGAGCGGGTTCCTTGTGGCGCTGCTGGCTTTTCTGTTTTACCGTTCCTGGTGGGCGGTGCCTGTTTTGTCTCCTCTGACCGGAGTGGTCATAAGGCGCCGGAAGGAAAAATTAAAGAGAGAACGGCTGGAGGAACTGAACCGGCAGTTCCGCCAGGGCCTCCAGTGCGTCTCCTCCAGCCTGCGGGCCGGCTGGTCCGTGGAAAATGCTTTTCGGGAAGGGCTGAAGGATCTGTACTATATCTACGGTACGAACGCCCTGATCGTAAAGGAATTTGAATACATTGCCCGGGGCGTGGAGCTCAATGAACCATTGGAATCCCTGTTGATCTCTTTCGGTGAGCGGAGCGGTCTGGAGGACGCGCGGATATTTGCCCAGGTGTTTTCCATGGCAAAGCGGACAAGGGGAGATGTGGCGCAGATCATGGCGCAGACGGCAGGGCGCATCGGGGACAAGATCCAGGTACAGCAGGAGATCCATACATATCTTCACGGCAAGCAGCTGGAGCAGAAGATCATGAATGGGATGCCCTGCGGGATATTGCTGTACGTAGGCGTATGTTCCCCGGATTTCCTTGCCCCGCTGTACGGAAATATAACGGGCGCGGCCGTGATGACGGCGTGCCTGGCAGTTTATGGCGCGGCGGTGCTCCTTGCGGAAAAGATAGGGGACATACAGGTGTAGATACGGGAGGGAACATGATCATCTATGGGATCCTGACAGTCTGTCTGTGCATGTGGACGGCATTTTGCGTGAAACGTTTCGGATCCGGGGAAACCGGAAAAGGCGTGGCGAGATGGCTGGCAGCCACAGGCGGGTATACGGCCATGCTGCTGGTGGAGTTTTTTAAAAGGAAAAAGCGTCCGGCAAGGGGAGAAAACCAGGCGGCCCGGGCACTGGAAATGCTCCAGCCCATGGAGCGCCCGGCACACAGAGAGTTCGCGTATTACAGGGAGGTCTGCGTATATGCGGCGGCGGCAGTCTGGATGATGATCTTGCTGGGGCTGCTGATGAGCGTTTCGGAGACATTTCAGTCCAGGGTGGACCGGATCTCCCGCGGCAGGGAAGATGCAAGCCAGGTAGAGCTGGAGGCTCATGTGGGGGATGAAGCAACGGTGCCTCTTATGATACAGCTGCAGCCGCAGGCATATACCAGGGAGCAGGTGGAAGAGCTGTTTGCCATGGGAGAAGAAAACCTGGAGCAGTGGATACTGGGCGACAATCCGTCTCTGGACGCGGTGAGCAGTGATCTGGATCTCATTGACCGGATCCCCGGCACCGGCGTGTATATCGACTGGACGTCGGATGATTATGACATGATAGATGCCTCGGGCGCTGTTCATGTGGACAAGGTGCCGGAGGAAGGGAAAACGGTAACGCTGACGGCACGCTTTTCATATGAGGAACAGGAATATCTGTGTCAGACGGGAGTCCATGTGGTCCGGGGAGAGGAATCGGAGCAGGAACGGCTGGCCCGGCATGTCAGGGAAGCGGTGGAGACGGCCGAGAAGGACAGCGCCGCGCAGCCGGTGATGGAACTGCCGGAGGAAGTGGACGGGAAAACCGTCTCTTACAGCCGGCCGGGCGGCATGAACAGCCATATGTGGCTGCTGCTGTGCATGTTTGTGCCGGCAGGCGTTTTCTACGGCAAACAAAAGGATCTGAAGAACCGGGTGGAAAAAAGAAACCGGCAGCTGCTTCTGGATTATCCGGAAATGCTGAGTAAATTTTCCCTGCTTTTGGAGGCTGGTATGACCATAAAAGGCGTCTGGGAGCGGATCACCGCGGACTATGTGAAGCAGACCGGCAGGCAGCAGGCGAAGCGCCGTTATGTATATGAAGAGATGCTGTTTACGTGCCGGGAAATGGAAGGCGGTATGTCCCAGCGGGAGGCCTATGACCGGTTTGGCAGACGGTGCGGGCTGCAGTCCTACATGCGGTTCGGATCCCTTCTCATACAGAATCTGCGGAAAGGAACGGGAGGCCTTGCCGGCCAGCTGCAGCTGGAGGCGGTGAGCGCCATGGAGGAGAGAAAGAAGATCGCCAGAGAACTGGGGGAGGAGGCGGGCACCAAGCTGCTGCTTCCCATGGGGATGATGCTGCTCATCGTGATCGTCATTCTGGTAGTGCCGGCATTTTTTGCGATGTAGGGTGCGGATCGTGCCGGGAGGCTTCCGGAATGTGAAAAAGAAGAAAGGAAAATGCGAATGAAAGGCTGGAAAGATTTTTTACGGGAGGAGGACGCCGTAGGCGTGGTGGAGATCATATTGATCCTGGTGGTGCTGGTAGGACTGGTGATGATCTTTAAGAATCAGCTGACGTCTGTCATAAACAGCATGTTCAGCAAGATCACCAATCAGGCGAACCGGTTATGAGACACGGAAAACGGCCCGGTCTGCCCGGTTCCGTTACGGTGCTGTGCTGCCTCATGTTTCTGGTGGGGATCTCTCTGTTCCTTGCGGTAATGGATATGATCAGCGTCCAGGGCGGAAGGATACTGTCCATGACAGGCGTTTCCGCGGCGGCGGACGGTCTGGCGGCCCAGTACGACAAAGATCTGCTGGAGCAGTATGAACTGTTTTTTCTGGACGGTACGTTCGGGGGAATGGGATTCTCCTCAGGGGAAGCCGAAACCATTTTAAAGGAGTACGCCGGGCGGCAGTTCAGCCCCAACGCGGGAATGACGAAGGGCTTCCGGCAGTGGTTTTTCCGGGTGGAAGCAAAGAAGGCTTCCCTTGAAAATATGAGTTACGCCACGGACTGCAGGGGGGCGGCTTTTCGCGGACAGGCCGTCGCCTACATGAAAAAACAGTGGCCGGCAGATGCCGCGGGAAGCGTGATGGACGCGATCCGGGGCGATCCGGTGCCGGACGATCTGGAATCCGATTATGAAAACCGCTTGAAAAACAATGAAGAGAGCATAAAGAAGGCAGAGGAAGAAGCGAAGACGCAGCAGGAAACAGAACCCCGGCAGACCGGAGCGTCGGACGGGCAGGGAGGAGCGCCTGCCGCCTCCGTGACAGAAAAAGTCCCCGTCATGAATCCCATTGAAATACTGAAACAGTTAAGAGAGCGGGGCATCCTACAGCTGGTACTGAAGGATCCCGATCAGGTATCCCGGCGCAGGGCGGATGTGACGCAGATGGTTTCCCGCCGGAAGTATACCGACGGCGCCGGAACGAAAGGAAACAGTTCCATATGGGAGAAAGGGCTGGACCGTCTGTTTTTTGCCCAGTATGCGGTAAAAAAATTTCCCAGCTACACCGGACAGGAAAAAACCGATCTGGACAAAGAAAACAGGGGATTGCGGTACCAGATGGAATACATCCTGCAGGGAAAGGACTCCGATGTGGAAAACCTGAAGGCTACGGTACACGCGCTGCTGCTGGTGCGAGAGGGACTGAATTTTGCCTATCTCCTCACAGATGTGGAGAAACAGGCCCAGGCGGAAGGCGCAGCGGCGGGCCTGGCGGGAGCGACAGGCACATGGCCGCTGATCGCGGCGTATCGGTATGGCATCCTGTTGGCGTGGGCATACGGGGAAAGCATTCTGGATGTGCGCAATCTGCTGGCGGGAGGAACCCTGTGTCCGGTAAAGACAGGAAAGTACTGGCAGCTGTCCCTGGAAAATCTGGGCAGCCTGCTGCAGGGATCCGCTGCGGCGGGAACCCTGCAGGACAATGGCTGGTCATATGAGGAATATGTGCGCACCCTGTTTTACGGGATGGACCAGGAGACCATGACCATGCGCTGTCTGGATATGATAGAGCAAAATATAAGAAGCCGGCCGGGGAGAGAATCCTTTCAGGCAGACTGCCTGGTGTATACCGGCCAGGTTTCCATGGAGACGGTGATCCGCCGGTGGGGAGGCGGAAGCAGTACCCTGACGGTGACAGTTCCTTTTCAGGAATACGCATATGGAACGGGAGGTGAATAAAAGTGCCCTTTTCCCATTCACACACAAATACAGTCTGTTCTGCCAGAAAAAAAGCAAAAAAACCCCCTCAAGATTGCCGTGGCAGGAAAAAGCAACTTATCTTCCTCAAATTGTCTCGTATCATATCCGGGAAAAGGGCATTTTTATTCATCTCCCTGAAAAGCTCGCTGACGCTGGAAGCAGCGATCGCTCTGACGACATTTTTGTTCTGCATGGTCATGCTCACCGGCATACTGCAGGTCATGCTGGTACAGATGCATCTCATGGTGCCTCTGGAGCAGACGGCCGCGCAGCTGGCCCGGGCGGCGTATGTGTACCAGGCGGAGGAATCGTCCGGCAGCGGTGCTCTGGGATATGTGGTCACCGCGGCCCGGGCGGCGTCCGTGATGAAAGGAAAAGTGAACGGAGATTATCTGAAGGATTCCGGCGTGGTCGGAGGCGTTTCGGGATTGTCTTTCTGGCAGTCGCAGCTGTCCGGGGGCAGCGGCGTCATGGACCTGGTGGTATCTTATCAGGTACGTCTGCCGTTCCAGCTGTTTGTGCTGCCGGATATTTCTGTCCGTCAGTGCTGCCGGGTGCACAGCTGGACCGGGTATGACAGGAAAACGGAAGGGCAGCAGGAGCAGATGGTGTTTGTGACGCCCAGCGGAACGGTGTATCATTGTTCGGTTACGTGTACATATCTGAAGCTGCATATCCGTTCCGTGTCCGCTTCCGCCGTGGACAGCCTGCGCAACGAATCGGGAGGAAAATACTATCCCTGCGAGCGGTGCGGGGGAGGGCGCGGCACAGTGTATATCACTGTATATGGCGACCGATACCACGGATCTCTTACCTGCAGCGGCCTGAAGCGCGGCGTGGAGAAGATCCCCATTTCCCAGGTGGGAAACAAAAAAGCCTGTTCCCGGTGCGGGCAGCAGGAATGACGGGGGGAAACGGAGAATAAGGAGAACACGCGATGATTTCTGTGATCGTCAGCGCTTTTTTGGGCGCAAGTACATATTTTGACGTGAAAGACCGAAAGATACCGCTCTGGCTGTTTTTGCTGTTTGGCGCGGGGGCGGGACTGCATATGCTCCTTGCCGGACTGGACCTGGACAGCGCGGCGGCGCTGCTGCCGGGACTTCTCGTGCTGGGAACTGCCTTTTGTTCCCGTCAGGCAGGAACAGGAGACGGCGGGATGCTCCTTGTACTGGGCGGATATGTAGGATTCTGGACGACGCTGCAGACTATGCTGACGGCGATGGTGCTGTGCGTGGCGGCGGGGCTGCTGAAAAAGCTGTGGAAGAAGGAGAACGGGGAACAGGGTCAGCCGCTGGCGCCCTGTCTTCTCGCCGCCTACTGGATCACGCTGATCTGACGGGAGACAGTATATGAAGAAACGGATAAGAAAAATATTGCGGCATGGTCTCTGCGGCAGCAGCACACTGGAACTGGCGCTGATGATGCCGGTATGCCTGAGTGTGTTCATGGGGATCATTTACCTGTGCTTTTTCCGGTACGACCAGGCAGTGTGCAAGGCCGTCTGCTGCGAAGCGGTATTTGAAGGGGTCAAAAAAGGGACGCTGGCCGGCACGGGCAGCAGGGCGGAGGAGCAGCTGAAGGATGTCGTTGTCGCCATGAGGGAAGTGCACATGCATACACGGGAATCACAGGGGAAATTATACGCGGAAGCCCAGGGAACGATGAAGGCGCCCCTCCTCCCGGTTGTTTTTTCTCTTGCCGCGGAGGCAGAGGTGGAAACGGCCCATCCGGCGGAGCTGATACGGAACATAAGATGGGGACGTTCGCTGGCGGCGTGAGTGCTGTACAAAAGAGGGAGAGGAGAGAAAAAAGCGGAAGGAGAATAGAGGACAGAATGATAAACCCGGAATTTGTGAGAGATATTCACAGCAATTATATGAAACTGTCCTGCGGTCAGGGGCAGATCAAAAAATATGAATTATCTATTCTGGAACAGAATCATATAGCGGGGCTGCTTCCCATGCGGGTTTCCCACATGGATGACACGGCGGTCTTTGCCTATGAGATCAGCAATACACAGTCTCTGGAAAGTTACTATGCCCAGCGGGACATCAACGGAGATGAACTGGTGCACACCCTGGAAGCCATTGACCGGCTGCTGCACATACTGGAGCCTTATCTGCTGGAGATGGACCATATTATACTGGATCCCGCGTATATTTTTCTCCATCTGGACCGGAGAGAGCTGCTGTTCTGCTATTATCCCGGCTATGACGGGGAAGTGCGGGAGAGCCTGCGCAGGCTCAGCGATTTTTTTATTGATAAATTGAACCACAAGGATGCCGGGGCGGTTCAACTGGGATATCTGTTTTTCCGGAAGGCCAGAGAAGAAAATTTTAACCTGTCGGATCTGGTAAAGGGGCTGCTGGAGTCAGAGGAAATGACGGAAACGGGACTGCGGCGGCAGCAGGATGCGTTTCCCGACCCCGCCGCGGCTGGCGGCCCCGGACCGGAGAAGCCGAGTACGCCTGTGAGCGAGAGCAGGCAGGAAGACCCTTTGCCACAGATCCCGCCCCCGGAAACATTTTTCCCGGAACTGGATCCGGCTTCCTCCCATATGGAAACAACGGACAGCCATAAGAAAAAAACCGGTTTCTTTTCCTTTTTGAACAGATCGGACAAGCATATCAGAGAGAAAAAAGAAAAGAAGCATCCCTATGTCCGGCCATCCCTGCCCGTGTATGCCGTGGAAAAAGCATTTTTTCAGGGCGGGGAGGTGCCCTCCCGGCCGGGGATCGTGAGGGAAAGCGAAGGATCAGCGGAGGAGGAAGTGCCCCGGCTGGTCCCCGTAGAGAACGGATCTGAGGAACCGGAAGGCGATAAAATGCCGGTGACGTTTCTTCTGGATCAGCTGCCGTATATCATCGGCACGCTGTCCTACGCGGTGGACGGGCTGCTGGACCGGGACGGTATCGAGCGGTTTCACGCCCGCATCCAGAAAAACGGAGACCAATATGTACTCATCGATCTGAACAGCAAGAAGGGCACATATCTGAACGGAGAAAAATGCAAAGCCGCAAAGGAATATCCTCTTCACAGCGGCGACCAGGTGACCTTCGCGCGGTATACATACCGGTTTACCCTGTGAATTTTCCCGGAAAAAACCGGTATAGCAGAAGGTTCGCGGGAAATACTAGCAGAAACAAACCTATTTCATCACGGCGCGGGCCGACAGGAGGAAGAAAGAATATGCTGCTGGTAAATCACGGAACGGTATATACGATGGAGGGATCGGTGCTGGAGGACGGATACGTGCTGTGCCGCGGCGGCAGGATCCTGGAGGTAGGACAGCGGCTGGAAAGCAGAGAACAGCTTGCCGGCCGGTTCGGGGAAGAGAAGATCCGGGAACTGGATGTATCAGGACTCAGAGTGTATCCCGGCCTGATCGAATCCCACTGCCACTGCGGCATTACAGAGGAAAAGAAAGGGCTGGAGGGAGACGACTGCAATGAGACCACGGATCCCTGCACGCCCTCCTTAAACGCCATCGACGCGATCAACCCTATGGACCTGTCCTTCAGCCAGGCGCTGTCGGCGGGGATCACCGGTCTGATGATCGGACCGGGCAGCGCCAATGTGGTAGGCGGCCGGTTTGTATACATCAAGCCCTACGGCAGATCCATCGACGAGATGGTGGTGAAGGACCCGGCGGCCATGAAGGTGGCATTCGGGGAAAACACGAAACGCACTTACGGCATGAACGGAAATATGCCGGCCACCCGTATGGCCATTGCCGACTTGCTCCGCAAACAGCTGCAGCAGGCTATAGATTACCGGGATCATCATCAGCCGCAGGATCCGGTGGATCTGGATATGGAGGCGTGGCAGCCGGTGCTCAGAGGGGAGATCCCCATGAAGGCCCATGTCCACAGGGCAGACGATATCCTCACTGCCATCCGCATCGGCAGGGAATTCCATGTGCAGGTGACGCTGGAGCACTGTACGGAAGGGCATCTGGTGAAGAAACTGATCCGCGAGAGCGGCTGCATGGCGGCGGTGGGGCCTACCATGACGGCCCGCAATAAGATAGAGGTGCAGTATCTGGACTTTAAGACCGTGGGGGAACTGGCAGAGGAAGGAGTCAATGTGACGGTGATCACCGACCATCCGGTGACGCTCATCCAATATCTGCCTATCTGTGCCGGACTGGCCGCGAAGGCCGGCCTGGGGCGGCAGCGGGCCATGGAGGCCATCACCATCAACGCCGCCCGCTTCTGCGGGCTGGCGGACCGGGTGGGAAGCATCGCCCCGGGAAAAGACGCGGACATGGCCATCTATGACGGCAGTCCCATGGAAGTGTTCACACATACCTGCTATACGATCATCAACGGAGAGGTGGTATGGAGCCGCCAGGAGGGCATGAAGAAAAAATCTTCGTGACAACCGCTCACATTTACGGTATACTCTCTCATATAGAAATGCAAATACTGTCATGCTAAGACCCGGGAACTGGATTTTCGGGTCTTAGCATGCTGTTGACAGATCAATGGCAATAAAAGACGCGGGACATCCTTTGCGGGGGAAACGGAGGGGAAACATGTATCTGATCGCGGGACTGGGCAATCCGGAGAAAAAATATGAGAATACCCGGCACAATATCGGTTTTGACGCCATAGATGCGCTGGCGGCCAAATATAATATAACGTGTGGGGAAAAGAAATTCCGGGGTCTGTGGGGCACCGGTTTTATCCAGGGGCAGAAGGTGATGCTCTTGAAGCCCCAGACGTATATGAATCTCAGCGGGGAGAGTATTGGCAGCGCGGTGAACTACTACGGACTGGATCCGGCGGAGCAGGTGCTGGTGCTCTGCGACGACGTGCATCTGTCGGAGGGACAGCTGCGCATCCGCAAAAAAGGCAGCGCCGGGGGCCATAATGGTCTGAAAAATATCATCGCCCATCTTCAGGGAGAAGAATTTTCCCGCATCCGCATCGGCGTGGGAGAAAAGCCGGAACAATATGATATGGCGGATTATGTGCTGGGACATTTTACCTCCGGGCAGCGCGGCGTCATGGATCAGGCAGTACAGGACGCGGTCCGGGCAGTGGAGATGATCCTGTCTCAGGGCATGGAAGCGGCGATGAATGCATTTAACAGAAAACAGGTACAGTAGGGGCGGCGCGAACGCTCCGGAAGAGGGAATACATGGATATATTGACCCAGCCGCTGTGGGAGCTGGCGGAGTTTGAAAAGCTCCAGGCATGTCTGAAAAAGGCGCCGGGCATTTACCTGGCCACCGGCTGTCTGGATTCGGAAAAACTACATATGATATACGGCTGTCAGGCGGAGGGAAAAAGAAAGGTCATCTGCACATACAGCGAGCAGCGGGCCCAGGCATTGTATGAGGAATACCGGTTTTATGACCGCGGCGTAATGCTCTATCCCGCCAGGGATCTGTTGTTCTATCAGGCCGACGTGCAGGGCAACGCCCTGACGATCCGCCGGATGGAGGTGCTCCGGGCGCTTCTGGAAAAAACAGAGGGCACTGTTATCGTTACCTTTGACGGACTCATGGACCGGCTCATTCCGCCGGATCGGTTTGCCCGGGGATGCCTTACGATCGACAGGGATACCCGGACAGAGCCGGACAAACTGGCGTCCCGGCTGGTGACCATGGGCTATGAGCGGAATTTTCAGGTGGAGGCGCCGGGCCAGTTTGCCGTCAGAGGCAATCTGGTGGACGTGTTTCCCCTGACGGAGGAGCTGCCTCTGCGCATTGAGTTCTGGGGGGATGAGATCGACAGCATGCGGTCCTTTCAGACGGACAGCCAGCGGTCGGTGGAAAATCTGGAGGAGGCCGTCATCTATCCCGCCAGTGATTTTTATGTGCCGGAAGACGTCATGGACAAAGGCAGGGCGGCCATTGAGAAGGAATATGAACGGCAGTATCAGGCGCTGAGAAAGCAGATGAACACAGAGAGCGCCTACCGTCTGAAGACGGTTGTGGAGGAAGTGCTGGAAAATCTGCGCCAGCATCAGCCGGCAGTGTCTCTGTACAGCTATATTGATTATTTCATTCCCGAGACGGTTTCCTTTCTGGACTACCTTCCCGCGGAAGAAACACTGTTTTTCCTGGATGAGCCCGTCCGGCTGGAGGAACGGGGAAACGCGGTGGAGAAGGAATATAAGGCCAGCATGGAGAGCCGCCTGGAGAAAGGGGTCATCCTGCCGGGGCAGACGAAGGTCCTGCTTTCCGCCGCGTCCGTGGCCGCCAGGCTGTCCTCCCGCCGCGGAGTCGCCCTGAGCGCCCTGGAACAGGCAGGGAGCTTTCAGATCAGGGACCGGTTTTATTTTCATGTTACTACGGTCAACGGGTATCAGGGTGATTTTCCCAGGCTCACAAAAGACCTGGAACTGTACCGGCGCCAGAAATACCGGGTGCTGCTGCTGTGCCCTTCCGGCACCAGAGGAAAGCGCCTGGCCGATGACCTGCGCCAGTATGACCTGCCGGCGTATTATACGGAGGATCTGGACCGGAAGGCAGAGCCGGGACAGATCGTCATCCTCCGGGGACAGGTGAAAAAAGGGTTTTCCTATCCGCAGATCCGGTTTGTGGTGCTGACGGAAAACGACATATTCGGAAAGGTTCAGAAAAAGAAAAAGGCTAAGAAAAAATATGAAGGACAGCACATCAGCAGCTTCCAGGAGCTGAAGGTGGGAGATTACGTAGTCCATGAAAATCACGGTCTCGGCGTGTATCAGGGCATCGAAAAGATCGAGGTGGACCAGGTGGCCAAGGACTACATCAAGATCTCCTACCGGGATGGGGACAATCTTTATGTGCTGGCTACGCAGCTGGAGCTGATCCAGAAATATTCCGGCAGCGAGGGAAAGACCCCCAGACTCAACAAGCTGGGCGGTCAGGAGTGGACCAGGACCAAGACGAAGGTCCGCACCGCAGTGGGAGAGATCGCCAGGGAACTGGTGCAGCTGTACGCGGCCAGGCAGCGGCTCTCCGGATTCCAGTACGGAAAGGATACGGTGTGGCAGAAGGAATTTGAGGAGATGTTTCCCTTCGAGGAGACGGAGGATCAGCTTCTGGCCATCGAGGCGGTGAAGCAGGATATGGAAAGCTCCCGGATCATGGACCGCCTCATCTGCGGGGACGTGGGCTTCGGCAAGACGGAGGTGGCCATCCGCGCTGCCTTTAAGGCAGTCCAGGAGGACAAACAGGTAGCGTATCTTGTGCCCACCACCGTATTGGCACAGCAGCATTACCGGACCTTCTGTGAACGCATGAAGGATTTCCCCGTGCGGGTAGATCTGCTCAGCCGGTTCCGCACCCCCGCCCAGCAGAAGCAGACGGTGGAGGATCTGAAAAAAGGTGCGGTGGATATCGTCATCGGCACCCACAGAGTCCTGTCCGCCGACGTGGCCTTTAAGGATCTGGGACTGGTGATCATCGACGAGGAACAGCGGTTCGGCGTAAAGCACAAAGAAACGCTGAAGCAGCTGCGCAATGAAGTGGATGTGCTTACCCTCACCGCCACGCCCATTCCCCGGACGCTCCATATGAGCCTCATCGGCATCCGGGACATGAGCGTGCTCCAGGAGCCTCCGGTAGACCGGGTGGCCATCCAGACCTATGTGATGGAATACGAGGAGGAGCTGGTGCGGGAAGCCATCCTGCGGGAGATGGCAAGAGGCGGCCAGATCTATTATGTTTATAACCGGGTGAAGGGGATCGAGGACATCGCTTCCCGGATAGCGGCCCTTGTGCCGGACGCCCAGGTGGCATATGCCCACGGCCAGATGCAGGAGCGGAAGCTGGAACAGATCATGCTGGATTTCATCAACGGAGAGATTGATGTGCTGGTGTCCACTACCATCATTGAGACCGGACTGGACATATCCAACGTAAATACCATGATCATCCACGACGCGGACAATTTCGGCCTGTCCCAGCTGTACCAGCTGCGGGGCAGGGTGGGAAGATCCAACCGCACCGCCTACGCGTTTCTTTTTTACAGAAGGAACAAGCTGCTGCGGGAGGAAGCGGAGAAGCGTCTGACCGCTATCCGGGAATTTTCCGACCTGGGCTCCGGCATCAACATTGCCATGCGGGATCTGGAGATCCGCGGCGCGGGCAATCTGCTGGGGGCGAGGCAGCACGGCCATATGGAGGCCGTCGGCTACGATCTGTACTGCAAGATGCTCAACGAGGCGGTGCTGGAGGAAAAGGGCATACCGCCCGTCGCCCAGTTTGAGACGGTGATCGATCTGGATATGGACGCTTACATTCCCGCCGACTATATTGTCAATGAATTTCAGAAGCTGGACATCTACAAGCGGGTGGCAGGCATTGAGCGGGAAGAAGAATGCGAGGATATGGCGGAGGAACTGACGGACCGCTTCGGCGATATGCCGTCTTCCGTGGAAAATCTGCTCTACATCGCA
>CANQHX010000014.1 GCA_947623905.1 uncultured Lachnospiraceae bacterium
TCCCTTAAGACTTCCATTGTCCCGGATGACGCAATCATTGACCTGCGCAATCTCGTGCGTGACTACTATTATTTCAAGGATCTGCAGTCCGCCATCGTAAAGGAGTTTGTCTATGGCCTTCAAAAAAGAAGAGATCATTTTTGATCAGGGGTTTCCGTTTATTATGTACGAGACCAATGCCCGCCAGGTGATGATACACAGTCACGACTGCCTGGAGATCAATCTGATCTTGTCAGGTACAGGGCAGTATATGATCGAGAACCGGATCTATCCCATTGGTCCGGAGGATATTTTTATCATTAACAACGCGGAGCATCATATGGCGGTCCACAAAGGGGACCTGACCATGCTGGTGTTTGTGTTCCCGCCGGAATTTGTGGGCAGCAGCCCGGAGAACGGGGCTTTTCTGGATCTGTTTTTCCGGCGGGGCCGTTTCTTTTCCAACACGGTGGACAAGTCCTTTGCTTTCTATGATCAGATCACCGGTCACCTGCGTTCCATAGCGGAGGAATACAATGGACAGGAGGAAGGCAGGGAGCTTATGATCCGGGCCCATCTGCTGATGGTGCTGGGATATCTCAACCGATATTATGAGAGCATGCATGCGCTGGCGCCGGCAGGCTGGCAGAACCGGGGCTATTCCAGGCTGCGGGGCGTGGTGGAGTATATCCATGCCAATTTTGAAAAGGATATGACGCTGGCGGAGCTGGCCGGGCAGGCGGCTATGGGAAAAAGTTATTTTTCCTATTATTTTGCCAATACCATGAAAATGCCGGTATCCGCATACATTGAACAGGTGCGGATAAGTCACGGTGCAATGCTGCTGAAGACGACCGACGAGAGCGTGCTGGAGATCGCGCTGCGCTCGGGATTTCACAGCAGCGCCTATTTTAACCGCGTGTTCAAAAAGGTCATGCATATGACGCCCGGCGCTTACCGAAAATCGAAAGAACGTACAATTTCATAAAAAGATGCTGCAAGACAAACGGGGCCCGGCGGCGTATGATGTTCCTGAAATCAGATAAAGATCCCTCTGGGGGAAAGGATGAGGAAAATGGAACAGAAGTTGTCTATGGGCGTTGTAGGCCTGGGAGAAGGCCGCAGTATCATATCGGCGGTTTTAAACAGTCCGGATTGGGAACTGGGCTGTATTTGCGACCTTAACGAAGAATTGTGCCGTCAGAGGTGCAGGGAGTTCGGCGTCAGCAGATACACCACTTCTTATGAGGAGATGCTGGCGGATACGTCCATTGACGTGATCGGGATCTATACTCCCGACCAGCTGCACGCCGAGCATATCCGCATGGCGCTTGGGGCGGGAAAGCATGTGATCTGTACAAAGCCCCTCATGGTGTCTCTGGATGAGGCGAAGGATCTTCTGGAATGGCAGAAGAAAACCGGAAAGCATGTGTTTGTGGGACAGAGTTCCCGCTATTTTGAGCCTCTTCGCAGGCAGCGGGAGGATTATGAGGCCGGCAAAAACGGAGAGCTTGTGACGCTTGAGACCCATTACATCAGCGATTCCAGATGGTTTCTGGAAAGAGACTGGAGCCATGCCAAAGGATTTTCCTGGATGTACAATTTTATGATCCACGCGGTGGATCTGGCGGCCTGGTACCTGCCGGATATTGAGGAAGTCTACGGCCTTGGCATCGTCAGCCCCAATACGGAAGCGTACGGCCTGGATGTGCCCGATACGCTGAAGTTTCTGTTAAAAGATAAAAACGGGAAGTTTGCTTCTGTAACCGGCGCGTACGCCACCCCTACGCTGGGAAGCGCCGTGCAGCAGAATATCAGCTGCACCCTCAGGGGGACCAAGGGCATTAGCCAGGGCGGCTATCCCAAACTGAAATATCATACCAATTTCCAGCCGCTGCAGAAGACGGCGCAGCTGCACACCTTTGACGACCTGCATGATTACTTTTTCCGGTTCGAGGCAGAAAGCCATCACGCGGGAGAATACCAGAATTACATCGAGTATTTTGCCCGGTGCCTCAGAGAAGGAAAAACGCCCCTGCCGGACCTGAAGGAGGGGATCCACACCCTTGCGGTAATGGAAGCTATGGAACGCGCCCTGCGCACCGGACAGGTGGCAAGGGTATCGGACGTGCTGAAGGACAGGGGCATTTCCCTGACAGAGCAGACCGCGGGATCGCGCGGCAGCCGCCACTGTTAATCCAGGCACAGCACGTTATCTGCCGTCTGCCGCAGCGTTTCATCGTGGGAGATGAAGATGACGGTCTTTTCGCACTCCCGGATAAAATCCGCCATCCACTTCACGGCGGCGGCGTCCAGATTGTTGCTGGGCTCGTCAAAGATCAGCAGATCGCTGCCCTTCAGCAGGGCCCTGGCAAGGGAGATACGCTGTTTTTCGCCGCCTGACAGAGATGTATCGTGGAAGGACAGGGTCCTGTCCGCAAGATACAGGATGCCAAGCTGTTCCATGACTGACCGGACGTCTTCCTCACGGGCGGCGGGATTGCCTATCCGGATATTTTCTATGACGCTGCCTTCAAAAAGATAGGGATCCTGCTGGACAAACGCAAAATGTTTTCGCCAGAGCTTCGGGTCCAGTTCCCGAAGCTCTCTGCCGTTGATGGTGACGTTTCCCCTATAGTTTTCCAGCAGGCCGCAGAGAAGCCGGATCAGCGTGGATTTGCCGCTGCCGTTTGCTCCCGTCACACCAAACTTGTCTCCTTTTTTCACAGAAAAAGCCACATCCTGCAGCACCAGCCGTTCCCCATAGGAAAATCCCAGCCCTTTCGCCTGGATGACCGCGGCGTCGTCTGCCGGCTCTCCGCCCTGTTTCTCTGCATGGCTGTAAAGCTCTGCTACCCGTTCTATGTCATTCCGGTAGTCGGGATACTTCCGGATCACCGCGCCCATCTTTGTGATCAGCGTATTGTACATCTCAAAATATCCGGCCATGGCGGCGACGCACCCGGCAGTAATAAGTCCCCGGCTTACCATCAGCGCTCCGGCAAAGAGGATCACCAGTACGCACGCCGTTTTCAAAAACGACAGAATATTGTCTCCGATGGTCTTATACCGGCTGTTTTTCGTTACCACGCTGTTGAAATATTCCCGGTAAAGGCCGTCCAGGCGGGCGATCATGGCCTGTTTCATGCCAAACAGCTTTATCAGGTGGGGCTTTTCCGTCATTTCCGTCTCACAGGCACGCAGCGCTGTCTTGTACTCTTTGTCCTGCAGCCTGTATTTCGCCAGCGTCTTTTTTGTGATCATGGGCACGATCAGCCTGACCGCCGATACTCCCAGCGTAAGCGCCGTAAACAGCACGCTGATCCGCAGGGAACAGTACAGCAGATAGGCAAGGGTTATGGGGATGACCACTGCATGTTCCGCCAGATCCACCCAGTCGCACCGCAGGTCGATGGGGTCGTCTTCCAGGCGGTACTGGGCCTCCCCCGGCTCCATGCTCAATACGCTTTCACAGTTTTTGTCCAGAAACCGTCCCATGATGTATCTGTCATGGCGCAGGGAATTGCGGAACATGGACAACTCCCCGATCATGCCGATCAGCGGAATGACGGCAAGATTTATGGCAACACACAGAAGCAGTACCCAGAAATTTTTCATGCCTTCAGCGAGATCCAGCTTCAGCACCGCGTCCGCGAAGCTGCCCAGAATGCCGGCGGTATAAACGCCCAGCAGGCTTCCTGCCAGCTCTCCCGCCGTATATCCCACGGCGGCAGGAAACATGGCTCTCCGGCAGTCTTTTTTTACAAGTTTTTTTGACGGATCATTTTTCAATCTGCTCTACGCTCCCTTCCCTCACAACAAACAGATGGTCGCACGCCGCATCAAAGACCGGGTCATGGGTGACGATGAGAGTGAGACCCTCTCTTTTTTTCAGCTCACGGATCAGGATCTTTTTGGAGTCCTCGTCAAGAGAATTGGTGGGCTCGTCCAGCAGAAGGATCTTCGGATCCGCCGCCAGGGCGAGGGCGAGAAAGACCTTCTTTCGCTCTCCGCCGGACAGCTCGCTGATCTTCGTCCCCCTCAGCTGCCCGTCTCCAAGTCCGAAGGCCCCGGCAAAGGCTGCCGCGGATGAAATATCCTTTCCGCGGATCATATGATAAAATTCCTCGGGACAGAGGGAAAAATCTGCATCCTCCTGGGGAAGATAGAAAAGGCCGCGGGAAAAAACATCGTCGGAAAAAGTATCCGGGGACGCGCCGTCCACGCGGATATCCCCCTCCCCGGCGGGAACAAGTCCCGCGATCAGCTTCAATAAAGTGGTTTTGCCGGCGCCGTTGGCTCCCTTTATGAGGCAGATCCCGCGTTCCGGGAAGGAGATGTTTGTCTTCTCCAGCACGCGCCTGCCGTCAAACGATACGGAGAGTCCGGCCAGTGTCACCCGGGTGCTGCCCAGCTCTCTTTTTTCCGGTTCCGGCTCCTCCTGCATCCAGTCAAGAAGGCGGGTCTGGGCTTCTTTTGTCACCGCGAAGCGGGTAATGGAAGAAAAAATGGTATTTACCGCGGCGAAAAAGCTTCCCGACAGGGCAATGGCCTCCACTCCGGTATCCAGGGAAATGACATTTTTTAACGCCAACAGTCCTGTCAGCGCATAGGTGCCGTATTTCAGCATCATTGATACGAAATCGTTCAGTACGCCTTCCGCTGTGCTGGTATAGATCCCGCTGCTTCCGATTTTCCCATAGGCTTTGTGGAGCGTTTTCAGCCTTTCTAAGTACCAGTCCTTCAGTTCATACAGCTTTAAAATAACAAACCCATGGTGCGCTTCTATGGTAAGATCGGTAAGCTGTGCTTCTATATCACGGGTGTCCTTGTAGTTTTTTTCAAAGTAATGTTTTACGGCAAGAGGCGGAAGGATCTGGATCAGGGCGATGGCCGTCAGCATCCCCGCCGTCAGCCAGCTCAGCCGGCCGAGGAAGACAAAATAGACCGCCGCGGTCAGACATCCTGTGAACAATCCCGGATACACTGACAGGATCTTGTCGGTGACAGTGCTGAAATCGTCAGTCAGCCGTTCTTTCATCTGTCCGCTGTCGCCGGCAGAAAGAACGGCCAGGGGCTTTGACAGCAGCCGGCGGTAAAGTTCCAGCTTGCAGTCCTGAACGGCCAGGGAACGTCTGCGCTCCAGCCGGACGCGGCAGACGGTCTCCATTATTTTGTAGCCGGCCAGCAGAAGGGCGAGGAGCAGTCCGCTTTTCAGGACCGCATGAGGGTCGCCGTCTGCCGCGCTCAGTACGATATCCGCCAGCAGTCCGGCGCTGAGCAGATTGACGGGGATATTGACAAGGTTAAGGGCCGTTTCGGCAACGGCGGTATATTTCAGACGGTTACGGAAAAACCGGAAGTTCATATGTTTCCTTCCTTTCTGCGCGGGCGGCTCTGCCGCCAGACAGGCCCCGCAAAACATAAAGGCCGCCCCGGGCGTCCTGTTGCTGCTGTATGAAATAATGATAATCCATGTACGGGATAAAGTAAAGCAATTAATAATTGAATTTTCTTCTATTTCCGGGTGAGATTTTCCTTCTCTGTCATGGTAAAATTTGTCTGCGCATGGTATAATAAATAAAATATACTGCAGAAACGGAAACGTTTCAGAATGGGGGAGTTTATGAAAAAACAATTTTTAAAAAGAACAGCCGCTTTCTTTCTGGCGGCAGTGACGGCATGTTCCTTATTTGCCTGCGGCAGCCCGGAAAGCAGCGGGCAGCAGGGAGACGGCCAGCAGGCGTCGGATACGCAGCAGCCGGCTGAGCAGCCGGCGGCAAAGGATTCTCTGGAGATCCTTACCGTTGTATGGGACAGCTACGGGGAAGATGAGAAATTTGCCGTAGCCGGAGGGGATATGTCTGAGGAAAATATGAACGCGGAGGGCCCCGGCAGGTACAGCCTGGAGGATCCCCAGGCACTGGATACGAGCCTTGGTTTTCCCGCGGATCTCGTGGACAAGATCGATGACGCCGCATCTCTTATGCACATGATGAACGCCAACACCTTTACATGCGGCGTGTATCATGTGAAGGATGGCGGGGACGTGAGCGCTGTGGCTGCCGCCATAAAGGACAATATCATGCAGAGACAGTGGATGTGCGGGTTTCCGGACAAGCTGGTGATCGCCTCTGTGGGAGAGTATGTGGCAGCTTTCTTTGGAGAGACGGAGATCATGGATACGTTCCGGACAAAACTGACCGGCGCATATCCGTCGGCAGAGATCATTACGGAGGCACCGATCGCATAACGGACAGGACGGAGAAGCAGCCATGTTGTTTTCGAGCATTACGTTTTTATATTATTTTCTTCCGTTGGTACTGCTGGCTTATTTTGCGGCGCCCCGGCGGTGGAAGAACGGCGTGCTGCTCTTATCCAGCCTTGTGTTCTACGGGTGGGGCGAGCCCCGGTATGTGGTTCTGATGGTCTTTTCCATCACCCAGGGGTACATTTTCGGCCTTCTCATAGAAAAATATCGCGGCAGCAGGCGGTCAAAAGTTTTTTTGGCCGCTTCTGTGCTGTTGGGACTTGCCGTGCTGGGGTACTGCAAGTACGCGGATTTCTTTCTTGAAAATTTCAACGCTGTTACGGGGCTGTCCGTTCCCCTTCTGCACATTGCGCTGCCTGTCGGCATCAGCTTTTATACGTTTCAGATCATCAGCTATGCGGCGGATGTGTACAGAGGCGCCGCGCCGCCCCAGAAGAATTACATCGACCTTGCCGCGTATATTTCCATGTTCCCTCAGCTGATAGCAGGTCCCATCGTACGGTACGGGGATATTGCCGGGCAGATGAAAGGACGCCGGCACAGCGTGGATGACGCGGCCCTGGGCGTGCGGAGGTTTATCCTCGGTCTGTCCAAGAAGGTGCTCATCGCCAATGTGCTGGGGCAGCTTGTGGAGGCGGCTCAGGCGGCCGAACAGCCTTCCGTGCTGTCCGTCTGGCTGTATGCCATTGCCTTTGGCCTGCAGATCTATTTTGACTTTTCCGGATACAGCGATATGGCCATCGGGCTGGGGCGGATCTTCGGGTTTCGGTTTATGGAAAATTTTAATTATCCGTACATTTCCGGCAGCATTACCGAATTCTGGAGAAGGTGGCATATCTCTCTGGGCTCCTGGTTCCGGGATTACGTGTATATCCCTCTTGGGGGCAGCCGGGTGAGCAGGCCGCGGCGGTTCTGGAATATCCTGGTCGTATGGATGGCCACGGGGCTGTGGCACGGCGCCGCGTGGAATTTTGTTTTGTGGGGACTGCTGTTCGCGCTGCTCCTCATGCTGGAAAAGCTGTGGCTTCTGCCTTTTCTCAAAAAGGGAAAGGTGTGGAACCACATTTATGTTCTGTTTTTTGTGATGCTGAGTTTTGTGCTGTTTAACGGAACTTCTGTGGGCGGAGCCTTTTGTTCCATCGCAGGCATGTTCGGCGGTCTGCATCTGCCGGGCGTCACCGGGGAGAGCCTCTATTATCTCAAAAGCTACGGGATACTGCTGATCATCGCCGCCATAGGGGCGACGCCTCTGCCGAAAATGCTGGCGGATAAGGCCGGGAACAGCCGGTTTGGCCGGCGGGCGCTGTATCTGGCGGAGCCTGCCGCGCTGCTTGTACTGCTGGCGGTGTGCACGGCGTTTCTGGCCGACGGTTCATTTAACCCGTTTTTGTATTTCCGGTTTTAGCCTGCAGGGCGTAACGGAATGTTTTTTGAAAGGAGGCGACGCAGGTGCAGGGAAAAAATAGAGTGGTCATCATAGCCGTCGCCCTGTGGCTGGCAGGCTTTTCCCTCTGGGGCATCCTGAAGCCAGACGGGACCCGGTCTGTCAGCGAACGGCGTCCTCTGGCGGCATTTCCGGAACTCAGCATGGAAACGGTGGCCGCGGGAACGTTTATGGAGGATTTTGAGACATACGCTCTGGATCAGTTTCCCATGCGGGATCAGTTCCGCACGCTGAAGGCGGTCACTGCCTTTTATATCATGGGACAGAGGGACAACAACGGCATTTATATCCGGGACGGACACGCCTCCCGGCTGGACTATCCCATGAACGACGCTTCCATTTCCCATGGGCTGGACCGGTTCCGGAAAGTGTATGAAGATTACCTGGCCGGAAAAAACGGGAACCTATATGTGTCGGTGATCCCGGATAAAAATTATTTCATGGCGGAGACAAACGGATATCCCTCCATTGACTATGAAGAGTTCTTCCGGCGGATAAGGGAAGGCATGGATTACGCGCAGTACATTGATATCACTCCGTATCTGGAGCTGGAGGACTATTATGCCACAGACACCCACTGGCGGCAGGAAAAGATCACGGACGCCGCGGGGTATCTGGCAGAGACCATGGGGGCTTCCCTGACGGGGAAATATACGCAGCGCCAGTCGGCAGCGCCCTTTTACGGCGTATATTACGGCCAGTCGGCGCTGCCTCTTGGAGCGGACACCATGTACTATCTGGACAGCCCCGTGCTGGACGGATGCAGGGTGTACGATTATGAGACCAACGCCCGGATCCCCGTGTACGATACGGAAAAGCTTTCGGGAGACGATCCCTACGAGGTGTTCCTGTCGGGCCCCAGATCACTGCTGACCATTGAAAATCCCGCCGGACCGGCGGATAAGGAACTGATCATTTTCCGGGATTCCTTCGGCAGCAGCCTGGCGCCTCTTCTGGCGGAAGGGTACGGAAAGATCACCCTTGTGGATATCCGGTATATTGCTCCGGCCCTGTTGGGGCGGTTTATTGATTTTGACGGGCAGGATGTGCTGTTCTTGTACAGCACGTCGGTGCTGAATAACAGTGAGACGATAAAATAGTTTTGGTAAATGGTGGAAAATATGAGCAGAAAAAAGCTGACGGAAGATGAGCGATATATGCGGCAGGCCCTGAACCTGGCCGGAAAGGCCCTGGCACTGGGAGAGGTGCCGGTGGGCTGCGTCATCGTGTATGAGGGCAGGGTCATCGGCCGGGGCTACAACCGGAGGAATACAGATAAAAATACGCTCTGCCACGCGGAGATCACTGCCATCCGGAAAGCCAGCAGAGTCATGGGGGACTGGCGGCTGGAGGACTGCACCATGTATGTGACGCTGGAACCTTGCCCCATGTGCGCCGGAGCCTGTGTTCAGGCCCGGGTCAGGCGGGTAGTGGCGGGGGCCATGAATCCCAAGGCAGGATGCGCCGGTTCGGTGATGAACATTTTGCAGGAGCCGGGCTTTAACCATCAGGTGGAATTTGAGAGCGGCGTGCTGCAGGAGGAATGTGTGGCCGTCCTGCAGAGCTTTTTCCGGGAGCTGCGGGCGCGCAACAGGGCGGAGAAAGCCCGGAGAAAGGCTGTGGAGCAGGGGACAGAAGAGGCGTGAGGAACGGCAGAAGATGACCGCGGCAGGTTTTGGGCCGGAGCGGTTTGCAAAAGAGGAATTCAGATGGATCGGTACGTTATATTATACAATCCCAGGGCAGGCAACGGGCGTTGCGAAAAGCAGGCGCGGAAACTGGACGATATTCTGCCGGGCGCAAAGCTGCGATACTGCAGCATACTGGAAATAGAAGATTACCATACGTTTTTTGCGGGGCTGCCCGGAGAGGACAAGGTGATCATCGCGGGCGGGGACGGCACTCTCAACCGGTTTGTGAACCAGACGGAAGGGATCGATATACGGCAGGAGCTGCTCTATTTTCCTGCCGGCAGCGGCAATGATTTTGTGCGGGATGTGGGAAAAAAGAACTGCAGAGAACCGTTTCCTGTGAGACAGTACATAGAAAAACTGCCGGTGGTCACCATTAATGGCTGCCGGAACCGGTTTTTCAATGCCATCGGTTACGGTATCGACGGCTATTGCTGCGAGGAAGGGGACCGCCAGCGGCGTCAGTCCAAAAAGCGCATCCACTATTCTCTCATTGCCTTAAAGGGCCTGCTGTACGCTTTTGAACCGGTAAAGGCTACGGTCACTGTGGACGGGGAGACTCATACATATGAAAAGCTTTGGCTCGCGCCTACCATGAAGGGCCGCTATTACGGCGGCGGCTTTCAGGCGGCGCCGGCCCAGGACCGGATGGATGGAGAGGGCAGGGTCACTGTGCTGGCAGCCCACAGTCTGGGACGGCTCAGATGCCTGACGCTGTTTCTGTCCATCCGGAAGGGAACCCATGTCCGCCACAGCGACGTGATCGACATCCGCACAGGCCGTCATGTGACGGTATCCTTTGACCGCCCCACCGCTTTGCAGATCGACGGCGAGACGGTCACCGGCGTAACAGAATATACGGTAGATGCATGAATTTCCTGTGGGCATCGCGCCGCCTGACTCCGGCCGGGTGCACACCCGACCGGAACTAAGCAGTGCCACGCCCACAGGAAATTCATTGACATTCTGCCGCAAATCCTGTATACTGTAACAACGTAAAAAAGCCAAAACCTTTCCGCGCAGCCGGGGAAGCAGCGGAGCCCTGTACCTACAACCCGCTACAGTAGGGGTGATATCCTGCCCCGGACAGCTGGCGGTAGAGCTGCCCTTTATAAGTGGCGTTGACGTCCGGGTCTTGCGCAACAGGAATCCATGAACCGTGTCAGGATGGGAACATAGCAGCACTAAGTGGAACCTTCTGTGTGCCGCAAGGCAGCCTGGGCCGAGTTAACTGTAGAGGTAACGTCTATGGTCACTGTACAAAGCAGGATGCGCGGATGTAAAAGAATAGCAGAAAAAAGGAGAAATTGCGTATTGGCAGTTTCTTTTTTTTTGATGGTATGATAAGATATACTCTAGGTGAGTGTGTCTGTGGCGAGGTGATACAGTTGGAACGATACGAGACAAAGATCAAATTTGAACATATTAACCGGCTTGCCCAGCAGGGCCGGTATGAAGAAGCGATGCAGATCGCCAATACAGTGGATTGGGACAAGACCCGTAATTTTGATATGCTGTGCAATGCCGGAGAAGTGTATGAGCGGTGCAGTTACTATGAGGACAGCAAGGCTATTTATACACGGGCATATCAGCTGAATCCCCAGAGCCGCATCGTTATATACAGGCTGACGGAGCTTTCCATCAAGCTGAAGGATTATGAGGACAGCATTTATTTTTATAAACAGTATGAAAAGATCGCGCCCTACGATGTCAATCTTTACGTGCTCCAGTACAAGATCTACAAGGCCAGAGGCGCCTCCCCGGAGACGCTGATCTCCATTCTGGAGGAGCTCAATGAAAACGATTACCATGAGCACTGGGCTTATGAACTGGCCCGGCTGTATCAGCAGTCCGGGCAGATCGAAAAATGTGTGAAGGAGTGCGACGAGATCTATCTCTGGTTCGGCAGCGGGCGGTATGTGACCAAGGCGCTGCGCCTGAAGCAAAAGTATGCGCCCCTCACGCCGGAGCAGCGGGAAAAGCTGGACGAGGCAGGGCTCAGGCCTGTCAAGGTGATGGAGACCATCGGCCGGGAGGAGAGCGCCAGAGAACGCAGTAAACAGTATCAGGCAGAATTTGAGGCGGCAGCCGCGGACGATCCCGAAAGAGAAAAGGCCAGAGACGCGGCCATTGAGGCGTCAAGGGAGGCCAGGGCAGCCCAGCTCCTTGCGGAAGCCAGGGAAGAGGAAGAGCAGGAGGAGACGGCGCTGGATCAGGAGCAGGCCAGAGAGGTGATCGGCGTGCCGGATGTCCCCCGGCTGGATATCGATATCCCTCAGCAGGAGGAGGTACCGCAGCTGGATCTTTCCGGCATCAGCGGCCGGATAGTGCCGCAGCCGCCCGCGGAGGAAGAAAGCGGACAGGCCCCGCGGGAAGGCGATACCCCGCCCGCGGAAGGGAAAGAAGAAACTGTTTCAGATGTAAGGACACAGGATACAAGAGAGGATGTATCAGATATGGGAGACCGATCCGGTGACGGGGGAAGATCCAATCCGCTGCAGAAGATGTGGCGTTCTCTTTCCGGCAGGAGAGAGGAAGAAGAGATGACCGTGATCTCTGGGGACACCGCAGAGAATATCCAGATACCGCCGGTACATGTGGGCCGGTATGATACGGTGAATCTGCAGAAAGAACTCGCTGAAAATGTAAAATCCCTGTTGTCCGGCAAAAATGAACATCAGGAAGAACCGGAGGATGTCCGGGAGGATCCCGAACCGATAAAAGAAGAAACATCTGCCGAAGAAAGAGCGGCAGAGTCGGCACCGGAACATAAAAACGACGGGCCAAAGCAGCAGGAACAGATCGAAGGACAGATGAGCCTTATGGACTGGATGGAGCAGAAAGCAGAGCTTCAGGCAGCGCCGGATCAGGAACAGGAGCAGAATGTACCGGAGGAAGCTTCCGGATCGGTACAGGACGTCATGGAGGAAGATGAGATGAGACCAGAAACACAGGCAGCAGTAAAAGAAGCCAGACAACTGCTGGGACAGGAAAATGTGAGCAGGGAGGCGCTGGAGAGTGCGCTGAAAAAAATCGCTGATCTGCTGGACCCCGAGCCGTTGGCAGAGGTGGCTGTTACCATAGAGCCGGAAGGCGGGGAGATCCATGAAGCGCCGGAAGCTGAGGCAGACCGGGAGCCAGCCGTGGAGGAAACCATGGAAGAGCCCACTGTGGAAGAACCCACAGCAGAGGAACCCGCGGCCGAGCCTGCGGCGGAGGAAACTCCGGCAGAGTCCACAGCAGCAGAACCCGAGACGGAAGAAGCAGCGGAAGAACCTGCGGCAGGGCCCGAGGAGGAAGTGGAGCCTGTTCCTGTTACGGAAGAGCAGAGGGAGATCATGTCGTATTTCCTCAGCTTCGGCGGGGTGGAAGACCAGATCATCGCGTTCCTGGAGCGGGGCGCCGACCACAGGGAGCACATTATGATCACCGGTGTTGACGGCAGCGGCAAGACTTCTCTGGCTACAAGGCTTGTGAAGGCTATTGCAGCCGGGCAGAACGTGCCTGCCGGGAAAATGGCCAGGCTGGAGGCTTCCGTGGTGAACCGCAAGCCTCTTCGCGCCGTGATGGACAAGGTAGGCGAAGGCACTATCGTGATCGAACATGCGGGAGAACTGGAGCAGGGTGTTTCCGAGGAACTGCTGAAGCTGATGGAAGAATACGCGGGCAGGTTCCGCTTTGTGATCATGGGAGAAAAGGGTTCTCTGGAAGAAATGCTGGCAAAGGTGCCCGGGATGAAGGAACGTTTTGCTCTGACGGTGGACCTGCCTATCTATACCAACGATCAGCTGGTGGAATTCGGCAAACAGTACGCCCTGAGCCAGGGCTACGCTATTGACGAGATTGCTGTTCTTGCCCTCTATACCCGTCTGTCGGACGAGAAGCACGGTGAAAATGCCATATCCCTTGGAGAGGTAAAGAATATAATAGACAACGCGATCGTGGAGTGTCTTGCCAGAAAGGGCATGAAAAAATTCCTGGGCGGACTGTTCTCCCAAAATATTGATGATGAGGGCAATATCATTCTGAAGGAAGAAGATTTCGGAGTGGATGCGTGATGGGTAAAAAGAAGGTTTTTTACTATTCTTCCCGGGATGGGAAGACGCGGATCCACGCGGTGCGGCACATGCCGGACAAAAAGCCGGTGGCTGTTCTGCAGATCGCCCATGGTATGGTGGAATTCATTGACAGATATGACGGATTTGCGGAGTATCTGAGCAGCCAGGGCATCATAGTGACAGGCAACGACCATCTCGGACACGGGAATTCGGTGATCTCTCCCCAGAAGTACGGATATTTTGCCGAGGAAGAAGGCAACTGGGCGGTGCTTGCGGATATGCGGACCCTCACCCGGATGACCAAAGAGGAATTCCCCGGCCTGCCTTATTTTCTTCTCGGCCACAGTATGGGATCGTTTTATGTCAGGCAGTATCTGTGCCAGTTTGGCGAAGAACTGGACGGCGCCATTATCATGGGAACCGGGGATCAGCCCTACGCCCTGGTGAAAAGCGGCATGGCGCTGACCCGTATGATGGCCGTGAAAAAGGGATGGGAGTACCGCAGCACGACGGTGGACGATCTGGCATTCGGCGGCTACAATAAAAAATTTGAACCGGCCAGGACAAAGTACGACTGGCTTACGAGGGATGAAGCGGTCGTGGACGCTTATTGTGCTGACGAACGGTGCGGGTTTATTTTTACCCTGAATGCGTATTATAATATGTTCCTCGGGATCAGCCGTCTTCATGACAGGCGGTTTTTGGCGAAGATGCCCCGTTCTCTTCCGGTGCTGTTTGTGTCCGGGGAGGAGGATCCGGTGGGTGATTTCGGCAGGGGAGTGATCCGGGTGGCCCGGTCCTTCCGGCAGCTGGGTATGGAGCATGTGACGCTGAAGCTGTACCCCGGAGCCCGCCATGAGATACTCAATGAGCTGAACCGGAAAGACGTGTACAGAGATATCTGTTACTGGATCAAAAAACGGCTGCAGTAGGTCCGGAGAAACATCCGCCGTGACCGGAAATCATTTTCAGACACAAAAAACCGTCCGTACATCAGCAAATGATATGCGGACGGTCTTTTTTGCGGTACGGGATCAGGCCTGGGCTGTTTTCTCTTTTTCCGCGAGGTACTCGTTGATCTTTCCGACCAGCGCGTCCGCGTCCAGACCGTGGACCATAGCGGCCATCTCAAGAGATTCACCGCTCTGGGAAGGACAGAAGATGCAGTGCATACCTACAGCCTGCAGGATCTCTGCGATATCTGTATCGACGGAAAGGATTTCCGCAATGATCATATCCTTTGAAATTTCTTTTGCCATGGTGGTTGTTCTCCTTTATGTTTTTTTTGTAAATATCTCGCAGGCGTACCGCCGGGAGATATTATATACCGGATCGAATGGTTAAAGCTTCGCCAGGATCTGCAGGGCATGGTCCCGGATCATGCAGTCGTAATGCTCCCGGATGTGGGCGGCGCTGCCCTCCATATTGGCCAGGGGACGGCCATATTCCGGCAGCAAAAAGCAGATGCGGTTGAACGCTTGTTTCTGATTCTGATCCTCCTCCAGGATCAGGGCATATTCCTTCGCGCTCACATTGCGGTACAGGGAGTTGGAACCTGTATAGCGGGTGCTGCGGCAATCCCTTGCCAGCCGTGTCACCGCGTCCAGACTGGGGAAAGTGGCAATGGCCATGGCCGGCTCCTCCTGCCTGGGGGCGGGGGCGCTGTCCTTTTTGCCCAGCTGCTGCTCCAGACGGTCGTAGAGCCGCCGGAACAGATCCATCACCTGATCCGCCGTCTCCGGGATGGTGATGTCCTCCATGTCGTCCATGATGGAGTCTTCCTCCTCGTCTTCATAAGGCGTAAATTTGGAAAAACGGGTATCCAGCTCCTCCGGATCCTGCACCTTGGTAATGACCAGAACGATACACTCCTGGGACACGGGGATAGCTTCTATCATAAGAGGAATATCCTCGGCAATAAATCCATAGTCCATGGCGGCCTGCTGCATCATCTCCCGAAACAGCAGCTTTGCCTTGTCGCTTCCGTAAGCCAGCTCGCTGATCTTCAAATGCCTGTTGGCCAGGTCTTCTTTCGTAAGGGTACAGCGGATCTGGTTTTCATTGATCATCTCTATTCTCATACTGACACCTCCTTGGGAACCAACGTCATGGTATAAGATATACTGATTATAATAAAAAAGTTTCAATCTGTAAAGTCATTCCCTCTGGAAAAGAATGTATAATCTGTGAACAAATCAACAAATTCATTGCAAAAACATCACAGATTATTTATAATTTTAATGGAAGGAGCGCCAGAAACAGGAAAACATCGGTCCCGGATGTTGTTATAGCATACCCAATCTGCAGAAAGGGATACAGATGATCCGTTATCATCACATCCGGGCGGAAGGGCGGCGGCAGCCGCCCTTTTTTCCGGAATTAAAATGTCAGGTGGACAAACTGCCGGCCCATAGTGTATAATACCCCCATGGTCCGGCCGACAGAGGATGCCGGCAGAATGGAGACGACATGGAAGAAAGAATGGAAGAAAAAGAGATACAGCGGATCCGCATGCTGCGGCAGAAGAAGCGCAGGCGCCGCATGGTGCGCAACGTGCTGATCGTGATCCTGATACTGGCTGTTCTGGGCGGGGCGGCCGCAGGCCTTTATCTGTGGCGGTACAGTCCCGGCAAGGAGCGGTATGACGTGACCGAATATTTTGGCGTAAGCGAGGGAGAAGCGGCTGTCATAGTGGACGGGCAGCTTGCCGAAGCAAGAGGAAGGCTGCAGGACGGTGTGTGCTATGTGCCCTGCGATCTGGTCACCGGACAGATTAATCAGAGATTCTACTGGGACGCAAATGACCAGGCGATGCTGTATACCATGCCTGACGGCGTCCGCCGGTACGGGGAAGGGGAAGGGATCCTTCTGGAAGAAGGCGTGCCCTACATTTCTGCCGATCTGATAAAACAATATACGGATATGGAGCTGAACATTTTTCAGGATCCCGTCCGTGTGGTGATGAACATCCATGTGAACGGCGCCATGGGTGCCATGGTCACAAAGGATACCCAGGTGCGGTACCGGGGCGGCGTAAAGAGCCCGATCCTCACGGATATTTCCTCCGGCGCCATGGTGCGTGTGCTGGAAACGGGAGACAAGTGGCATAAAGTGTGTACGGCCGACGGGTTTATCGGGTACGTGCAGGCCAGATGCCTGGAGACGGGAGAGTTTTCCGCCAATATCATACCGGGCGAGCCCCAGCAGTACCCCACGTTAAATGACGGTTCCCATATCCGCATGGCGTGGCACCAGACGACCAATCAGACCAACAACGCCATGCTGGCGGAGGAACTGGCGGATACGAACGGCATCAACGTTATCTGTCCTACCTGGTTTTATTTTGCCGATGAGGAAGGTAATGTAAATAACCTCTGCAGCTACGACTATGTGGCCCTTGCCCACGAGCGGGGCATGAAGGTGTGGGCGCTGGTGGACAATTTCACCCAGCCGGTGTCTACCTATAATATTCTGTCCTACTCCTACAAGCGCAGCCATGTTATCGATCAGCTGGTGGCTGCGGCGCTGGAGTACGGGATCGACGGCCTCAACCTGGATTTTGAGGAACTGCCTGCCGAGACAGGCCCGTCATTTGTGCAGTTTGTGCGGGAATTGGCCTTAAGGTGCCATGAAGATGGTCTGGTTTTGTCTGTTGACAATCACATTCCATACGATTACAATGCATATTACGGGCGTGAGGAGCAGGGAGTGTTTGCGGACTACGTGATCCTCATGAACTATGACGAACATCAGAATGAACAGACGGGGGCGGGCAGCGTGGCGTCGCTGAATTTTGTCCGGTCATCCCTGGACCGGATGCTGGAGGATGTGCCTGCCGGGCGGCTGATCAACGGCGTGCCCTTTTACACCCGTATCTGGAAGAGCGGTACCGGAGCGGACGGGACGCAGAACCTGGAGTGGAGCAGCGTGGGAATGGACAATGCCGCCCGCACTCTGGAGGAATATCATGTGACGTCCGCATGGGACGACGCCACCCAGCAGAATTACGCAAGCTATACGGATGAACAGGGCAGGATATGCCAGGTATGGCTGGAGGACGCGGCGTCCATGCGGAAAAAGCTGGAGACCGCGCAGGCCGCGGGCATCGCCGGTATCGCCGGGTGGAAGCTCGGCCTGGAGACGCCGGATATATGGGATCTTATACTGGAATTTTATCCGTAAAAAGGACAAGAGGGAGAAAGAGCGCGAAAGCGCCCGGAACGGAGGAAAAATTGGAAAAGAAGTTGTTTACATCAGAGTCGGTGACAGAGGGACATCCCGATAAAGTGTGCGACCAGATCGCGGACCGGGTGCTGGACGCGCTGCTGGAGCAGGATCCCATGAGCCGGGTTGCCTGCGAGGTGTGCACAAAAACAGATTTTGTGCTGCTGTTCGGGGAAGTGACGACGAAAGCAGCGGTGGATTATGAAAAGATCGCCCGGGAGACCATCTGTGACATCGGATATGACAATGACGCCTGCGGTTTTAACGGGCACAATGTGAAAGTAAAGGTGCGCCTGGAGCAGCAGTCCCCGGACATTGCCAGGGGCGTGGACCAGTCGCTGGAATCCCGCGAGGAGGATATGGACGACGTGCAGCTGGAAGCTATCGGCGCCGGCGACCAGGGTATGATGTTCGGCTACGCTACCAATGAGACGGATGAGTATATGCCCTATCCCGTTTATCTTGCCCAGAAGCTGGCCCGCAGGCTGGCGCAGGTGAGAAAGGACGGCACGCTGCCTTACCTCCGCCCTGACGGGAAGACCCAGGTAAGCGTGGAGTATGACGAGAATGACAGGCCCGTTCACATTGAGGCAGTGGTAGTATCCACCCAGCATGACGAAAACATCAGCCAGCGGCAGATCCATTACGACATCCGCAGAGAGGTGCTGGAGAAGGTACTGCCCCGTGAATTGTTTGACGATAAGACCATTGTGTACATCAATCCTACGGGAAGGTTTGTCATCGGGGGACCGGTGGGAGACAGCGGCCTTACCGGCAGGAAGATCATCGTAGATACATACGGCAGCTGGGCCCGCCACGGCGGCGGCGCTTTCTCCGGAAAGGACTGTACAAAGGTGGACCGTTCCGCAGCATACGCAGCCCGTTATGTGGCCAAAAATATCGTGGCGGCAGGCCTGGCGGACCGCTGTGAGATCCAGATCTCCTATGCCATCGGCGTGGCGCAGCCCACCTCCGTCAGCGTGGACACCTTCGGCACCGGAAAGCTCAGCGACCGGGAACTGACCCGCATCATAAGGGAGAATTTTGATATGCGGCCCGCCGGCATCATCCGAATGCTGGATCTGCGCAGGCCAATCTACGGCCAGACGGCTGCTTACGGGCACTTTGGGCGGAATGACCTGGATCTGCCCTGGGAGCGTCTGGACAAGGTGGATATACTGAGAAAATACCTGTAAAAAGAGGGCATCCCAACAGTCATTTGAAATGACTTGCGGGATGCTCTCTTTTGCTATGTCATAAATCCGGCGATCCCTCACATACAGTGTAAGTGAAACAGAGCACGGAGTCACGGCGTATGTGGGAGCAGAGAAAACTGGATTATATCATGGGACTGGTGGTACTGGTAATGGTGGCGCTTCTGCTGGATTACCGGTTCCACTGGTCCGCTGAGACTGCGGCCACCGGGGAACCGGAAGAGCATATCGTAGTGCTGGATCCCGGCCACGGGGGTGTGGATCCCGGAAAGGTAGGCAGCGGCCAGATACTGGAGAAGGACATCAATCTTGCCATATCCCTTTCTGTAAAGGAACTGCTGGAACAGCAGCAGGTGACAGTGGTGATGACAAGGGATGCGGACGTGGGGCTTTACGGGGAAACGGATTCCAATAAAAAAATATCGGATATGCGGGCCCGGTGCGCCATTATCGAAAAGACAAAGCCGGAGATCGTGGTGAGCATTCACCAGAACAGCTATAAAGATACCAGCGCGCGGGGCGCCCAGGTATTTTATTATGCGAAATCCGATGAGGGGAAACGGCTGGCTGCCGTCATGCAGCAGGCGCTGAGGGAAGGGCTGGATGAGGAAAATGACAGGCCTCCCAAAGCAAACAGCGATTACTACATGCTGTGCCATACGGTCAGCCCCGCGGTTATCGTGGAGTGCGGATTTCTCACCAATCCTCAGGAGGCACAGATGCTAAACTCGGAGGCATACCAGAAACAGGTGGCGGAAGCCATCACCAATGGGATCATGACATATTTACACCAGTAAAAAAGAATGATACACTGCAGGAAAAAGAGAAGGACATCTGGTGATAAGGATGAAGAAGCACAGAACTTTATTTATCTGTATCCTCACGGCCGCGGCCCTGGCTGCCGGGGCCGCGGCAGGCTATTTCGCCTATCGTGCCGGCTGGGCGGGATGGACGCGGAAGGATGCCGGCGGGGAGCAGGAGGAAAAAGATAAAACCGGGCTTTCCGGAAATGATTTTGGCATCGAAACCATGAAGAGCGACACGGATCGTGACGGCGACGGTATAGACGATTACACGGATAT
Source organism: uncultured Lachnospiraceae bacterium (assembly GCA_947623905.1). GTDB lineage: Bacteria > Bacillota > Clostridia > Lachnospirales > Lachnospiraceae > CANQHX01. The sequence goes on from CANQHX010000014.1 coordinate 19,964, forward strand.
CCTGCAGGGGGCGAAGGCGGAGGCGGAGAGAAAACCGGCGTACAAAAGCGCTTATTATGACGGCGGCTATCCGCCGGACGATGAGGGCGTGTGCACCGACGTCATCTGGCGGGCGCTGAAAAATGCCGGCTATATGCTGAAGGATATGGTAGACGCGGATATCGCTGCCCATACGGACGCATATCCGAGAGTGGAGGGTGAGCCGGATCCCAACATCGATTTTCGCCGGGTGCCCAATCTGATGGTATATTTTCAGCGAAACCAGCTGTCTCTCACCACGGACATTTATCAGATCGGGGAGTGGCAGCCGGGCGATATCGTGGCGTTCAATGAAAACCATATCGGGATCATATCCGACATCCGCAATGAGAACGGCGTTCCCTATCTGATCCACAATACCGGGCAGCCCAACCGGGAGGAGGATATACTGGAACGATACAATGTAACCCGGGAGATCACGGGACATTACCGCATGAAACAGCAGGCGGATCAGTAGAGATCCACAGGACCGTCCCATGCCGCGGAACTGTGCGGATATAGGGAGATCCCTGTAAAATTCCATTGAAATAAACCTGTTTGTGGCTTATAATAGATATAAATCTGTACAGAAGAACGGAGGAAGGCAAATGATCGGACTGGGAAGCGATCAGGCGGGATACGGCCTGAAGCAGGAAATCATCAAATATCTGGAGGAAAAGGGTCTGGAATACAAGGATTACGGCAGCTACAGCGCCGATCCCTGCGATTATCCCGTGTACGGGAAAAAGGTGGCCCACGCCATCGTAAACGGAGAGTGTGACAAGGGCATTCTCATCTGCGGTACGGGCATCGGCATCAGCATAGCGGCCAACAAGGTTAAGGGCATCCGGGCCGCCCTGTGTTCCGACTGCTTCAGCGCGGAAGCCACACGGCTGCACAATGACGCAAACATCGTGGCCATGGGCGCCAGAGTGGTGGGCCCCGGCCTTGCCGTGAAGATCGTGGATACGTTTTTGAATACGGAGTTTTCCGGCGTAGAGCGCCATCAGCGCCGCATCGACATGCTGGAGGAAGAATAGGACTGGAGGAAACGTCATGAGTGAAAAGCGTCAGGACTATATCAGCTGGGATGAATATTTCATGGGAGTGGCATACCTGTCGGCCATGCGGTCCAAGGATCCCAACACCCAGGTGGGCGCCTGTATCGTCAGCAATGAAAACAAGATCATGTCCATGGGGTACAACGGATTCCCCCAGGGCTGCTCCGACGATGAGTTCCCCTGGAACCGGGACAATGAAGACCCGCTGAAAAACAAATATTTTTATACCACCCACAGTGAGCTGAATGCCATATTGAACTACCGGGGCGGGAGCCTGGAGGGCGCCAAGCTGTACGTGACTCTGTTTCCCTGCAACGAGTGCGCCAAAGCCATTATCCAGTGCGGTATCAAGACCGTGGTCTATGATGAGGACAAATACAATGGCACTCCTTCGGTGTCGGCGTCCCGCATGATGCTGAAAGCCGCCGGGGTGAAGATCGTTCCCTACCGGTCCAGCGGCCGTGAGATAAAGCTGAAATTATAATAAAAACATTAATAGAAAAGAGAACAGCCGGATGGCTTTGCCATCCGACACGAGATCTGCCCCGGAGGGGCAAACTCGGTTATGCGCAGAAAACATGCCTTCCTTCTCGGAGTCTGGCATTACATAATCATGAATCGGTCAGAATACAACCTCAATGGAGCTGCAACCTACAATGAATGGTATCCTAACGGCAGTAAGTCATATAAAGGAACTATCGGAAACAGCGTTGATTATGACATTACGGTAAAATGTTCCTTCATACCCGAACCAGAATGCGATCATTCAGAACCGAAGGCTGAACCTGAAGAAGATGATTTCCCTGATGAAGCAGAGACCCAGCAAAACTCTGCATCCCCTGATCGTGATCAATCTTCGGAGCCGAAAGTCGTCAATCAGTATTTCAGCAATCCGACAGTTGTATATCAAAACGGAGAAAAGAATGTCCATGTCGATCACGTGGATGTTCTGAATACATAGGAGCCTTATGGAAAGAATTGATAAAGTTATCCTGACTAATATGTGCATGGTATATGATGGCACAAAGGTATTAGTCGAAGAAAAAATCGGCAAGGACTATAAAGGGATCATATTTCCTGGTGGTCACATCGAAGAGAACGAACCTGTAGTAGATTCAGTTATTCGTGAAATAAAAGAAGAAACAGGACTAACGATCAAAAATCCCAAGCTCTGTGGTGTCAAAGACTGGTTTAACGAAGACGGCACACGCTATATTGTTTTTCTGTTCAAAACAGATTCATATTGTGGAGAACTACACTCTTCCGATGAAGGAAAAGTATTTTGGACAGAATTATCGGAGCTTATGAATCTTCCGATAATGTGGCACATGGATTCCATGATCCATATCTTCTCCACAGGAGAATTTGCAGAACTTTTTCTGGATTCCAATAATGACTGGAAACCGATACTGAAATAGGAGAAAAAACAAATGGCAGATGAATTTAGAAGTTATTCCCTCTGCTCAAAGTCCCAAAGGCATTGAACCCGTAAAGACCGTACAGCAGACTGGAGAAAAGAATATATATATCAATCATGCAAATATTGTTAATGTAAATATAAGCAAAAGCGAAGATTCGACCTCCAGTGGTCAATATGAATCATTATATTATAAAGGGAGCATTTTATCACATGATGATTCTACCCTTCTTGAAGAGTTCAAGAAGGATTATTCAGAAATAATGGAATACTGCATAAACACGGATTTTACATCTGAGTTAGTCAGAATAACTCTATCTGATGAAATTGATATTCTTTTTAAAGATAAATGGAGAATAGCCGGATGGCAAAGCCATCCGACGCGAGATTTGCCCCGGAGGGGCAAACTCGGTTATGCGCAGAAAACATGCGCAGAAAGGAGAACGCTATGTTAAAAGGAATCCCCAAAATCTTATCCCCTGAACTTCTGAAGGTGCTCTGCGAGATGGGCCACAGCGACCGTCTGGTGATCAGCGACGGCAATTTCCCCGCGGAGTCCATGGGAAAGAACGCCATTGTCATCCGCTGTGACGGCCACGGCGTGCCAGAGATACTGGACGCCATCCTGCAGGTGTTCCCTCTGGATACCTATGTGGACAAGCCAGTGAATCTTATGGAGGTCATGGCGGGCGACAATGTGGAGACGCCTATCTGGGACACCTACAAGGGACTGGTGGCAAAATATGATGACCGGGGCGCAGACGCTGTGGGCAACATTGAACGGTTCGCTTTTTATGAGGAGGCAAAGACTGCCTACTGCATCATCGCCACATCGGAATCCGCCCTGTACGCCAATGTGATGCTGCAAAAAGGCGTAGTGGTGGACAACTGACGTGGAAAGGGACTATACAAATGCTCCTGCCGCAGCCTTCCAGCAATGGGAGGCTGTTTGTGCGCCATATGGCAGTCTGGAGCCGGTCCGGGAGGACGATACCATAGGTATCTGGCGGAAAGGGCCGGGGCTGGCAGTGGAGACAAGGCGCGTAGGGCAGCAGGATGTGGTGAGCCGTCTGAGAAACATGGGCCGCACCCCTTATCTTGTCCACCGGCTGGATCAGCCGGTGCAGGGACTAATGGCAGTGGCGTACACGAAACAGGCGGCGGCAGGCTTAAGCCGCCAGGTGCAGGACGGCACCATGAAAAAAGAGTATCTGGCGGTGTGCCGCCCGGACGGGAAAGCGGAACCGAACCGGATCCCGGTGCGTCTTGCGGGCCAGACATTGTCTGTGAAAAGCGGTGAAGAATTTGCCCTTGAGGACTGGCTGTTAAAGGACGGCAGGACCAACATTTCCCGGGCAGTGGAGGCGGGCACGGCAGGGGCGAAAAAGGCAAGACTTACCTGCCGGGTACTGGAAGCAACGGATCAGCATGTCCTTGTGCGCGTATGCCTGGATACAGGGCGGCACCATCAGATCCGGGTGCAGCTCGCCCACGCCGGGCTTCCCATTGTGGGAGATGTGAAATATGGCCGGGCAGAAACCGGCAGAGGCGGCAGCCTGCTTTATCTGTGCGCCTGCGGCCTTACATTGCGGCATCCCGTCACCGGGGAGCGGATACATGTGGAACTGTAGCGGATACATGTTTCTGCCGCTGCGCGCAGCGCTGCAATCTGCTGCATGCAGAACTGCAATATATTGACTTTTCCTGATTTTTGCCTTAATATAGGATGAAAACGCGGCAGCCCGCGCAAAAGCGCCGCGGCCGCCGGGACAGGAACTTGATAAATCGGATTACAATATTTTGAAATGGAGAGTATCATGGCAGAGGATAAGAAACTGGTAGAGGCGATCACTTCCATGGAGGAGGATTTCGCCCAGTGGTATACAGATGTGGTAAAAAAAGCAGAACTGGTGGATTACGCCAGCGTAAAGGGCTGTATGGTGATCAAGCCTGCGGGCTACGCCATCTGGGAGCTGATCCAGCAGCAGCTGGACGCCGCCTTCAAGGAGACCGGGGTGGAAAATGTGTATATGCCCCTGTTTATCCCGGAAAGCCTGCTCCAGAAGGAGAAGGACCATGTGGAGGGCTTTGCGCCGGAGGTGGCATGGGTGACCCACGGCGGTCTGGAGCCTTTGCAGGAACGGCTCTGTGTGCGCCCTACGTCGGAGACGCTGTTCTGTGACTTTTACGCCAGGGATATTCAGTCCTACCGGGACCTGCCCAAGCTGTACAACCAGTGGTGCAGCGTAGTGCGCTGGGAAAAGACCACCCGCCCGTTCCTGCGTTCCAGGGAATTTCTGTGGCAGGAGGGGCATACCGCCCACGCTACCGCCCAGGAGGCGGAGGATCGCACCATCCAGATGCTCAACGTCTACGCCGACTTTTATGAGCAGGTGCTGGCCATCCCCGTGATCAGGGGACGCAAGACCGACAAGGAAAAATTCGCCGGCGCGGAGGCTACCTACACCATCGAGGCCATGATGCACGACGGCAAGGCTCTCCAGTCCGCCACCAGCCACAATTTCGGCGACGGCTTCGCAAAGGCCTTTAACATTCAGTATACGGATAAGGACAATACGCTGAAATATGTCCACCAGACTTCCTGGGGCCTCACCACCCGCAGTATCGGCGCCATCATCATGGTTCACGGTGACGACAGCGGCCTTGTGCTGCCGCCTAAGGTAGCTCCTACCCAGATGATGATCATTCCCATCATGCAGAAAAAGGCAGGGGTGCTGGACGCCGCTTACAATTTAAAGGAGCGGCTGTCTAAGGTGCTTCGGGTAAAGGTGGACGACACAGACAAATCTCCCGGCTACAAGTTCAGCGAGCAGGAGATGCGGGGCATTCCTCTCCGTCTGGAGATCGGACCCAAGGATCTGGAGAAAAACCAGTGCGTGCTTGTGCGCCGGGATACGAGGGAAAAGGCTTTTGTATCTCTGGATGAAGTGGAAGAAAAGGCGCTGGAGCTTCTGAAGCAGATCCAGAAGGACATGTTTGAGCGGGCAAAGGCCCACAGGGACGCCCATATCTACGAGGCTGCGGACTATGAGGAGTTTAAGGAGATCATTGACACGAAGCCCGGCTTCGTCAACGCGATGTGGTGCGGCGAGCAGGCATGTGAGGACAAGATCAAGGAGGACACCACCGCTACTTCCCGGTGCATGCCTTTTGTCCAGAAGCAGGTGGGCAAAACATGCGTGTGCTGCGGCAGGCCCGCAAGGATCATGGTGACCTGGGGCAAGGCGTACTAAAAAGGAAATGAACAGATGTAAGGGACTGCTGCGAAACCGGACGACATTGCTGTGAGAACATGTCTGGTCTTACAGCAGTCCTTTTTTGACCAATGGGAGAGGGAATATGGATATCTTACTTCCAAAGCAGGTAAAGACGATTATCGGAAAACTGGAAAAGAGCGGGTTTGAGGCCTATGCGGTAGGCGGCTGCGTCCGGGACAGCCTGCTGGGCAGGACGCCCAGCGACTGGGACATCACCACCGACGCGAAGCCGGAGCAGGTAAAAGCATTATTCCGCCGGACAGTGGACACGGGTATCCAGCACGGCACCGTGACGGTGCTTTTGGATGGAGAGGGGTATGAGGTGACCACCTACCGCATTGACGGGAAATATGCCGACGGCAGGCATCCGGAGCAGGTGACCTTTACCCCTCATCTGGAGGAGGATCTGCTGCGGCGGGATTTTACCATCAACGCCATGGCATACAGTGAACGGCACGGACTGGTGGATCTGTACGGGGGCAGAAAGGACCTGGAGGACGGCGTGATCCGCTGTGTGGGAAACGCCCGCCACAGGTTTACCGAGGACGCCCTGCGCATCCTGCGGGCAGTACGGTTTGGCGCTCAGCTGGGATTTGTCATTGAAGAGGAGACGGCACAGGCGGCAGAGGCGCTGGCGGAAAACCTGCGGCTGATCAGCGCGGAGCGCATCCAGACAGAGATGGTGAAGCTGCTCGTGTCGGATCACCCGGACCATGTGGGGATTGCTTATGAGCTGGGCATGATGAAGTATTTTATGCCGGAGGTCACGGTCACGGAAATGACAAAACGGCGGCTGCTGGCGGTGGAGCCGGACAGGCACCTGCGGGAAGCCATGCTGCTGTGCAATCTGGAACCGGATATGGCAACAACAGTGCTGCGCCGGCTGAAGCTGGACAATGACACCGTGCGCACGGTCGCAAAGCTTGTGGCCCACAGCAGGGATCAGGTGGAGCCGTCGGGCAGGAGCGTGCGCCACAGCATCTATCAGGTGGGTACAGCGCTGTATCCCATGGAATTAAAGCTGTGGAAGGGACTGGCCCGCGCCGGAGAGCAGGCATTGGATGTGTCTGCCGGGGAAAGCGCGCCGGTCAACAGACAGGCGGCTGTCATGCCTGCCGCCCAGGTGGAAAAAATAGAAGAAATCTACCTGCAGACCATAGAGAACGGCTGCTGTCTGTCGCTGAAGGAGCTGGCCGTAAAAGGCCAGGATCTGCTGGATCTGGGCATCCGGGGAAAGCAGGTGGGCGATCTGCTGGAGACCATGCTGCTCCATGTGCTGGACTGCCCGGAGGACAATGTGAGAGAGAAGCTTCTGGAAGGTATACCTGCTTCCCTATCGCAGAAGTCACACGTTTCAGATCAGTCCTGAATACCGTTTTGTTTCGACTAAATATATGTATTTTTTAATGCGTGGTAAAATGAAAGGAACGGAAGAGATGAAATATTATTATCCAAATGGGAAAGAAATTGGCAGTTTTGCAGAGTTTGTAGATTTTTACAGTAAATTATATTATTATCTGTGTCCAGATATGGAACTTGAAAAAGAGATAGATAAAATTCTAAGTTGTCCTGAGAGTAAAAAACTTGATATAGATGATGTTAAGAATATTTTCATGTGGAAAACGAATGTAAAAAAAGAAACAGTTACAGGTAATACGATTAAAACTCGTTACGGGAAGATAGACCTGAAAAAAGTTCGGGAAAAAATAAAATGTGTAGAAAAAATAGAGACAAAAGACGAAAAAGATATTGAAAAGATCTTTGAGAAATTGAAAGGTGATGGCATAGGCACGGTTTATGCGATAACTGCTATTTATTTTCTCAAAAGAGGGGAGTACCCTATTTATGATAAGTTTGCACATGTTGCTCTGAAAGCGCTGCAAGATGAAGATAATTTATTTGATAAGGATGGATATCTTTTAAAACTGTTTCCGGATGGCAGTATTGAAAGTTTTTCAAGTTACATCAAAAATTTTAAAGATCCGCTTACAACTATGCTGCAAGAGGCAGGGCTAGATTATAAAGCATATAAATCCGACAGAAACATTGACAGAGCTCTTTGGGTTTACGGCCATCTGTTTAACAAGACCGAGAGAAATAAAAAACGCATGAGAGAGTAAATAAATATAAATGTCTTATGTTTCTATTAAAGCCTGGTAATGCGAAGATCCGTCGCATATCACGCGGACATGCGACAGATTGTACAGCCCAAACTCCATATTGATCTGCGAAATAATTTCTTCCTGATTTAAATGTGGATTCAGGTATATGACCGCTTTGTCCCGCCGAATCTCGACTCTGCCGCGGGGATAATAATTGTACGGCTTTCTGCCGGTCACGGTTTTCGGAAGCTTGTTCCATTCAGCCTTGTGGTTGAAATGATCCCCTTTTTTTGAGGAAAATTCCGGCGCTTCCAGTGGAGCGCCGGATCGGTCGCACCAGATCTTTCGACAAAAAAGTCCGTTTTCCACCCACCAGAAGATGCCCTTATAGATTTTTTCATCCAATGTTACACGCAGCCTCCCATTCATAAGGCCGGTCAGATCGCCTCCGGTCTGTTGTCACTTAGCTATTACACCATAAGTGCGTATTCTTTAATCATAGTTTTATGATAGGCATTGGCAAACTGGTCGATGCATCTCTGCACTGCCAGATCAGCCAAGGCCGCTTCCAGAGGATGAAACTGATAGCTGATGTTTTTTAAATGCTCCCGGATCGCATTTGAATGAATAAACCTTAGTATGTCCATGCAGATTCCTCCTGGAAAAAGATCATGCTGATAAAAATGGTTTCTGTTTTTTAATTTATCATGTGTCATGGGACAATTATGGCGCAGCATAACGGCCAGCTTTCGGGCTTCTTTCAGAATTGACGGCCGGATGAACTGGATTTAGTTCATGAGCAATGGCAGACGGTTTTCAGCAAAGTCTTTCTTGTGTTTTCAGTCATGAATCAATATAATAAATACAGTAATCAAGGCAGGTGAATAAAATGTTGTCATTTTCAAAGTCAAAATACTGTAGTTTATGGCAATGCCCGAAGATGGCATGGCTGAACAAATACAAGCCGGAGGAACTGAAACCTGACGACAGTACTATTTCAAGAATGGAAGCAGGGAATGAGGTCGGCCAGCTTGCAAAAGGTCTCTTCGGGGATTATGTGGATGTTACGAAATATAACGGCGAGCTTCTGAATCTCTCTGCAATGATCAGCGCGACCAAAAGAGAAATGGAAAAAGGGACAGAGGTTATCTGCGAAGCATCCTTTTCGTATGACGGCTTATACTGTGCCGTGGATATTTTGAAAAAGGATGGCGGAGGCTGGGCGATATATGAGGTCAAAAGTTCCACGCATAATGATAAGGATGTATACATTGCGGATATTGCCTATCAGAAATATGTGCTGGAGCATTGCGGCGTGAAATTGAACGGCGTTTATCTGATCTGTCTGGACAGCGGATATGTGTTTGACGGCATATTGGATGTTCACAGGCTTTTTAAGATCACCGATGTAGCCGAACTTGTTGCCGGGGAGGAGAAAAGTATCGCGGAGAACCTTTCCGCTGCGGAAAGCATTTTATCGTCTCCCACGGAGCCTGATATTGACTTATCGATAAATTGCAAAAATCCGTATCTGTGCGGATTTTGGGAATATTGTTCAAGACATATTCCCAAACCGTCCGTGTTTGATCTTCATCGCATGCCGTTTGCAAAAAAGATTGATTTTTACAGAAAAGGGCTTGTTTCTTTTTCGGATCTGGTCAGCCGGCCGGAGATCAAATCAAAAAAGCAGCTGCGCCAAATGGAGTATTCCCTTATGGATAAGGGAACCTACATTGACAAAGAAAAGATCATGGATTTTCTGGACAACCTGTCATTCCCGCTGTATTTTTTGGATTTTGAAACCATGCAGCCGGCCATTCCCCGGTTTATCGGCACAAAGCCCTACGCGCAAATACCGTTTCAATATTCTCTGCATTACATTGAGAAAGAAGGCGGCGCGCTGAAACACAAAGAATTTCTCGGGGAATCAGGCACCGATCCCAGGCGGGCGCTGGCGGAACAGTTATGCGCCGATATACCTATGAATGTCTGCGTGACGGCTTATAACAAAGCCTTTGAATGTACAAGGCTGCAGGAGCTGGCCGAAATATTCCCGGATCTGTCGGATCATCTGCTGAATATCAGAGAGCATATACAGGATCTTCTCGTTCCTTTCCAGTCCGGGTATTATTATAATCGAGCCATGGGCGGTTCCTTTTCCATAAAAAGTGTGCTGCCGGCAATATATCCGGATGATCCGGATCTGGATTATCACAATCTGGAGGGTGTCCATAACGGCGGGGAGGCTATGGCCATATTCCCCCAGATTCAGTATATGGAGCCGGCGGAGCGGGAAATTGCCCGGAGGAATCTGCTGAAATATTGTGAACTGGATACATACGCGATGGTGAAGGTATGGGAAGCGCTTTTGGCTGCGACATAAAGAGGGTGGTCCCTCAGCGCCGCAGTGTTCTCATACTGCTTGTTGGCTGGGACGATATTTGATATAATAAAATCGAACTGCTGGGCACACAGAGAAAGGATGAAGGATCGTATGTATACCAGGCAGCCGAAAAAACTGTTGATCATGAATATATTGGATATCCTTCGCAGATACACGGACGAGGACCATCGACTGAGCCAGAAGGAGATTGAACGGATCCTCGAAACAGAATACGACATGAAGGCGGAGCGCAAGTCGATCCGCCGGAACTTGATGAATCTCATTGATTTCGGATATGAGATCGAATACAGCGAATCAGTCCGCAGGGTACCCAATTCCAAAACGGGAGAATTGGAAGAAAGCTACGTATTGTCTGATTTTTATCTGGTTCGGGAATTTACCGATGGAGAACTCAGACTTTTGATAGACAGCCTGCTTTTTTCCAGACATATTCCATACGGTCAGTGCAAAGAGCTTGTGGAAAAGCTGGAAGGACTTTCCAACAATTATTTCCGCTCCCGCATCCGTCACATCTCCTGCATGCCGTATGATCATACCGATAACAAGCAGCTTTTTCTCACGATCGAGCTTCTGGATCAGGCCATCGGAAAAGGAAAGAAGGTATCTTTTCAATACCTGGCTTATGGTACGGACAAAAAACTATATCCGAAACTGCGGTTAAACGGGTCGGACCGCTATGTGGTCAGCCCTTATCAGATGGCCGCGAGAGAAGGAAAATATTATCTGATCTGCAACTTTGATAAATATGACGATATTTCCAACTACCGCCTTGACCGCATCAGGGATCTGCAGATCATGGACGAGCCGGCAAAGCCGTTCTCATCTCTCCGGTGGGCAAACGGACAGTCGCTGGATCTTGCGGAATACATGAAGAAACACATTTATATGTATTCCAGCGGTGACCGGCGGATCAAACTCAGGATCGTCAGGCCGATGGTCAGCGATATCATAGATTTTTTCGGAAAAGATGTCGTTTTCTCAGACGAAACGGATACCTATGTAAATGTAACTGTTTATGCCAATGAAATGTCGGTTGAACAGTTTGCCAAAAGCTATGCGCCGGACGTGATCGTGCTGGAACCGCGGGATATGCGGGAAAGACTGAAAGCATCTCTGGAACAGGCGGCTGCCGGTTATCAATAACAGCATCATCCAAAATGGCAAAGTAATACGGACCGATCCGGAAGGTCATAAAAACAAAGGGAGACGCTTTTGCGAAGCATCTCCCTTTTCTTATTCGGATATTCAGTGTCTGGCCGTGGGCCGGTCCTGCAGGTATTTCACCTGGAGCTTGGAGTAATTGAACCGCTGGCTGGTGTACACGCCGAAGTAGCCGGACAGGGTATAGCTGATGGCGCAGGAGATGGCAAAGTACATCATGGCCACGTCTGTGGCGCCGAACAGCTCCGCCGCCAGCGTAATGGAGGCGATGGGGCAGTTGACGCAGCCGCAGAATACGGAGATGAGCCCCACGGCGGCGGCAAAGCCCGGGTCCATTCCTATGAAGGATCCGATAAAGCTGCCGAAGGTAGCCCCCACAAACATGCAGGGGACGATCTCGCCGCCCCGGAAGCCGCAGCCGATGGTGACGGCGGTGAGGATCATTTTCAGCAGCCACATCTCCCATCCGGCGGGATCGCCGGCCAGTGTTTTCAGGATGGTGGCCATGCCGGCGCCGTTGTAGATATTGGTCCTGTAAAGAAGGGTCAGCACGATGATGCAGGCTGCTCCGACCAGAATACGCACATAGTCATTTTTGATATATTTGTGGAACCATTTGTGAGCCCCGCCGGTCATGACGCAGAACAGGATGCTCACCACGGCGGAGAGGGCGGCAAGGAGGATCACAAGGGCCAGCGTGCCGTACTGGAAGTCCAGGTGAAAGGTCATCAGGTCCGCCCCGATCTCCACGCCGATATTGCCGGTGATGGCATAGGCGGTGATAGAGGCCAGCAGGCAGGGGTACAGGGCGCTGTAGTACATGATGCCGATGCTGATCACTTCCAGACTGAAAATAGCCGCCGCGATGGGGGTGCCGAACAGGGAGGAAAACACGGCGCTCATGCCGCACATGGTAAGCACCTTCAGGTCCCGTTCTTCCAGATGGAACAGTTTTCCGAAGGTGGCGCCGATACTGCCGCCGATCTGCAGGGCCGCGCCCTCCCGTCCGGCAGAACCGCCTCCCAGATGGGTGAGGACGGACGCCAGAAAGATCAGGGGCGCAAGCTGGGGCGATGCCTTCTCCGGCTTTGTCACCGCGTCGATGATCTGGTTGGTGCCCCGGTCATTGATCTGGTTGCACGCCCGGTAGGAAAACACCAGCGCAACGCCGAAAACGGGCAGGAAGAATAAGGTCCATGAGTGCTCCAGATGAAAAGTGGACACATATTCGATGGCAGTGTGGAAGGCGGAGCCGATCAGGCCGGACAGGGCGCCCATGATCACGCCCAGGACGGTCCACTTCAGCGCGGAAACTATGTAAATACGGGCTGCCTGCAGGTTGCTTTTTATGATGTCCCGGATAT
>CANQHX010000015.1 GCA_947623905.1 uncultured Lachnospiraceae bacterium
AATGCCCAGATAGCTCAGTTGGTAGAGCAGAGGACTGAAAATCCTCGTGTCGCTGGTTCGATTCCGGCTCTGGGCATCTTTTTTTCTGTATATCTGTTTTTTCCGGAAGCAGCTGCATTGTAAAATGCGGTTGTCACAGAAAATTCTTATTTAATCTCTTTTCTAAGTTCTTTTTTTGTGGTATTGTATAGAAAGGCTTTATAAGGCTGGAGCGACCTGCCGGGATCGGACGGAAAAAAGCTGTCTGTGGACGCGGGCGCTCCGGAATGGAGAGTTATATGGACAACAATATGGAAAATCCGGCGGAGGAACCGGAAATTGCGGCAGAAATGCCGGAGGAAGAGAAAGGAACGAAAACGGACGTGGCTGCGGAGCTGCTGGACTGGGTGAAAGTGCTTGCCATCGCGGTAGTGGCCGCGCTTCTCATCAATCATTTTCTTATTGCCAACGCGAGGATTCCCAGCGGGTCTATGGAGGACACGATCATGACGGGCAACAGGCTCATCGGTCTGCGCACCGCATACTGGTTTTCCGAGCCCAAGAGGGGAGATATCGCCATCTTTTTGTATCCCGATGATGAGACGAAGACGTTCATAAAGCGCGTCATCGGCCTGCCGGGAGAAAAGGTGGAGATCAGAGGGGGCCTTGTGTACATCAACGACAGCGATACACCGCTGAAGGAGGATTACATCAAAGGAGTGCCCTCCGGTGATTTTGGTCCCTTTGAGGTGCCGGAAGACAGTTATTTCATGCTGGGAGACAACCGGCATGACTCCAAGGATTCCCGGTTCTGGATCAATCATTATGTAAAGAAGGAGAAAATACTGGCAAAAGCCATGTTCCGCTATTTCCCGTCCATTAAATGGCTGGCGGACACGCCGGATTACGGACAGTAAACGGAGTATTCCATGAAAAATCTATATGAAAAACTATCGGATTATGGCCAGGCAGATGTGTATCCGTTTCACATGCCCGGTCATAAACGGCATTTAGGCATGGATTGCGATCCCTATCTTCTGGATATCACAGAGATAGAGGGGTTTGATTCTCTGCATCATGCGGAGGGGATCCTGCGGGATACGGCGCTTGCCGCCAATGAATTGTACCGGGCAAAAGAGACGTTTTTGCTTGTAAACGGCAGCACTGGCGGGATACTGGCCGCTTTGGGCGCCTGCGGCAGGGGCGGCGTCATGGTGGCGGCACGCAACTGCCATAAGTCTGTGTACAACGGTCTTGCCATGCATCACATGCACGCACGGTATCTTGTGCCGGAGACGCTGACGTCATGGGGGATCGCCGGGGCGGTCACGGCCGGGCAGGTGGAAGCTGCTCTGGCGGAAAACAGGGAAAGCGGCCGCAGGACGGACGGCGTGGTGATCACGTCCCCCACCTACGAGGGTGTGGTATCCGATGTGAAAGCCATCGGGGAAGTGTGTCACAGATACGGCGTGCCGCTGATCGTGGACGCCGCCCACGGCGCGCATCTGGGCCTGGCGGGAGGAGAAATGTTTCCTCCGTCGGCGGTGGCCTGCGGAGGGGATATTGTGGTGCACAGCATTCACAAGACGCTGCCGGCCATGACGCAGACCGCGCTTCTGCATATTCGGGGAGATCTGGTGCCGGAGAAAAAGCTGAGACGTCTTCTTGCCGCGTACCAGACGTCCAGTCCGTCCTATGTGCTCATGGCAGGCATCAGTCGGTGCGTTACGCTGCTGAAGGAGCAGGGGAACGAGCTGTTTGAGCAGTATGAAAAGCGGCTTGCGGCGCTGCGCAGGGAGCTTGGACAGTGCAGGCAGATCCGGCTTTTTGCCCTCCCGGAAGGAACCTGTGATCCGGGCAAGATCGTTCTGTTCGTGCCGGGAGAAAAGCTTACCGGAAAGCAGTTTATGGACCTGCTGCGGCGGGAATACGGTCTGGAGCTGGAGATGGCCGGACCGGACTATGTGATCGCCATGACTTCTGTCATGGATACGGAAGAAGGATTTGCGCGGCTGGAAAAGGCCGTGACGGAGATAGACAGGCGGCTTGCTTCCATGCCGGCCCGGCAGGAGGCGGATGATATGCCGTCAGAGGGACGGCCGCCGCGGGCGCAGGATATACCGCCGGAGCGGCTGTGGGCGGATGATATATTGCCGGAGCTGCCGCGGACACAGGATATACCGGAGGCGGTGCTGGAGCCCTGGCAGGCGCTGGATATGCTGGAGCGGAGAGCCGGGAGGACGGACGCGCCGGAGGCGGGAAACCGCAAGGCACATGAGGAACCGATCCGGACGCCTCTGGAGCAGGCGGCCGGCCGGGTCAGCTGTGAATATGCTTATGTGTATCCGCCTGGCATTCCTCTGGTGGTGCCGGGGGAAGTATTCACCGAAGAGCTATGCGCCGCCCTTGGCCGGGCGCGGCGGCAGGGCCTTTCCGTGGAAGGCATGGAGGACGCCGCGGGAGAGTTCGTGTGGACAGTAGAACGGAGCAGCATATATGGGTAAGATCTTTTACATTATGGGAAAAAGTGCATCCGGGAAGGATACCATTTATCACCGGCTGATCACGGATCGGGCGCTGCACCGGGAGATGGGCGCTGCGCTGGATCGGATCGTGCCCTATACGACCCGGCCCATCCGGGACGGGGAAACAGAGGGCGTAGAATATCATTTTGTCACGGAACAGCGGCGGGCGGAAATGGACGCTGCCGGGAAGATCATTGAACAGCGGACCTATCAGACGGTGTACGGCCCGTGGACCTATTTTACCGCGGACGACGGCCTGCGCCCGGAAGAGGATTCCTATCTGGTGATCGGGACGCTGGAGGGGTTCATCAGCATGCGAAATTATTTCGGAGCGGACCGCATCGTTCCCCTGTATATTACATTGGACGACGGAGAGCGGCTTCAGCGGGCGCTG
Source organism: uncultured Lachnospiraceae bacterium (assembly GCA_947623905.1). Classification (GTDB taxonomy): domain Bacteria; phylum Bacillota; class Clostridia; order Lachnospirales; family Lachnospiraceae; genus CANQHX01. Next base: position 2,899 of record CANQHX010000015.1, read on the forward strand.
GACAGGGAGCGGAGCCAGAAGCATCCCGGCTATGAAGAAATGTGCCGCCGCTTCCTGGCGGATCAGAGGGATTTTTCTCCGGAAAAGCTGAGAGCGGCCGGAATAGACCGGGAATATGTCAATGATCGTCTGGAAATTTGTATAAAAGAGATCGCGAGCTCCATAAAACAGGCGGTAAATCCTTGAAAAAAGCGAGGATTTACTAGGAAAATCACCGGCGGCATGGTATAATGACGAGGAAAGCACCCATGACGCCTGCGTCAGCGGGTGTTTGACGACCATCCCCATCGAGACTACAGTCGAGGCAGGAAAAGCGGCCATGGAAAAGGCACCGTGCTCCCTCCGGCGGGCACAGAAATGAGGCGTGTATGACAACATTCAAACAGATCAGAGGTTTGTCGCAGGTAAAAAATTATCTTCAGAAGGCGCTGTACAACCAGCAGATATCCCATGCCTATATCCTCAGCGGAGAGACAGGCAGCGGAAAACATTCGGTAGCGGCCGCCTTTGCAGCGGCGCTTTTGTGTGAGAACCGGACAGACGACGCCTGCGGTACCTGTCCTTCCTGCGTACAGGCCGCCAGCGGCAACCATCCGGATATTATCTGGGTGACCCATGAAAAGCCGGCCAGCATCAGCGTGGACGACATCCGCCAGCAGGTAAACCGGTCCGTTGCCATCCGGCCTTATTCCGGCACTCATAAGGTATATATCATACCTGACGGGGAGATGATGACTACACAGGCGCAGAACGCGCTGTTAAAGACCATCGAGGAGCCGCCGGAATATGTAGTGATCATACTGCTCACCACAAACGAGCAGATGCTCCTTCCCACCATCACGTCCCGATGTGTTACCCTGCCTCTGCGGCCGGTGAGCAGGCGGGCAGTGAAGAATTATCTCATGGAGGAGTACAGGCTGCCGGATTATGAAGCCGGGATCTGTGCCAATTTTGCCCAGGGAAATATCGGCAAGGCGGTGAAGCTGGCTACTCAGGAAAATTTTTCCGCCATCAAAAACCAGGTGATCGCGCTGGCCAGATATATCGGGGATATGAGCGTCAACCAGGCGGTGGAAGGCATTAAAAACTATAAGGAATACAAGATAGAGATCCAGGATTTTCTGGATTTCCTGGCTGTATGGTACAGGGATATCCTGCTGTTCAAGACTACGCTGGACGCCAACGAGGTGATCTTCCACGATCAGCTTTCGGCCATTATGCACCAGGCAAACGACTGCAGCTATGACGGGCTGGAGAAGATCCTCCAGGCCATTGATACGGCCAAGATCCGGCTGGCAGCAAATGTGAATTTTGACCTGACCATGGAGCTTCTTGTACTGACGATCAAGGAAAATATCGCGTAAATCAGAATCGGAAACGGAGATAACATATGACAGATATTATCGGAGTGCGGTTCCGCACAGCCGGAAAGGTATATTATTTTGACCCGGCAGGCATCAGCGTAAAACGGGGCGATCATGTGATCGTGGAGACTGCCAAGGGAGTGGAATACGGCAATGTGGTGCTGGGCGTGACGCCCATGGACGAGAAGCATATCGTTCAGCCTTTAAAAAAGATCCTCCGGGTGGCCACCCGGGAGGATGAAAAACGGTACGCGGACAACCGGCAGAAGGAAAAAGAGGCTTTTGACATCTGCCGGGAGAAGATAAAGAAGCATCAGCTGGAGATGAAACTCATCGATACAGAGTACACCTTCGACGGAAACAAGATTCTGTTCTACTTTACCGCCAACGGAAGGATCGATTTCCGGGAGCTGGTGAAGGATCTGGCGTCGGTGTTCCGCACCCGCATCGAACTGCGGCAGATCGGCGTGCGGGATGAGACCAAGCTGCGGGGCGGCATCGGCGTGTGCGGACGGCCTTACTGCTGCAGCACGTTTTTGTCGGAATTTGCCCCGGTGTCCATCAAGATGGCCAAAGAGCAGAGCCTTTCCCTCAATCCCACCAAGATCTCCGGCGTGTGCGGGCGGCTGATGTGCTGCCTGAAAAACGAGCAGGAAACGTATGAGGATCTCAACAGCCGCCTGCCGGGCGTGGGGGATACAGTGACTACGCCTGACGGCACAAAGGGCCAGGTGCAGAGCGTCAGCGTGCTGCGCCAGCGGGTGAAGGTAGTCATCACGAAGGATGATGAGAAAGAGCTGGTGGAATATCCTGCGGCAGAACTTACTTTTAAGCCCCGCCGGAAGAAAAAAGACAAAGAGAAGAAAAATGAAGACTGGGATCTGAAAAAACTGGAAAAGCTGGAGCAGGAAGAAAGCAGCGGCTCCAGGCTGTCGTGAGCGGTGTTTTTCAGCCGGTGGAAAATGTGACATTGTTGCCCGGGGAACGGATCGATGACCTGCAGTGTAAGGGGTACGGCATCATCCAGCACCCGGACAAATTTTGTTTTGGCATTGACGCGGTGCTGCTGGCTGCATACGGAAAAGTAAAAGCAAAAGAGAAGATGCTGGATCTGGGTACCGGCACGGGGATCCTGCCCATCCTTATGGCGGCAAAGACGCCGGGAAAGCATTTCACCGGGGTGGAGATCCAGCCGGAAAGCGTGGATATGGCCCGGCGCAGCGTAAAGATGAACGGACTGGAAGACCGCATTGACATACTGGAGGGAGATATTGCCCATCTGGAGCAGGTGGTGGAAGCAGGCGCTTTTCATGTGGTAGTATCCAACCCTCCCTATATGCCCGCCGCCCACGGGTTTGTGTGCGACAATCCGCAGAAGGCCCTTGCCCGGCAGGAAATCGCCTGTACTCTGGCAGATGTGATCGCTCAGGGAGCGAGGGCCCTTGTGGAAAAGGGAAGGTTTTATATGGTGCACCGGCCGGAACGGCTGGGGGAGATCATTGTGGGATTTCATGAAAACGGTATAGAGGTCAAAGGGATGCGGCTGGTGTATCCGTATGTCCACAAGGAGCCCCGCCTGGTGCTCATAGAAGGCCTGAAGGGCGGCCGTCCCGGCATGAAGGCAGAACGGCCCCTTGTGGTCTACGAGAACGACGGCACGTATACGGAGGAAGTCCTCGGGCTGTACGGACAGGTGCAGCAGGAGGCGGTTCCCTTAAAACGGGAGGAAAACCGGAAACGGAGAGAAAAAGAAGGTTAGAGCTATGGCCGGACGTCTGTATCTTTGCCCTACTCCCATCGGCAATCTGGAGGATATGCCGGTGCGGGTGCTGGGCGTACTGAAAAAAGTAAATCGGATCGCGGCAGAGGATACGAGGAATACCCTGCGGCTGCTGAACCACTTTGAGATCAAAACGCCCATGACCAGCTATCATGAGCATAATAAGACGGAAAAAGCGGTGTACCTTACGGGGCTGCTGCAGCAGGGGCAGGATATCGCCGTAGTGACAGACGCGGGCACGCCTGCTATTTCCGATCCGGGCGAAGTGCTGGTGCGCATGTGTCACGAGCAGGGGATACAGGTGGTGTCCCTTCCGGGACCCTGTGCCTGTGTCACTGCCCTGGCGGCTTCGGGACAGGATACGAGAAGATTCTGTTTTGAAGGTTTCCTTCCGGCGGATAAAAAGGCGCGGCGGCAGCGGCTGGCCATGCTGGAGCAGGAGACCCGGACTATGGTGCTGTACGAGGCGCCCCACCATCTGGCGGCAACGCTGGAAGAACTGTTCTCTGTGCTGGGGGACCGGCAGATGACCGTTTGCCGGGAGCTGACGAAGCTCCATGAGGAATATATCATGACTACTGTGGGGGACGCTCTGGAAAAATATCGCAGCGAGCCGCCCAGAGGAGAATATGTGCTGGTCATCGCGGGCCGCAGCGTATCGCAGCTGGAGGAAGCCTCCCGGGCAAAATGGGACAGTGTGTCCCTTTCGGAGCATATGTCCATTTACGAAGAGCAGGGAATGGACCGGAAGGAGGCTATGCGGCAGGTGGCAAAGGACAGGGGCATTTCCAGAAGGGATGTGTACCAGGGCCTTTTGTGAGGAATTTTTTTCCCGCAAAAAGCATAGGGTGTAACAGAATATCCCCGGAGGATGGATCTTTGGACACCTTTGTGAATTTTCTGTCGGGATTGTTTATTCCCCTGCTTGTGTTTTATATCGTGGGATTCGGGCTGCTGATGAAATGCCCTGTGTTTGACGCCTTTACAGACGGCGCAAAGGACGGGTTTCACGTGGCGGTTTCCATACTGCCCACGCTGATCGGATTGATAGCGGGTGTGAGAGTGCTTCGGGCCTCCGGCTTTCTGGACTGGCTGGCAGGCCTGCTCCCCCGCGGCGTGTTGCCGGTACCGTTGGTACCGGTAATTTTAATGCGCCCGTTTTCCTCTTCGGCGGCCACGGGGCTGGCGCTGGACATCTTTAAGGAATACGGGCCGGATTCCTATCTGGGCCGCGCGGCGTCCATATTGCTCAGCTGTACCGAGACGGTATTTTATACTATGAGCCTTTATTTTGTCACGGTAAAGGTGACGAAGACCCGGTGGACCATGGCGGGCGCCATGCTTGCCACGGCGGCGGGAGTGGCAGCCAGCCTGTGGCTGGCGTAAGAAGGCGGCAGGATACTTTACAGGCAGAGGGAAATGCCGCATGGGAAACAGGCGGCGGAAAAAGGGGAAGGGGGATGGAGCTATGCTCAATGGGATCTGGGCGGGCATGCTTTTGATCGGGATCGTGTTTGCGGCTCTCCACGGCACGCTGGACCAGGTGGGCCAGGGCCTTCTGGATGGGACCGGGGAGGCCGTGACCCTGGCCATATCCATGGTGGGGGTCATGGGACTGTGGTGCGGTCTCATGGAGATCGCCCGGCAAAGCGGTCTGCTGCAGGCGCTGAATAAAATGTGCAGGCCGCTGATCCGGTGGCTGTATCCCCATATTCACAAAGACGATCCTGTTCAGGAACTCATCGCCACCAATATGGTGGCCAATCTGCTGGGGCTGGGCAATGCCGCAACCCCCGCGGGCTTACACGCCATGAAGGAGCTGGAGCGTCTGGAGGAGCAGCGCCGGGGCGCAAAAACAGAGCGGGAAGACGCCCGCCCTGTTCCGAAAGGGGTGGCCAGCAATGAGATGTGCACGCTGCTTGTGCTGAACATTTCCTCCCTCCAGCTGCTTCCCGTGACCATGATCGCCTACCGGTCCCAGTACGGCAGCGTGGATCCCACATCTATCGTAGGGCCGGCCATCGTGGCCACCGCCATCAGTACGGCGGTGGCAGTGGTGTTCTGCAAGATTATGCAGCGGCGGAAGAAACGATAGTTTTTTGAGAAAATTTAATGCAATATTATAGATGTACAAATCAATTTTAAAGAATTATAATACAAATAGTAGGTGAAGTATTGTTGAAACAAATTGTATAAATTGGGGTGGTATGTAATGACAGATATTGAAATATTAGATTTATTAAGATATGGAGAACGGCTTACACTTGAGTGTAAGAAAGCAGAAGGAGGTATTCCAAATTCACTTTGGGAAACGTACTCTTCATTTGCAAATACAAGTGGCGGGGTGATTCTACTTGGTGTAGAAGAACATTTAAAAGAAACAGAATTAGAGAAAAGATTCTCTTTTTGTAATTTAAATAATCCTGGAAAAATGATAAAGAGTTTTTGGGATACGATCAATAGCAAAAAGGTTAGTGCAAATCTTTTGATGGATGAGAACATTGGGATTTGTCGGATAAATGATTGTAATATTATATGGATAGAAGTTCCACAGGCAGATTATAGATACCGTCCGGTGTATTTGAACGAAAATCCTCTAAAAGGGAGCTATAAAAGAAATTATGAGGGAGATTATCACTGTACGGAGGAAGAAATAAAAGCAATGCTGCGTGATGCATCTGATTTTGGGATCGATGGCTCGCTGTTGGAAGGCTTTACAATGGAGGATATTGACGCGAATACTTTAAAAGCTTATAGAATTGAATATGAATTGCATAATCCAGAGCATGTATGGAATGGGGCGGAGGATAAAGAATTTTTAAGAAATTTAGGAGGATATACCGTTGACCGGATAACAAAGCGAGAAGGGCTTACAGCAGCTGGATTACTGATGTTTGGAAAAGGGTTGGCAATCAGAGAAAGGTTTGACAATATCCGTATGGATTATATTGATCAGACGAATTTAGTGGAAGAAAGTAGATGGAGTGATCGCTTAACATATGATGGAAGTTGGGAGAATAATCTTTATAATTTTGTAAAAAGAGTGTTGCCAAAACTGGTCAGTGATATAAAAAGACCTTATCAACTGGAAGGAATGATTCGCCAGGATGATACAGCAGTTCACAAGGCGGTACGTGAAGCTATCATTAATATGGTTATTCATGCCGATTATTATAGTACAGGGATTTTGAAAGTTGTAAAGCAGGAAAACGGCTTTTTCTTTTCAAATCCTGGAAATTTAAAATTGCCGGTGCGCGTGATATATGAGGGAGGACATTCTGTTGCCAGAAATCCTAAAATTCAGAATATGTTTCGGATGATTGGATTAGGAGATAATATTGGATCCGGGTTTCCTGCAATTTTAAAAGCATGGGGTAAAGAGAAATGGAGACAGCCAGATTTATATGACGATCAGGAACTACAGCAAGTAGAATTGAAATTGTGGACAGTTTCGTTAATGCCGGAAGATTGCACAGAATTTTTATTAAAGAAATTTGGGATCAATTATCAACATTTATCTTCAAAAGAACAAATTATTCTTGCGACAGCATATCTTGAAGGGAAAGTATCAAATGACCGTATGCAAACAGTGCTGGGAGAGCATTCTACTGACGTGGGCAAATATTTATATCATCTGGTTGAAAAAAGAATGTTGATCCCCGAAAAAAGGGGCAGGTGGACAACTTATTATATTAATAATGAATATATAATACAGCCAGAGCAAATGACAATGCAGGACATGCTGGAAACAGAGATGATCTTGAATAAAACGGATCAAAAAATTTTTGATTATGTAAGGGCAAATGGAATGATTACTGCACAGCAAGTAGTTGATATTACCGACATTACAACATTACAGGGTGCATCTGTCGCATTGAACAGAATGATAAAAAGAGGGTTATTGACAAAACAAAGAAAAGGACGACATGTTTTTTATTTGTAATTAAAACCAATTATTCAAGTTGAAACATTTATGGTTCAACTTGAATAATTGGTTGTACAACTTGAAATATTTGTTGTTCAATTGCTTTTATAAAAGATTTTCGGAGAAAAATAGGATATTAGACAAAAAATGACAAATCTATTTGATAAAATTCCGTCGGGCTTTTTTAATTGTCTGGCCAGCGGGAGCAATAATCGTATTTATGCAGATTGTTTGCAGGTGATCTATGAGCAGTATGATCGTGAAATCAGTTATCGTATTTCACGCAGCCGGATCCGGGATGCGCTTGCGGCATATTTATTGGAAAATCATATTGATTTTTTGGAACAGGATTCTGGACAAACTGACTGTAAAAATTATAACGACATGGCAAATGGAGTCATACGGAAGTTTTGTTCAAAAGAGATTGGCTGGCTGGAAGAAGATAACGACGACGCTACTTATGAAAAAAATATTATTATGACGGAGCAGGGAATACTGCTGACAGAATTTTTGCAGGGGCTGATCAGACCAGAGCGGGAAGAGTTTTCCAGTTATGTATTTAATATATATAATATTTTACGGAATACAGAACAATGGAGTCAGGATCCGTATGTAGATGGATTGAAAAATATTTATCGAAATGCCAGATTATTATCGAAAGCGTTAAAACGGCTTGCTACTTTTATCAAAAAAATCATAGAGAAAATGGTAAAAGAAGAAACCTTGGAGAGTTTAACGGAAAATTTACTGGAATACTGCGATGGCAGTTTTATACGCGAATATGCAAGATTAACGAAACAACAGAATATACATATTTATCGTTCCTTTATCAGACGGAAATTGGAAGAGATTCAGAATGACCCTGAACAGAGTGAATTATTAGTGATTGGATGTGCAGTTGAAGAAGAACTGGAGGAGGCAGAAGCGAAAGAATATGTTGTTGATATGATACAGACAACAAAGCAGTTTCTTGTGGAAGACTATGACCGGATCATGAGTAATATTAAACATAAGATAAACATATATTTACAGATTGCTATCGGACGGGCGCGATTTCTTAGAAACCGTGAGGCAGATATGAGAGGGAATGTGGAGCAGACGCTGCGCTATATTGTCAGCGAGATGAATGAAATTGGCTGGCGTGAAGAAATTCCGAATGAAATGCAGGGCTTGTTTTCTTTAAATAAAAATGAATTTATAGATACAGGTTCGATCCGATATCCGAGAAAACAACAGGCGATCAATAGAGAAACGTTTGTTGAACTGGAAGAAATGACAGAAGAGGACATCAGGAGGGCAAAGGAGGAACAGGAGAGGGAAGCGTACAATCCTTATGCGAAAGAAAGGATGAAAAAATATCTGGAAGATGTAATGGCCGGAGAGAAAACTCTGAGCTGCGATGACCTGCCGTTACAGAGTAAACGGGATTTATTATGTGCCTTATCTGCTGTTGCGTATAGCAATGAGAACGGATTTACGGTTCGGCTGTTAGACGGTTATCTGGAGACAGATCGTATGCTCTTGCGCAGATTTGATATTACAAAGGAGGACAAGTTTTGAATATAGACGATTATTGGAATAATTATACTTCTGCGGAAAAAGATCTGTTCCAGAGATCGTGCAGAAGATTGCTGAAAACAACATTTATTGTGCGTGATAAGGACGAAGAGAATAAAAGGGCATATTATTTTATTTCTAAAAGACCGGAACCCTTTTCCGCCTATTTTGGCTACATAGGCTTTGATATTATTGTTGATCGGGACAATGGGGTTATCATGCTGCGCAATTGTTCGGACAGGGGAGAAAACGGGAAAATACAGTCAAATCGCAGAGCGTTAAAAAAGGTGGAAAGCATCGTACTGTGCTGTCTGTGGACATTGTATGCGGACCGTGTCCGCTCCGGGAGCCTGTCGCCGACCATTTTAATTTCTGTTATGGATTTAAATTTTGAATTAGAAAAATACGGCGTGAAGGAGCTGATCGATAATAAGAAGCTGATAACGGATATCCTCGGCCTTTTTGCCGGGTTCAATCTTGTAGATGTGAAGGGAAAGATCGGAGAGGCAGATTGCATGATTCGCCTGTATCCGTCTCTTCAATTTGCGTTAGATAGCGAGGAGTTTTTGAGGTTTGCTGAGATCACTCAAAAAAAGATGCTCGAAAGAGACGGTGAGGGCGTGTCGGACGAGGAGGAGAGCGATGATGACGAATAGAAAGACAGCGACAAAGCTATTGTTGGTACAATGGTCAAGGTTCCAGAAACTGTGTGTGAAGCTGGAAGGTTCTACTCTGTTTACAGGAGTAAACGGCAGCGGGAAATCCACGATTCTGGATGCGATGACATATCTGCTTACCGGAAACACCCAGTTTAATAAGGCGGCAAAAGACCGGGACCGCACGGTACTGGCTTATGTGCGGGGAGACACAAGGAGTAATGGCCCGTCAAGGTATTTAAGATCCGGGGAAGTGGTCAGCTATATTGCGATGGAATTCTGGTCTCCTATAGAGAACGAATTTCTTGTGGCAGGCGTCTGCATAGAATCTGCAAATGAGGCAGTGCAGCCGAAAGGCAGCTGGTTTGTCTGCAGAAACGCGAAGATAGATCAGATGAATTTTATCAGAATAGAAGGAAAGTCTCTTCGAATCTGTCCGCGTAACGAGCTTGGCGTCAATGGACATACAATGAAATCGGCAGATTTTTTTGGAAGGGACAGAGGTGTGGAACAGGTATTGCGTGCGCTTGGGCTGCGCTGCAACGTGGCGAAATACCGTTCAAAGCTCGTAAAAATGATGGCATTTAATCCGGAAAATAATATTGATCAGTTTATTCAGGAGTGTGTTCTGGAACCGGGAAAGGTGGAATCCTTAAAAGAGCTTCGGGAACAGAGACAGCGATTTGAACAGATAAAGGGAGTTTATGAAAATTTAAAGGCAAGCAAAATAAAATTGGAGGAAGTAGAACAGAAAATTGAAGAATATGAAAATAAGCTCAGAAGTTATCAGATACGCGATCTGATGCTGTGCTATCAGGGACTGCGTGAAAAAGAAGAAAGGGAAAAAGAAACAAAGCGGCAGATTCAGGCATTTGAACAAAAGATAAGTATCCTGCAGGAACAAAAGGAAGATTATGATAAGCGATGTGCGGATGCAGAGGAACGTTATCGGATAGCGATGAACAACGATGCGTTTAAGGGAATGCAGGAGACTTTAAATGAACTAAAACGGCAAAAAGAAAAACAGGAAGAGGAAATAAAAAAACAGGAAGAGCGTCTGGCAAAATTAAAGCGTCTGCAGATACAGGTGACCGATAATCTGGAGTGGCTTGAACAGTATTTATCATTTTCGGAGGATGACAAAAAATGTCTATTTCATCTTGCGGAGAGCGGCTTTTCAACAGACCGGAAATTAGAGGCATTTGTAAAATTTGCAGAAACGGTTGAAAAGCAGATGGAGGTATTTGAGGAAGAATATGTACATCTGAGCGATACTATTAAAAAAGTGAATCAGAGAATGGAAGAACTGGAGGAAAAGATTAAGCGCCTGCAGGCGAATATCATGGTGTTTCCTAAAGAAACAGAGAGGGCAAGACAGATCATTCAGGAAGAACTGGAAAGAAAGGAGATACATACAGAAGTCAAAATTTTTGCGGAGCTTGTACAGGAAATCCTGGATCCCGAATGGCGCGCCGCGATTGAAACCTTTTTAGGAAGAAAACGATTTTACCTCATTGTGGACGGGAAATATTGCCATGAGGCATTAGAAATCTTACAAAGAAGAAAAATTCACGACGCCAATGTGGTCGTTACGGATAAACTGCCGGACGTTGGGGAAACGCCGGGTTCGGCGGCGGAAATCTTAACGATACCAAATATATATGCCAGAAGGTATGCAAATTATCTTCTGAATGGAATTCATCTTTGTGATTCCCTGCGGGAACTGCATAATTATCCTAAAGGCGGGCTGATGAGAAACGGTATGCTGGCCAAAGGCTATACGGTGGCGTACATGAATATTGAAAAGACAGACTTCTGTCTGGGTCAGGATGCGATAAAATGTCAGCTGCAGAAAGCAGCTTCAGAAAAACAGGATTTGCTCAAAGAAAGGCAGAGCTTTCAGAAGCAGAAAGACCATATATATAAACGGCGTGTGGCGTTGAAACAGATTGATTGGAGGACGGAAAATTACCATTTTAATGCTGCTGCGGCTTTGGAAAGCGCGGAAGAGCAGAAGAAACGGATTTCCGACAACATAGAAAAAATCAGCAAGGCTCCGGATTTTATGACTGTTTTGCAGGAACAGGAAAATGCAGAGAGAGAAATGAAAAAGTTGAGAGACGCAAGGGATGTTTTGATAGGAGATATCAAAGGATGCGAAAAGGATGAGCAGGCAGGGTTGGACATTCTGAAAAGTTTATCGGGAGAAATCGATGTTGCTAAACAGGAATATTCCGCTAAATGTATAAAGCATTTGGAATTGAAGGCGCCGATGCTTAAGGAATATGAAAGGCAGAGGGCAAAACGGGATGCATGGCTGGTGATCACGGAAAAAACAGTCCGTAATTTAAAAGGAGAAGTGGAAGACTGCGCTCGCGTAATGGAAACGGCGCAGCTGGAATATTGCAAACTGGCGGAAATTGATATTAATAAAAGAGGAGTGCCGTACATTCCATTTTTCAGGAAAGAGTACAAAGATATTGCGAATATAAAGATCGAAGACGCGAGGCAGAGACTGGAGGAGCAGTCTGCAAAATTAGAAAGTGCGTTTATGAATGATTTTGTTGCGGAGATGAATGAGACGATCCGGGATGCAAAAGAGGAGATCACGGCAATTAACCGGGAGCTGAAGCAGCTTCCTTTCGGCAGTGATACTTATAAATTTGTGATGAAAGAGAAGCCGGATCGGGAGATCTTTTTCCGCATCTGCAGAAAACTGGAAAATTATATGGATACACCGGAAGTTTACATGAATTCAGCAAGAGAAGACGAGGAGATGGAACGGGATATTCAGGAATTCATGGGGATCATACTGGATGAGGAGGATGAATCGGAATATACCGATTACCGGAAATATTTTGTATATGACATGGAAATTGTAAGTAAACAGGGGGAGAATGAGATTGTTTCAGATCTCTCAAAGAAACAGGGTTCGGCGAGCAACGGGGAAAAACAGACGCCATATTTTATTATTCTGGCAGCCAGCCTGCTTCAATGTTATCCACGGCAGACCTGCTGCGCCCGACTTGCTTTTATTGATGAAGCATTCTCTGCATTGTCCAGAGAGCGTATTGAACAGATGGTGAAATATTTAAGCGACAATCACTTTCAGGTATTTTATGCGGCTCCACCGGAAAAAATCAGCAGTATTGGGACACATATTGAGTCAACAATAAGTTTGGTTATGACAGGAAGATATACCAATGCAGTAGAAGGGTTGGTAAAAGACCATGAAGAAACAGCTTAGCGAATGGCAGAAAAAAACGATGGAACAGTTATTGAATCAGTATGAGAACAGCAAGACATACCGTGGGAAAAATCTGATGACACAGACATTTTCTGTCGTACCGTCAAAAATTTATGATGAATACGATTCGGATTTTGCAGATATCAATTTGATACATGATTTTGAGCAGCAAATGAAAGAATTGGAAGAAAGAAAGCTTTTATCTGTCAAGTGGAAGAATCATGTGATTGAAAAACTAATTGCCAACCCGGAAAAATGGATTGTCTACTATGAGCTTTTGGGAAGAAAAGAGAGATATCAATTAGAGCAGGAACAAATTGGTTTGTATCAAGAGTATTTAGGAGTTCACGCAATGCTGGATCGTTTTTGTGAGGAGCAGATCCGGCGCGTGGAGGAAGGAAAAAAAGCAAAGTTTCCTACAGAGGAAGCCCGTAAGATTTTAAGCCTGTGGAAGTTTCTTATAGAAAATCAGGAAGAGATACTGGAACGGGAACTGTCAATAGCTGTTTTGGGTGATAGCAAATTATGGGAAAAGACTTATTGCGCTAAGGTATGCCGATTATTAAAAAAATATGGGAACTTTGAAGAATTGTTGTTGGGGGTAGACAATGAAAAAGAAGCAATAAAGATTATTCTGGCGGAGTATCATGTGGTGCCAAATCCATCGTTTATTTATTTTAAGGGCGATGCAGAATTGACGTTTACAGACGGACAAAAATTCCGAATCAATATAAATATGCCGGTAGCTTTTACGGAAAAAACCCTAAGGAATCTAAAAAAGATTATAATTTTTACGCCAAAAGTTATGACGGTAGAAAATTTGACATCTTTTAACAGACTAAGTAAAAAAGACTCTTTTTATATCTTTTTAAGTGGATATCATAATCGATTGAAACAGCAATTGTTGCTAAAAATTTATAACGATAACAAAATGAAAAAATGGTTTCATTTTGGAGATATAGATCCGGATGGATTTTATATCATAGAACATTTAAAACGGGGAACAGGAATTCCTTTTGAACCGGTATATATGGGGATAAATTTTCTGAAAAAATATGATCCATACACAAAACAGCTTACTGAAAATGATATTAGGAAAGCAAAGGCGCTGCAGCAACAGGAGAAATATGGTGATATAATGGAATATATGCTAAGAGAAAAGAAAAAATTAGAGCAGGAGATCATCAGTTGGAAGGAAAGAGATTAGAATAAGTAAAAAGGAAAGAAAGCTTTTACCGATTGATGAGATATCCCTTTTCTGCCAGCGCCTGCTGGATCGCGTCCAGCACTTCCTCTGTCTCCGCCTGCACCGTATGGTAATGCCTGCCGTTGCCCAGATATTTTAAGGGCACGGCGCTGGTGGAGCGCACTTTCTCAACAAATTCCTGTACATCCCGGCGGCTGCGGATCACAAGGGGCGCCGTTACCTGACCGTAGATCTCATGATCGACCATGACGTTGAGCACGGTACCGCCCTGGTCTACGATGGTGTTCAGCTCATCTTCGATCTGATCGTTCTCGTGATTGACAAAATAGGTCCGGCTGGGCAGCTGGCGTTCTCCCGGCATGAGCAGGTACCCCCGGTTTGTGGCAAGGATAATGCCGGAATTGTCCGCCCGCATGAGGGCAATGTCCCGCACGATGATCTGGCGGCTTACGCCGCAGGCGGCGGCGAGAGCATCGCCGGACACCGGCTTTTTGGCGGCGGCAAGGATTCTTTTGATCTTCGATCTTCGCTGTTTTCCGTTCATGATCTTCCCCGGTATAAAATGCTTGCAGAATACGGCTTTTTTCACTATGTTCATTATATAATCAGAAAATAATTATTTCAAGACTCTTCCGGTAAGTCTTTCCGATGCATCTCCGGTAAGCCGTTCCGATATATTCGCGGGAGGAATGACCGCGGATCGTTCCGTTGTGTTTTTTTCAGGACATCAAAAAAATGACAACTTCTTCAAATTTCCCCTTGACAATAGTATTATATATGTTATATTAGTAGTAGAACAAACCAGAGGGACAGATCGGAGCATCCGGATGATTTTCAGATGTCCCGGAATGGAGGAGTATGTATGAATATCAGCAAATTTACGCAAAAATCTATTGAAGCGGTACAATCCTGCGAAAAGCTTGCTTATGAATACGGACACCAGGAGATCGACCAGGAGCATCTGCTCTACGGGCTGCTCACGCTGGAGGACAGCCTGCTGTACAAGCTGCTGGGCAAGATGAACATTGACGGGGATACCTTTGTGGCGTCCGTGGAGGAACTTCTGAAAAAGCGGCCCAAGGTGTCTGGCGGCCAGGTGTACATGAGCCAGGCTCTCAACAAAGCCCTGCTTTCGGCAGAGGATCAGGCAAAGGCCATGGGGGACGAGTACGTGTCCGTGGAGCATCTGTTTTTGTCCCTGCTGGACAATGCCAATAAAGAGTGCAAGGCATTGTACAAGCGCTACGGTCTCAACAAGGAGAGCTTTCTGCAGGCGCTGTCCACCGTGCGGGGCAATCAGAAGGTGACGACGGACAATCCCGAGGCGACCTACGATACCTTGAATAAATACGGCTACAATCTGGTGGAGCGGGCCAGGGAACAGAAGCTGGACCCGGTCATCGGCAGGGACAGCGAGATCCGCAACGTGGTACGCATCCTGTCCAGAAAGACCAAGAACAATCCGGTGCTCATCGGCGAGCCCGGCGTGGGCAAGACCGCCGTGGTGGAGGGCCTGGCCCAGCGGATCGTCCGGGGAGACGTGCCGGAGGGATTGAAGGACAAGAGCATTTTTGCCCTGGACATGGGGGCTCTTGTGGCCGGCGCCAAGTACCGGGGCGAGTTTGAGGAGCGGCTGAAAGCCGTGCTGGAGGAAGTAAAGAAGAGCGACGGCCAGATCATCCTGTTTATCGATGAGCTCCACACTATCGTGGGAGCGGGCAAGACCGACGGCGCCATGGACGCCGGAAATATGTTAAAGCCCATGCTGGCCAGAGGCGAACTGCACTGCATCGGCGCCACCACCCTGGACGAGTACCGGCTGTACATTGAGAAGGACGCGGCGCTGGAGCGGCGGTTCCAGCCGGTGATGGTAGATGAGCCCACAGTGGCCGACAGCATTTCCATTCTCCGCGGCCTGAAGGACCGCTACGAAGTGTATCACGGGGTGAAGATCACCGACGGCGCTCTGGTGTCGGCAGCCGTGCTGTCCCACCGGTACATCAGCGACCGTTTCCTTCCCGACAAGGCCATTGATCTGGTGGACGAGGCCTGCGCCCTCATCAAGACGGAACTCAATTCCCTGCCCACGGAGCTGGATGAGCTCCAGCGGCGGATCACCCAGCTGAAGATCGAGGAGACAGCCCTGAAAAAGGAGACGGACCGGCTGAGCCAGGAGCGTCTGGCGGACCTGCAGAAGGAGTTGTCCCAGCTCAATGAGGAATTTGCCGGGCAGAAGGCCCAGTGGGACAATGAAAAGGCTTCCGTGGAGAGCCTTCAGCGGCTGCGGGAAAACATAGAGGACATCAACAACCAGATCGCCATTGCCAACCGGCAGAACGATTATGAAAAGGTGGCCCAGCTCCAGTACGGGCTGCTGCCTCAGGTGACGGCCCAGCTGAAAGCCGAGGAGGAGAAGATCAGGAGCCAGGACATGCGTCTTGTCCATGAGAGCGTTACCGAGGAGGAGATCGCGAAGATCGTGTCCAAGTGGACGGGCATTCCCGTGGCGAAGCTCACAGAAGGAGAGCGGGCCAAGATCCTCCATCTGGACGAGGAACTCCACAAGCGGGTAGTGGGCCAGGATGAAGGGGTGCAGCTTGTCACCGATTCCATCCTCCGGTCCAAGGCCGGCATCAAGGACCCGGAAAAGCCTATCGGTTCCTTCCTGTTTTTGGGCCCCACCGGCGTGGGCAAGACAGAGCTGGCAAAGGCGCTGGCCCAGTGCCTCTTTGACGACGAGCAGAATATGGTGCGGATCGATATGAGCGAATATATGGAGAAGCACTCTGTGGCAAGGCTCATCGGGGCTCCTCCCGGATATGTAGGCTACGAGGAAGGCGGCCAGCTGACGGAGGCTGTGCGGAGAAAGCCTTACAGCGTGGTGCTGTTTGATGAGGTGGAGAAGGCCCATCCCGATGTGTTCAACGTGCTGCTCCAGGTGCTGGACGACGGGCGCATCACCGACTCCAAGGGCCGGACAGTGGACTTCAAGAACACTATCCTCATCATGACATCCAATATCGGCTCCATGTATCTGCTGGAAGGCATCGGCGCCGACGGGGAGATCCGGGAAGAGACAAAGGACATGGTCATGAACGACCTGCGCGCTCATTTCCGTCCCGAATTTTTGAACCGGCTGGACGAGACGATCCTGTTTAAGCCTCTCACAAAGGACAACATCCGCAGCATCATCACCCTGCTCATGGCAGAGCTCAACGAGCGGCTGGAGGACCGGAACATCACTGTGAAGCTCACAGACGCCGCCGTGGATTTCGTCACGGAACACGGCTACGATCCCGCCTACGGCGCAAGGCCCCTGAAGCGGTACCTGCAGAAAAATGTGGAGACCCTGGCCGCCAGGCTGATCCTGGAGGACAAGGTGGAGCAGGGCCAGGCCATCGTGCTGGATGTGGCGGACGGCGCACTGGAGGCAAGGGCGGAGTAAGAAAACGCCCGTCAATAAAAAGGAATATTATATAAAGGGGAAGGCTGTCAGAGCGGCCTTCCCCTTTTGCTGTGCAGAAAACGCGTAAAGAAATTTGTAATATAACAGTAATCTGACAAAATAAATTGCCAATTGTTCGGATTTATTATATAATCATTTTATATGAAAGATGCGGCACAGCGCAGGAGCCATGCGCAGAAAATGGGGCAAATTGAAAAATCGCACGGATGTGCCGGTTTTTCGATCAGATATCGGCAAAGAACCTTTGTCCCGATCGCGTAAACGCTCCGGAAAGGGGATAGTATGAACAGTATTGAGCGTTTTATGAACACCATCGAGAGGAAACCGGTGGACCGTCCCGCCTGCTGGCTGGGCATGCCGGATATTAACGCGCAGCCGGCGCTGATGAAGGAGTTCGGGGTGAGCACCATGCATGACCTGAAGCTGGCCATCGGCGACGACGTATATACGCTGGAGGTGCCCTACAGATCCGAGACGGCCAGCGCCATCTACGCGGCGTTTGACTGGTATCAGGACGGGGAGGTGGACGCCCACGACCGCACCCTGACGGCGCCCGGATTCTTTGCCGACGCGGAGGACCCGGAGGAAGTGAATGATTTTGACTGGCCGGACCCGGCGAAGTACATCAGCGTGGAAGCCTGTAAGAAGCTGGTGGAGCAGGCGCCCAAGGATAAGCTCATACTGGGTATGATGTGGTCCGCCCATTTTCAGGATACGTGCGCGGCCTTCGGTATGGAGAACGCCCTGTGCAACATGATCGGCAACCCGGAGATGTACGAGGCGGTGGACGCCAAGATCATGGAATTTTATCTGAAAGCCAATGAGATCTTCTATGAGGCCACCAAGGGGACTCTCCAGGCGGTGCTCATCGGCGACGATATGGGCAGCCAGAGAGGGCTGATGCTGTCGCCGGATATGGTGCGGCGGTTTATCATCCCCGGCACGAAGAAGCTGGTGGAGCAGGCGCACCGCCACGGGCTGAAGGTGATCTTCCATTCCTGCGGCTCCATTGTGGATGTGATCCCCGATCTCATCGAGGCAGGCGTGGACGCCATTCATCCCATCCAGGCGCTGGCAGCAGGCATGGATCCGGAGAACCTGAAGGAAAAATTTGAAGGAAAGGTGAGTTTCTGCGGCGGCGTGGACACCCAGGATCTGCTGGTAAACGGCTCCGAGGAGGATGTAAAGGCCAAGGTGCGGCAGCTGAGAGAGCTGTTCCCTACGGGACTGATCATTTCCCCCAGCCATGAGGCCATCATGGACGACATTCCCCCGAAAAATATCCGGGCGCTGTTTGATGCAGCCACCGAGGGTGAGGGCCGGATATAAATAGATGACGTACTGTTTTGTCGCGACGTGATAGAAAAAGTGCCGCTGTATAGCGGCACTTTTCTGCAGCAGAGAGGAATCGCGGAATGAACAACATTGTTTTGATCGGTATGCCGGGCAGCGGCAAGAGTACCGTGGGAGTGGTGCTGGCCAAGCGGCTGGGGTATGATTTTCTGGATGTGGATCTGCTCATCAGCCGCCAGCAGAACGCCCGGCTGCAGAATATATTGGACACGAGAGGGCTCACCGCCTTTCTGGAGTGTGAAAAAAAGGCCGGTATGTCCGTGGTGGCGCAGGAAACCGTCATCGCGACAGGCGGCTCCATGGTACTGCTGCCGGAGGCCATGGCCCATCTCGGCAGGGAAGGGACCTTTGTGTATCTGGATGTGCCGCTGCCGGAGCTGGAGAAGCGGCTGGGAAATTTCAGCAGCCGGGGCGTGGCCATGAAGCCGGGACAGACACTGGCGGATATTTACCGGGAGAGAAGACCCTATTATGAGAAGTACGCGGATGTGACGGTGACGGTTTCTTCCCGCAGCACGCTGGAGGATGTGGCGGAGGAACTGGCCGGGAAGCTGAACCATCTGATGAAGGATTGGATCCGCGGATAAGGAACAGAAATGATCATGGAAGAGATATACAGATACAGGCGCGAAAAAGATTTCATGGGCAGAAACAGCCGCATGAAAAGAAAAAAAGACGCCGGGGAGCGGGGAAGAACAGTATGAAGATGAAGGACGGAAAAAAGGGAGGCACATACCTGGTGGAAGATATCCGGCTGGAGGAGGCCATCATGCGCAGGCTGCAGATGCTCGGCATGATACAGGGCACCCAGGTGGAGATCCTCAACAAAAAGCATTCGGCCCTTATTTTTAAGGTACGGGGCACCCGCTATGCCATCGGAACGGCGGTAGCCGCGGGCATAGAGGTAAAGGAGGTGTCCGGTGATGAATGAACAGCCTATGTATGTAGCGTTTATCGGCAATCCCAACTGCGGCAAGACTACATTGTTCAACGCCTACACGGGAGCAAACCTGAAGGTGGCCAACTGGCCCGGCGTGACGGTGGAGAAAAAAGAAGGCCCCTATGCATTTAAGGGGCAGTCCTTCCGGCTGGTGGACCTGCCGGGTATCTACAGCCTCACCTCCTACACCATGGAGGAGAAAGTGGCCCGCCAGTATATTATGGGGGACGAGGTCAGCGTCATCGTGGATGTGGTGGACGCCTCCTGCCTGGAGCGCAACCTGTATCTGGCGCTGCAGCTCATCGAGATGGGACGTCCTGTTGTGGTGGCCCTGAATATGATGGATATCGTGGAGGAGCGGGGCATGGAGATCGACCTGCACCGCCTGCCGGAAGTGCTGGGCGTGCCGGTGATACCGGTGTCCGCCCGGAAAAAGACCGGCCTGGATGTGCTCATGCACGCCGTAGCCCACCATGGTGAGGCGGGGAGAGAACCGGACCGGCTGGAGCACCATCATGCCAAGGGAGAAGGCCATCACCATCACGATCACCACAAGGACCATGCGGTGGTGTACAGCGACGACATAGAGGACAAGATCGACCTGCTGGAGGAGCGTCTGCTGGAAAAATGGCCGGATATGGTCAATGTGCGGTGGCATGCCATCAAGATACTGGAGGACGACGAGGAGGTCATGCGGCAGCATCCCATTGATACCTCCGATATTCTGGAGCGCAGCTATGAGACGGATATCATCAACCAGAAGTATGATTTCATAGAGGAAGTGGTGCAGGAGTGCCTGTTCAACAAGGAGGCCAAGAGTGAACGGACGGACCGCGTGGACCGGGTGCTCACCCATACCGTGTGGGGCATTCCCGTTTTTCTGGGGATCATGGCCCTTGTATTCTTTTTTACGTTTACTGTGGGAGATTTTCTGAAGGGATATTTTGAGGCAGGTCTGGACATATTGTCCGGCGCCGTGTCCGGAGCACTGGAAGCCATTCACGTGAGCCCTGTGCTGGAGTCCCTTGTGGTGGACGGCGTCATCGCCGGCGTAGGCGGCATCCTTACCTTCCTGCCCAATATTTTCATCCTGTTTCTGGCCCTGGCCGTGCTGGAGGACAGCGGATATATGGCGAGGGTAGCGTATGTAATGGACGGCCTTATGAGCCGTCTGGGACTGTCCGGCAGGGCGTTTATCCCCATGCTGCTGGGATTTGGCTGCACCGTGCCCGCCATCATGGCGTCCAGAACGCTGGAAAACCGCCGGGACCGGATGAAGACCATCCTCATCACGCCGTTTATGTCCTGCAGCGCCCGGCTGCCCATCTATGTGCTGCTGTCGGAGCTGTTTTTCGGCCGGTACGCCATGCTGGCCGCCTATTCCATGTATGTCATCGGACTGGCAGTGGCCATCCTGGTGGCGCTGGTGGTCCATCTCATTGACCGTCAGAGCAATTCCAACCGGCTGCTCATCGAGCTGCCGGAGTACAAGACGCCCAACGGCCATACCATCGCCATCTACGTGTGGGAAAAGGTGAAGGAATATCTGACCAAGGCCGGCACTACTATTTTTGTGGCGTCCCTTGTATTGTGGGCCGTGATGAATTTCGGCCCCGGCGGACTGGTGGACGCGGAGCACATCGGCAATAGCTTCGGCGCTTCCATCGGACACGCGGTGGCGCCCCTGTTTGCCCCCGCGGGCCTGGGCTACTGGCAGATCGTGCTGTCTCTCATTGCCGGCATCGCCGCCAAGGAAGTGGTGGTGTCCAGCATGAGCATCCTGTTCGGGGTGTCCAACGTCAATTCCGCCGCGGGCATGAGCGCCATGGCGGCAGGCCTTGGCGCCATGGGCTTTACCGCTCTGAACGCCTACGCCATGATGGTGTTCTGCCTGCTGTACATTCCCTGCGCCGCCACCATCGGCATTATCCGCAAGGAGACGGGGTCGTGGAAATGGACCATCTTTGCCATTATGTTTCAGCTGGCCGTGGCGTATGTCATGGCTGCCCTGGTGTTCCAGATCGGATCGCTGTTGGTGTAGTGCCCGGCGGGGCAGCAGGTTTTGCGCCGGGCAGCTCCGCCCCGCCGCCGGAGCCGCGCCGCGCGGGTCAGGACAGATGCTCGATATCCGCTACGAACCGGATCATTTCCTCTTTGGTAGTCTGATTGCGGCTTGCCTCGATGACCTGCCGCTTTTCCTCGTCGGTCATGCCGGAAAACACCTTCATGGCGGCTGCGTTGGCCGCCAGGGACAGACCGAATCCGATGGGCATGTCCGTGCTGATACTGTGTTTGTTGTCCTCCATTGAGAAACCTCTTTCCGGGCCGCCGCTGCATGATCCGGATCGCCGGAAGGCAGATGCGGACGCGGCCCTGTTTTGTAAGACCGTCGGCAGAAGCGTCTGCCGGTCGGTATCAGTTTTCCCAAGATTATGAAGAAATATAATATACCTGCGGAAAAATTGTTATTTACCAATAAGGATCTGTGGAGACTGATCCTTCCCCTTGTTGTGGACCTGTTCCTCAGCGTGTTTGTGGGCATGGCGGATTCCGTCATGGTGGCCAGCGCCGGGGAGGACGCCGTGTCCGGCGTGTCGCTGGTGGACACGGTGATGCGGCTCTTGATCCAGGTGGCCTCCGCACTGGCTTCCGGCGGGGCGGTGGTAGCCGGCCAGTATCTGGGCTGCGGGGACAAAAAGACAGCCTGTGACGCATCCATGCAGCTGGTACTGTCCTCGGCCCTTGTATCCGTGGGCGTCACCGGTCTGCTGTTTGTGCTGCGGCCGCTTATGCTCGGCTGGCTGTTCGGCCAGATCACGCCCCAGGTGCGGGCCTGCGCGGATACCTATCTGTGCATCGTGGCCTTTTCCCTGCCGGGCATCGTGCTGTATCAGGCTGGCGCGGCCATTTTCCGCACTATGGGCAATTCCAAGGTGACCATGTGGATCTCCCTGATGATGAATGTGATCAATCTGGCGGGCAACGCCCTGCTGATCTACTGTCTGAAGATGGGTACCGCCGGCGCGGCCATTTCCACGCTGGCGGCGAGGACCGCTGCGGCGGTAGTGATCCTTGTACTGCTGCTGGATGAAAAAAGAGATCTGCATCTTGTGCTGAAGGAAAAGATCCGGCTGAGATGGACGCTGATCAAAAAGATCCTGCAGATCGGCGTGCCCAACGGCATGGAAAATTTCATGTTCCAGATGGGAAAGATCCTTGTGCTGAGCCTCGTGTCCACCTTCGGCACCCAGGCCATTGCCGCCAACTCAGTGGCAAACAATATCATTTCCGTGCAGAGCCTGCCCGGCACAGCCGTTTCCACAGGCATCACTACGGTCGTTGCCCGGTGTGTGGGGAAGGGTGATTTTGAGCAGACCCGGTATTATATGCGGCGGCTCATGGTGCTCATGTACACGGCCCTGTCGGCCTTTAATATTCTGGTATTCCTGTTTGTGCCGCTGATCCTGGCTATGTACGAGCTGTCGCCGGAAACGGCGGAGCTGGCTACCCGGATGACGCTGATCCACACTATCGGCTCCGTGCTCATCTGGCCCCTGACCTTCGGTCTGCCTACGGGACTGCGGGCAGCGGGAGATGTAAAATTTACGATGATCGTATCGGTGCTGTCCATGTGGATCTGCCGGGTAGGTATGGCGTACGTGTTCGCTCAGTGGCTGGGCATGGGCGCGGTAGGCGTGTGGCTTGCCATGATGGTAGACTGGCTGGCCCGGTCGGTATTTTATGTGCCCCGGTGGCTGGGCGGGAAATGGCGGTCCATGCGGGTAGTGTAAGGGCAGGTCCGGAGGCGGCCGGAGCTCCCGGCTGACAGGAGCGGCAGGGTGACCGCCTGCCGGTGATCATGACGTCCGTCATACGATCCCGATCATCCTGCAGATCCAGTAGATGATCCCCAGTGCCCAGCTGGTCAGCACGCCGTAGAGGATCACGGGGCCGGAGATGGTAAAGATCTTGCAGCCCACGCCGAACACCCAGCCTTCTTTCTTGTATTCAATGGCAGGCGCCGCTACGCTGTTGGCAAAGCCTGTGATGGGCACCAGCGCGCCTGCGCCGCCCCACTTGGCGATGGAGGGGAAGATATTCAGGCCGGTGAGCAGGATGCTCAAAAAGATCAGTCCCATGCTGCACCATGCTCCCGCCACGTCGTCGGGCAGCTGAAAGGTTTTGGCAAAGTTCAGGATCCCCTGGCCGATGGCGCAGATGACGCCTCCGGTGACAAATGCCTTCAGCATGTTCAGGGGCAGGTTGTGGGTGGGCGTGATCTGGGATACATATTCATTGTAGATCTGCTGCTCTCCGCGGGAAATGTTTTTTCCCGTGGGAAGTGGTTTTTTATTGTCCTTCTGAGAATTCTGTTCGCTCATAATTTCCTCCGTTCTGAAACATTTGCGCCGCGGACCGCGCGTCAGACGCGCGATCCCTGTGCGGTGCAAGAGATTCGAAAGTTATTTTTTCCAGTCCAGCGCCAGCTGCAGCCATGCGCCCAGGCCTTTGCCCAGGGCCAGGGACAGGATCACAAGGCCCAGTCCCTTCTGCAGGTTGATGCGCCGGAACATGATGGGGATCACGTTGATGGCTTCCGCGATGGCGATGGCCACGCAGCCGATAAAGGCGCCGGAGAACAGTCCGATGACGGCGGTCCATATGCCTCCCATGGGAATGGCCGGGTCAAAGAGATAGTACAGGTTGCCCAGAAGACCGCCCATGAGCAGACTGTCCTCGTAGAGGGTGATGTGGGCGGCGGTGCCTGTAACCTCCGCCAGCCGGGGCACCACTTTCAGGGACAGGATAAAGGCAAATATGCCTCCCGCCAGGCCAAAGCCGGCCGCGGCCCCTACAAATCCCATGATTACATCTTTCCACCACATGCTTCACTTCCCCCCTTTTGCGCTGCTGTCTTTGTGCTGCCGTTCCTCATAGTCCATGAGGGCAGTATTGACGTCCTGCTCGTACAGGGCCATTTCCACCTCGATGGGCGTGGGGTCCGTGGTGAGGCGGTGGCCGGAAAAGTGGTTGAAGAACACGAGGATGCCGATGGGAAGTCCCAGGGCGTATCCGCCTTCGATCCACGTAAAGCCTTTTGCCTCCGTTCCGGTAAACGCGGTATAGATCTGGTCCATCACTTCCGTGGCGGACACATCGTTGTTGAAGGTCATGATGGTAAAGGCCGCGCCGAAAAAGCACAGCACGCACACAAGGGCGATCTTTGCGGCGGTAAGCCAGCTGGGATGTTTTTTCGGCGGCAGGTATTCTGCCAGAACATCCGGCTCGCCTATGGGGACCACTGTGACGCCGGGCATCTCGTCCACTATTTTCTGGACCAGGTCGGGTACGTGGAACAGCTGCCGCTGTTTCTGCTCCGGGGGATCGGGAAATGTATAAATATGCAGCGCGTTGAGCCTGGCTTTTACGGGAGCGCTTTCCCCGGACAGGGTGACGATATCTTTCAGCGTCACCCGGGTGCTGCTGACATTTTCCTTTTGTTTTACCTGCATGTAGATGGTTTCCATGATTTTTTCATTCCGGAGAGTGGCCGCTCCCTGGAGCGGGACTCTCGAAACCGCCTTTCTTTTTTTAAACCGGTTCCCCGCGCAGCGCCCGGCGGGGCTGCGGAAAAATTATCGGTTGTCTGCTATAGACTGTGTAAAACGGAGGAAAATATACATAAAACAGGGTATCCCGGGAAAAAAAGTAATGCATTGTCCTAAGGTCTGTGTTATAATCGTTTAATGGATTGATATGCTTTGAATCAGAAGATTGGAGATAAATATGAAAGATTATGTTCTGTTCAGCGACGCTACTCTGGATCTGCCCGGCGATGTGGTAGAGCAGCTGGAGATCCAGGTGATCCCCATGACGGTCAACCAGGACGGCACGGAATTTGCGCACTATCCCGACTGCAGGGAGATGCCTCTGGATACATTTTACGCGAATCTGAAAAACGGTTCCCTTCCGGTGACCTCCCAGATCACCCCGGCCATGTACGAGGAGCTGTTTACCCCGTGGCTGAAGGAAGGAAAGGATATCCTGTATATCTGTTTCAGTTCCGGACTGAGCGGCACCTACCAGTCGTCTGTGGTGGCGGCGCAGATGCTCATGGACCGGTATCCGGAAAGAAAGATCGTGTCCATTGATTCTCTGTCGGCTTCCGTGGGAGAGGGGCTGCTGGTGTATCTGGCAGGACAGAAGTATCAGGAAGGGATGGCGCTGGACGACCTTGCCCGCTGGGTCAATGAGAACCGCATGAAGGTGGAGCACTGGTTTACCGTGGAGGATCTGTTTCATCTGAACAGAGGCGGCCGCCTTTCTGCTGTCAGCGCCGTGGTGGGCACGGCTCTGAAGATCAAACCCGTGCTCAGCGTAGATGAGGAAGGCAGGCTCTTTGTGGCGGCAAAGCAGCGGGGCCAGAAAAAGGCGTGGGATCATATGATCGGCAGGCTGAAGGAGCAGGCGATCGATCCCCGGACGCAGACGGTCATCGTAGGACATGCCAACTGCCCGGAAAGCGCGGAGAAGCTGAAGGAGATGTTGCTGGAGCAGGGTCTGGTGAAGGATGTGCTCATCAGCCAGATCGGTCCGGTCATCGGAACCCATGTAGGCAGCGGCATGCTGGCCCTTGTCTTTATGGGAAGGTCCCGCCTCCATGACTAAAGAGGCCGGGCCGCCGCGGGATGCGG
Source organism: uncultured Lachnospiraceae bacterium (assembly GCA_947623905.1). GTDB lineage: Bacteria > Bacillota > Clostridia > Lachnospirales > Lachnospiraceae > CANQHX01. The sequence continues at coordinate 29,089 of CANQHX010000015.1, forward strand.
ATGCGCGTTTACGCGGCATGCAGGTCAGTGTGAAAAGATAAGGATCAGTATGAGAGAAGCCTATGATATCGTATACAGGGGCGGCATGGGGGAGATCACGGAAAAAAAGTCCCGCTTCATCGCCCATGTGTTTCCGGCGGAAACCGAAAACGGCGCCCTGGAGCATATAGAAAAGATCAGGAAGCAGTACTGGGACGCCCGGCACAATTGCTATGCCTATGTGCTGGGAGACCGGCAGCAGCTGCAGCGGTTCTCCGACGACGGGGAGCCCGGCGGCACCGCGGGGAAGCCTATACTGGAGGTGCTTCTGGGAAAGGGCGTCCACAACTGCCTTGTGGTGGTCACCCGGTATTTCGGCGGTACCCTGCTGGGCACCGGCGGGCTGGTGCGGGCGTACAGCGCTGCGGCCCAGGCAGGCCTGGCGGACAGCGCGGTCGTAAAAAAATGTCCCGGCATCCGGCTCCGGCTGGAGACAGACTATAATTATGTGGGAAAGATCCAGTATCTGTGCGCGCAGCGGCAGGTGCACATTCTGGACAGCGTGTATGGCGCCGGCGTGGAGATGGAGCTTGTGGTCCCGGAGGCGGAAACGGCCGGTTTTTTGAGCGCTGTCACGGAAGCCACCGGCGGGACGGCGCGGATGGAGACAGGAGAGGAAGTCTGGTACGCCCTGACGGAGGGGCAGGTACAGCTCCTGGAATAGAAAAAAGAGGCACTTTTCCAGAGCGCCTGTTGATACAAGGAGGCTTTACAGGATGAATTTCAGCAGAAGAGGTACCCAGAAAAAAAGAGGACTGGTGGATTCTTTGCGGCCCAAGGTGAGCAGACGGTTTCATATAACGGTGCTCAAAGCCGTGATGCTGTGTATCTTTACGGTGGTGATCTGCGGCGTCTGCGCGCTGTTCGGCGTGGCCAACGGCGTGATCGCCAGCGCGCCGGACATCACCCAGGTGGACGTATCCCCCACGGGATATTCCACCACGATATATGATAATGAGGGCAACGAGACCATCAAGCTGGTCTCCGCCGGCTCCAACCGTGAGTATGTGAGCATCGACCGGATCCCCCAGCATCTGCAGGACGCGTTTATCGCCATTGAGGACGAACGGTTCGAGGAACACAACGGCATTGACCCCAAAGGCATCATCCGCGCCCTGGCCAACGGCATTCAGAACGTACTCAACGGAGGCGAATTTGACGAGGGCGGCAGTACCATTACCCAGCAGCTGATCAAAAACAACGTGTTTGACGAGGAAGACTGGGTCAATCAGAAGGATTTTCTGATGAAGCTGAAGAGAAAGGTCCAGGAGTGGTACCTTGCCGTGCGGCTGGAGCAGATGACGGACAAGCAGACGATCCTGGAGGATTATCTAAATACCATTAACCTGGGATCCAACACACTGGGCGTCCAGGCGGCCAGCAAGCGGTATTTCAACAAGGATGTTTCCGAGCTTACCGTATCGGAATCGGCGGTGATCGCCGCCATTACCCAGCGGCCCAACGGCTACAATCCCCTCACCCATCCGGACAAAAACGCGGAGCGGCGGGCGACGGTGCTCAAATATATGCTGGAGCAAGGCAAGATCGACAAGACGGCCTATGAGGAAGCGGTTGCGGACGATGTGTACGCGCGCATCCGGGAGGCGGACGCCAGCCAGGATGTGCGGGAAACGGTTTATTCTTATTTCGTGGATGAGCTGACTCAGCAGGTGCTGGACGCCCTTGTGGAGGAAAAAGGCTATACGAAGACCCAGGCCCAGAACGCCCTGTACCGGGGCGGCCTGAGCATTTACACCACCCAGGATATGCGGCTGCAGCAGATCTGCGACGAGGAGATGAACGACCCGGACAATTACCCCGGCTCTACCCAGGTATGCATTTCCTACCGCCTGACCCTGACTCATCCTGACGGCACGGCGGACAATTACAATGAATATTCCATCCGCAGCCATTTTATTGAAAAGGGCGCGGAAGACTTTTCCCTTGTGTTCCGGTCCAGGGACGAAGCCCAGGCGCGGATCGATGAATTTAAGGCAGATGTGATGAAGGAGGGAGACAAGGTCGCCGAACGGGTGGATTTCTCCATAGAGCCCCAGGCGTCCTTTGTACTCATGGATCCCAGCACCGGCCATGTGAAGGCGCTGGTAGGCGGCCGGGGAGAAAAGACGGCCAGCCTGACCTTAAACCGTGCCTCCGACTCCTGCCGGAACCCCGGTTCTACCTTTAAGATCCTTTCCACCTATACGCCGGCTTTGGACACGGCGGGCATGACGCTGGCCACCACCTACGTGGATGAACCGTATGAATACGCCAACGGCCAGCCGGTGCACAACGCATACTCCGGGTATGTGGGACTTTCCTCCATCCGAAGGGCCATCATGCGGTCCATCAACGTGGTGGCGGTAAAATGTCTTACGGACATTACGCCCCAGCTTGGATACGATTACCTGTTGAAATTCGGGTTTACCTCCCTTGTGCGGAAGGATATCGTACAGTCTCTTGCGCTGGGCGGTCTCACCAACGGTGTGTCCAACCTGGAGCTTACCGGCGCTTACTCGGCCATTGCCAACCACGGCGTATACATCAAACCCATTTTCTTTACGAAGATCGTAGACCACAACGGCAAAGTGCTCATCGACAATACGCCGCAGACGGCACAGGTCATGGATAAGGCTACCGCTTATCTGCTCACCAGCGCCATGCGGGACGTAGTAGAGGGGGATGAAGGTACGGCGAGACAGGTAAAGATGGACAACATGCCGGTATCCGGCAAGACAGGTACGACATCCGATACATGGGACGTATGGTTTTCCGGGTTTACCCCTTATTACTGCGGCACTATCTGGAGCGGATACGATATCAATACGACACTGGGCGACGCCAGTTACCACAAGGTTCTGTGGCGGAAGATCATGGAGCGGGTCCACGAGGGACTGCCGGAACAGGATTTTGAAATGCCCGACAATGTGGTCCAGAAGCCGGTATGCACCATATCCGGCCTGCAGCCCAGGTCCGGCTGCCCCACGAAAATGGAGTATTTCCAGGAGGGGAAGGAGCCGACTACCCGGTGCACCCATCACTGACGGACAGAAAACAGGACCGCGGCCTGGAAACGGCTGTGGCAGATAAATTTGAAAACAGGACCGCGGCCCCAGGACGGCCGCGGCAAATAAAAGAGAAAGGCAGAAAAGACATGCAGATTTTTGAGGAACTGAAAGCCAGAGGACTTCTGGCGCAGCTGACGGACGAGAAAGAGATCCGGGAACTGGTCAACGCGGGAAAGGCTGTATTTTATATTGGATTTGATCCCACGGCGGACAGCCTTCATGTGGGGCACTTTATGGCGCTCTGCCTGATG
>CANQHX010000016.1 GCA_947623905.1 uncultured Lachnospiraceae bacterium
TTTGTGAAAGGATATATCGAGGAGAGGGCAATCCGCATTGCCAACTATATCATCGAGGAGAACGCCACGGTGAGGCAGACCGCCAGGCAGTTTGGCATCAGCAAGAGTACGGTACATAAAGACGTCACAGACCGGCTTCGCCAGATCAATCCCGGGCTGGCCCGCATGGCAAGGCAGGTGCTGGACGTCAACAAATCCGAACGGCACATCCGGGGAGGACTTGCCACTAGAGAAAAATACCTGCACCAGAAGAAAAGCTGACCGTCGTATCCTGATGATCGCATAAAGATTGCTGAATGCCGTCGGCCGCGGCAGGAACACATGCAAATGGAGCGGCGCGCAAAATGCCCCGCAGAACCGGGGCATTTGAGACTGCGGCAACGTACATCAGAACAGATTATCCAGCGCCATCATTATAAGGAAGCCGAAAAGAAAATTCACCGGTCCCGCAGCATCCTCCCCTGCCGCCTGGGGCAGCAGCTCCTCCGCCACCACGTACAGCATGGACCCCGCCGCGAAGCCCAGCATATAGGGCAGGATACTCTCGGCCAGCGTCCACAGGAGTATAGCCGCTACGCTTCCCGCCGGCTCTACAGTGCCGGAAAGCACCCCGGCCCGGAAGGCGCCGGCCTTTCCTCTGCCGGACAGCTGAACAGGCATGGACACGATAGCGCCCTCGGGAATGTTCTGTACGGCAATGCCCACAGACAGAGCCAGCGCCGCCGCCATGGTAACGGACTCCCTTCCCGACAGGGCTCCCGCAAGCGCCACCCCCACCGCCATACCTTCCGGTATATTGTGGAGGGTCACCGCCAGGGTCAGTTTTCCCGCGCTGTTTTCTCCTATGTGCGTGATCCGGTCCACAAGATATAGGAACCCGGCGCCCAGCAGCATACCTGCCGCCGCCGGAAGAAACGCCAGTTCATTCAGGTCGCCTCTCATCTCCATCGCTGGCATGAGAAGGGACCACACAGACGCCGCCGTCATAACCCCGGCGGAAAAACCCATCATGGCCCTCTGCAGTCTTTTGGACATGCCGCCGCCTGCCAGCAGCACACAGGCCGCTCCGAGGGCCGTGCCCAGAAAAGGGATCAGGATGCCTGCCAATACTTCCACTGCTATTCCCCTTCTGCCGGACATTTCCTGCATGGCAAAAAACAAAACCGTCTGTTTCCTGCCGATGATACAAAAATATCCGCACACAGTTTTCTATACTGTATGCGGATCATTTTCTGCCTGCGCCTGTTTATCCGAAAAAATATCGATGTTTCGACACAAAAGCCTGTTTTTTTAATCTATACCCATGAGGATCTCAGCGGCCTCCCGCAATGTCGTATCCTCCCCCACGTTTCCGGGAAAGATCACGTACGGGATGCGGGGGAATTTGCTCTCCTCGCCGGTCTGCCACACGGGAATGCCCGGCCGGATCTGCCCCATGACCGTGGCCCGCTTCACCCGCAGCGCCTTGGTGCCCACGTCGCTGGACGTAATACCGCCCTTGGCGATAACGAAAGCAGGGGTAACCGTGAGATTGCCTACAAGAGACTGCACCGCGTCGGAGATCTTCACGGATCGCACCAGCGCATCCTCCTTCGTGTCATTCTCCACCACCAGCAGCGTTCGCCGGGTGTATGCTACCGCCGTCCGGCCGGAAAGGATGGTCTTCCCGATCTCCTCCGTCACTCTCTCCGTTTCCCTGGCGAAAGCCGCCTCGTCCAGCACCAGATCAGAGTCAAACTCGATACAATGGATGCCGGGCACTTTTTTCAGTTCTTCCAGCTGCCGGGTAGTCTTGTCCGTATGGGACCCCACCACGATGACGCCGCCTGTCTTTGTATCCTGCCGCACCATCTGCTCTCTTGTGAGCAGGGGCCGGCTGGTGATGCCGCCCATCTCCTTTACCAGAGCCGCCGCCGTGCGGAACATAAAGTTTTTTCCTTTTGCCATGGCCCCGTAGAGGGCAGCGGCAAACAGCTTCACGTCCACATAATCCACGGCGTTGACGACGACCTTCTGAAATCCGGTGACAGCCATGAGTTTTTCCGTCACCGCCGCCACATCCATGGACCGCAGTTCCTCGATGGAAATACTTACCACGTCTTTTGCCTGATAGGCTCCCCGGGTCTTTTCCTCCACGTAATCCCGCAGGTCAGAGGAATGGTAGCCAAACGTCTTGTCTCCAGCGAACTCCGTCTGTCCCGCGGGGACAAGGGTATCGCCATATTTTACATAGTGGATATCGCCGATGGTAAACCGTCCCCCTTCTTTAAAGAAAGGACACAATATCTCCCCGTCTATGACAATGTGCTGTTCCTCCTCGATGACCTGCCGCAGCAGTTCTGTTTCCAGGGGATAATGGCCCCGCAGGGTGGAATCGCTCCGGCTCATGATCACGTAGGGAACGCCTGTCTCCTTTGCCACCCGGGCCACCCGGTGGGCGATATCCTTATGTACCTGCGTAGTCTGCGCCGCGGTAAATCCTCTGGAGTTGGTGAGAATGTAAAACAGCGGTCCTTCCTCGGCAAATCCGCTGCGGATGCTTTCCTCCGTCCAGTCGGTATATACGGAGACGTCATGGACCGTCTGCACGCCGGTGGGATCGTCGTCCAGCACAACGATCTTTCTCCTGCACGCTGCCATGGCTTTCCTGAGCAGCTCATCCGCCTGCTTTTCGTCCGCCTCGGGAAATGTATTTAAAATATCCGCGCTGATGGAAACTGCTTCTCTCATATCCTGTTCCTTTCTGTCCTGTCTCTCTGTCCTGACTATTTCCGTCCTGTCTCTACACGATGCCGCGGATCTCATCCAGGCACGCGATCTTATTGTCCTCCATATACTGCTCTATCCCGGCGATAATATCCAAAGCCCGCCGGGGGTCCATAAAGGTGGCCGTTCCCACCTGGACGCATGCGGCGCCCGCCATGATAAACTCTACGGCGTCCTGCCATGTGGTGATGCCGCCCATACCCATAACGGGGATATCCACCGCATGGCACACCTGATGGACCATCCGCAGGGAGATGGGCTTGATAGCGGGACCGGACAGGCCCGCGTATACATTGTTGAACACGGGTGCTTTCTTCTTTATATCAATCGCCATGGCCAGAAACGTGTTGGTAAGGGAAATGCCGTCGGCCCCCTCCTCCTGGCACATTTGCGCAAGGCTCGTGATATCCTCCGCGTTGGGGGACAGCTTTACCACCAGCTTATGCCTGCAGCAGCGGCGGATGGTGCGCACTACTTCCCTGGCCGCCTCTGTCTTAACGCCGAAATTCATGCCTCCCTCTTTTACGTTGGGGCAGGAAATGTTCAGCTCCAGCAGATCCAGCTTTACCTTGTTGAGCTTTTCCACACCGCTGATGTAGTCCTCTATGGAATGGCCTCCCAGATTGACGATGTTCACAATGTCCAGACTGTTGACCCAATCCAGGTCATTCTCGATAAACGCGTCAACGCCGGGATTTTCCAGGCCCACACTGTTCATGATACCGCTGGGCGTCTCCCAGATGCGGATGCCGTCGTTGCCTCCGTGAGGATGCTCGATAAGGCCCTTGGAGCAGATGCCGCCCAGCTTCTGTATGTCAAAATACTCGTTGAGTTCTCTGCCGAATCCGCAGGTGCCGGAGGCCAGAGCCACGGGATTTTTAAAGGAAACCCCCGCAAAATCGGTTCTCATGTCAGCCAACGCCAAACACCTCCTCCCCCAGGAACACCGGTCCGTCCTTGCACACCTTCCGGTTGCCCCCGGCCGTACGGCACGTGCACACGAGGCAGGCGCCGATACCGCAGGCCATGCGGTTTTCCATGGACACATACAACGGCGCCGCCGTGCCGGTATCCACGCACTTTTTATACAGCACCCGCATCATGATCTCCGGACCGCAGGTAACAATGTAATCATATTCCGCAGGATCAATATAATCGGTAATAAAACCTCCCACATTGACCTCCAGGCGATCTGCCACCGCCCCGTATTCCTTCTCCAGCAGGGGTTCCCCGCTGAAGCCCAGATACAGGTCCACTCTGCTGCCCTTCTCTTTATAAGCCCTGGCCGTCATATACAGCGGCGCGATGCCCACGCCGCCTCCCACAAGGGCGATCTTCCCTTTGATATCCTCGGGAAAACCGTTGCCGTGGGGCCCGTCCAGGGTGATCTGCTGCCCTGCCTCCAGCCGGGAAAAAAGCTCTGTTCCCTGTCCTACTACTTTATAGAGAAACGTCACTGTCTCCCCGTCCGCGTCAAACACGCTGATGGGGCGGGACAGGACCGGATACGTATCCCATGCCCGCAGCATATAAAACTGCCCCGGCCGGACGTTATTTTCCGCCCGCGCCTTCAGCAGAAAAAAATCTTCAGAAAGCTGTCTGTTCTCCAATACCGTTGCCATCTGGCCACTTCCTTTCATCAGGTGGTCTCTTCTAAAGTATACATGCTGAAGGATTTTTTGTAAATATATTAATGAAGAAATGAAATTGCCTTCACACAGTGGGCGCCGGTTCTTCCCGTTCGTCTTGATTTTTTATATGTTATGGGATAAAATAGATAGGAAAGATAGGATTTATGATCTCAGAAAGGGGATTTTATGATGATTTCTACAAAGGGACGGTATGCCCTCCGCGTGATGATCGATCTTGCCATGTATTCCAACGGCAGCTATATTACTTTAAAAGATATTTCCGCCCGGCAGGGGATTTCCGTCAAATACCTGGAACAGGTGATCGCCCTGCTCAACAGGGCAGGATTTCTCCACAGTCTCCGGGGCAGCGGCGGCGGATATAAGCTGGCCAAGGCGCCCTCAAAATACACTGCCGGAGATATTCTCCGGGCGGCGGAAGGCACTCTGGCTCCCATTGCCTGCCTGCAGGATACTCCAAACCTGTGCAGCCGCAGCAGCCTTTGCGATACCCTCCCCTTCTGGGAAAACTATTACAAGCTCATTACCGACTATGTGGACAGCATCACCCTGGAGCAGCTGAAGGAGGACGCCCTGGAACGGGCGGGGGACCAGTACAACATCTAAGGTCCGCCTTTCCCTAGTTCTCCTGATCGAACCTGGCAAGAAACTGCCGGGTCCGTTCTTCCCTAGGATTGTTGATCACCTGCACGGGATCGCCCTGCTCCACGATATAGCCGTCGTCCATGAAGATCACCTGATTGGCCACGTCTCTGGCAAAGGCCATCTCATGGGTAACGATGATCATGGTGGTCTTTTTTGCCGCCAGCTCCTTGATGACTTTCAGCACTTCTCCCGTCAACTCCGGGTCCAGAGCGGATGTGGGCTCGTCAAAGCAGAGGATGTCGGGGCTCAATGCCAGGGCCCGGGCGATGGCCACCCGCTGGCACTGCCCGCCGGAGAGCTGATAAGGATAGTTGTCCATCCGGTCCTCCAGCCCCATCTGGGTCAGCAGGTTTCTCGCCTCCTCCTCGATCTCGGATAGGATCTGCTTCTTGTTTTTCTTGTAATCGGGCCGCTGCTTTGCCAGCAGCTCCTTTGCCAGCATCACGTTCCGCAGGGCCGTGTACTGGGGAAACAGGTTGAAGGACTGGAACACAAGGCCGAAATGCAGTCTTTTCCTGCGGATCTCTTTCTCCTTCTGGGCGGAAGGGTCCGCCCCGTCAAACAGCACTTCTCCCCCTACGGTGATGGTGCCGCCGTCGGGCTGCTCCAGAAAGTTCAGGCACCGGAGCAGAGTGGTCTTGCCGCTGCCGGAGGAACCGATGATGGATACCACCTGTCCCTTTTCCAGGGAAAAGCTGATGTCCTTCAGCACTTCCGTATCGTCAAAACGCTTGCATATATGTTTTACTTCCAAAATAGCCATGATGTACCGCCTTTCTTCTACATCATTTCCGGTTTTGCCCCTGAGGGGCAGATTTCAGAGACCGCATGGGCTGTCTTTTACACTCTGAAATAATCCAGCTTCTTCTCCAGCAGTCCGAACAATATAGTCAGCACGCCGTTAAAGAGCAGATAGAACACTGCAGTATAAAACAGCGGCCAGATGATCCCGTCGCTCTTGATGAATTTCTGTCCGTTCCAAATGATCTCATAGACGGCGATGATCCGGGCAAGGGAGGTATCCTTCACAAGGGTAATGATCTCGTTGGACATGGGAGGCACGATACGCTTGATCACCTGCAGCAGCGTCACCTTGAAAAAGATCTGGCTTCGTGTCATGCCCAGCACCTCGCCGGCTTCATACTGTCCTCTCGAAATAGACTGGATGCCGCCCCGGAATATCTCGGAAAAATAGCAGGCATAGTTGATGACGAACGCCACCAGCACCGCCTGAAATCTGGGCAGCAGATCCCAGTCGAACAACAGGCCGGGGCCGTAATACACCACAAGGAGCTGCAGCATCAGCGGCGTTCCCCGGATGATCCACACAAACACCTTCACCACGCCGCGAAGGGGCGTGAAGCGGCTCATGGAGCCGAAGGACACTACCAGTCCCAGGGGGATGGCAAACAGCAGCGTCAGGGCAAACAGCTGGAAGGTTGTAAGCATTCCTTTCATCAGCGAAAGGGTAACTGTCCAAAACATACTCGCGTCACCTCATAAATAACAGGGCCGCTGCAGGACTGATTCCCACAGCGGCTCTGAATGTCATTGTAAATTACTGTTCAACAAGTGATTCCTGCACGCCGTAAGTCGTTGCGATCGTCTTCATCTCGCCACTGTCATATGTAGTCTTGAAAAAGCTGTTGAGCTCTTCTGCCAGATCAGAACCCTTGCGGAACCCGACTCCATATTCCTCGGTGGTCAGCTTAACGGTATAGGTCATATCGGGATAGCTTGTCCCCTCGCCGATCATGGCGCCTGCCATGAGCAGGTCGATGATGCACGCGTCGGAAGACCCTGAGGAAACTTCCAGCAGAGCGTCTGCCTGAGTCTGTACGGCAGTATAGGTAAGGTTATTCTCTGTTGCGGCGTCTTCGCCGGCGGAACCGGACTCTACGGCAAAGTTCAGGTCTGCCAGACTTTCCACTGTCGTATACTGGTCAGCCACGTCAGCGTTCACTACTACTACCTGAGCGTTGTTGCAGTACGCGTTGCTGGTAGCCATGGAATTTTTCACCTCGTCATTGAGGGTCATGCCGTTCCACACGCAGTCGATGCTGCCGCTTTCCAGCTCCATGATCTTGTTGTCCCAGTCGATCTCGATAAACTGTGCCTCCACGCCAAGGCTCTCGGCAAATTTGGAAGCCATATCCGCGTCAAATCCGATCCAGTTGCCATCTTCGTCCTTGTAGTCCATGGGCTCAAAGTCCGTGATACCTACCACAAGGGTGCCTTTTGCCTTGATGGCAGCCATATCGCTCTCGGCGCTGTCTGTACTCTCGGTGGCAGTGTCGTTCTTATCATCAGTGGTCTCCGCAGGTGCAGTTGTGCTGCCGCCGGACGTGCTTTTATCGGCAGTCTCACCGCCGCCGCATGCCATGAGGCTCATGCCCATAGTCATGGCAAGAAGCATTGCAAGTAACTTTTTCATGTGATATTCCTCCCTGAAAATGTAGAATTGTTATAAACCCTTTCCCGGGTTTTTCAAGCTTTTTCATAATATCACACTAGCATGCTAAAGTAAAGCACTATTTTCACAAAGTTACGATTATTTCTTCATGCTTTTGGACAGCTTGATGGCGTATTCAATGGAATTTACCAGGCTCAGCTCGCTTGCCTCGCCGCTTCCCGCCTGGTCGAAGGCGGTGCCGTGATCCACGGATACCCGGACGATGGGCAGACCCAGCGTAATGTTCACGCCTGCTACGGCGTCCCACTTGCCCTCTGCCTGATTGTACACAAATCCTACCACCTTCAGGGGGATGTGGCCCTGATCGTGATACATGGCCACCACAATGTCATACCAGCCGCCCCGGGCCTTGGAAAATACCGTGTCAGGCGGTACCGGTCCGTCCGCGTTGATGCCCATGGCCTTTGCCTCCTCGATGGCGGGAATGATCTCGTCGATCTCTTCCCTGCCGAACAGGCCGTGCTCGCCGCTGTGGGGATTTAAGCCTGCCACGCCCACCTTGGGCTCCGGAATGCCAAGATTTTTACACGCTTCATTGGCGATTTGGATCACTTCCAGCACGCGGGCCTTTTTCACCCGGTCGCAGGCTTCCCTGAGGGATACATGAGTGGATACATGAACCACCCTCAGATTCTCATGAGCCAGCATCATGGTATATTTGGATGTGCCGGTAAACTCGGCGTAGATCTCCGTATGGCCGGAATAATGATGGCCTGCCAGATTGATGGCTTCCTTGTTCAGGGCATTTGTAACGGTACCGTCCACTTCCCCTGACATGGCCAGCTCAATGACCTTTTTCACATACTGGAAAGCGGCCTCGCCCGCCATGACGGACACCTTGCCCCGCTCCAGCTTGTCCATGTCCACCAGCTTCATGTCGTACACGTCGATGGTGCCGGGGGTGAACAGGCACTCCGATACGGCGCTGACGGGATGGATCTTGATATCCTCTCTGCCCACGATCTTCAGGGCGTCCTCCATAACGGACACATCGCCCACGATCACGGGACTGCACTTTTCATACATGGCCGGATCGGCCAGAGCTTTCACGGTGATCTCCGGACCGATGCTGGCCGGGTCGCCCATAGTAATGCCAATGATCATTTTTTCACTCATAATGTCTACCTCTCCTATCTGATCGATCTCGCAGCAGCCGTGACGCGCCGGACCGGCGCATCACGGTTTTTTTTTCTATCACATTCCGGCTGTTTCTCAGCACATTCCGGCAGCCTTGTTCTCTGCCAGCACCTTCTTCAGCGCCTCGATGCCTTCTTCCGCCACCTGATTGAAAGGTGCCCGGCACTTGCCTACAGGATAGCCCAGCAGAGCTACAGCCGTCTTTACGATGGTGTTGGGATTGCCGTACTTGAAGCAGTTGCGGAAGGAACGGATGGCGTCCTGCGCCTGCCTTGCGCCTTCCAGATCCCCTGCCACAAATCTGTCATAGATGGAGGACATATTTGTGGGATACACGTTGGCGCAGCCTGCGATGCCGCCCTTGCCGCCTGCCAGCAGATTCCACAGGATCAGGCTGTCATTGCCGGACAGCACGGCGAAATCCTTCCGGTCCCTTGTCTGCTCGATATACTGGAGCATGTTGTCAAAATTGCCGCTGCTGTCCTTGGCGCCCACGATATTGTCGATCTTGCTCAGCTTTCCTACCGTGGCGGGAGCAAGAGCGTTGCCGGTACGAGCGGGGATGTTGTACAGCACGATGGGCATGTCCACTGCTTTCGCCACGGTAACATAATGCTCGTACAGCTCATTCTGGGAAGCCGCCGCAAAGGAAGGCGTGATGATGGACAGGATATCCGCTCCTGCGGCCTTGCCCATCTGGGACTGACGGATAGTGTCCTTTGTGCTGATGCAGCCGGTGCCGGCGTACACGGGCACCCGGCCCTTTACCTCGTCCACCACGATGCTGAGCACCTGCTCTTTTTCCGCCTCATTGAGTATGTAACCCTCCCCGTTGGTGCCGAAGGGGAAAATGCCGTGGATGCCGCCGTCGATCATGCGGTTTACCTGATTGCGCAGCTCCCCCTCGTTGATGGTCTCGTCCTCATTCATAGGTGTGAGAATGGGAACAATGATACCTTTCAGTTCTGCCATAATAGAAATACCTCCTTGTATATAAATTTTTATTGATTTTCCAATTGTTCGGCCAGAGCCGCCAGCAGCTCCGGCTTTCCGAATCCCCCTGATTTTGTCATCATGTAACGGATGCTGTCCCCCAGCCGGAATGCCGCCAGCACCGTTCCTGCCGCCATCTCGCACACAGGCTCCATCTCCCACACGCCCATCATGTCCATGCAGGCCATGAGCGTATCGCCGCCGGTGACCAGAATGGTATTGGTGATCCCGCTCTGCCACAGATCCCTGACGATCCGCGCCAGAGCCTTCGGTATGGCGCTGCGCACCTGTTCCAGGTTCATGCCCTCTCTGCCGGCATATTCCATAGTGGCGCTGCTGCCGGGCAGATCATTTGTCTCCACGATGCAGCGGCTCCTGGTGCGGCACAGTTCTGCCAGCCGTTCCAGAAACGCGCTCCCCTCCGGACCTTCCCAGTAACCCCTGTTCAGCTTCTGCTCCGGGGTAAGCCGTATACGGGTAAAGCCGCGGGTCTCCCCAAAGTCCATCTGGGCTTTTGTGGCCGGATGGACGCTGCCGCAGATCACGAGAAAAGAAGGATCCAGGCGGGGAACCTCATGCCTGACGCCCTCCAGTCCCAGCAGCCCGGGAAGGATCTGGGCAAAGCCCGCGCAGCCGGCCAGAAGATGCAGCTTCTTTTCCTTGGCGAGAAGACTGCCCACCCGTTCCAGGTCTTCCATGGTCGTTCCGTCCCACACCACGATGCCGGGTTCCCGGGGCGCAGCGTCCTGTTCCGGACTGGCTGTCGTCACCTCTACGTCCCACTGTCCTTTGAGGATATCCGGGATATAGGAACACGTCACAGGGTTAAACGGATCTTTTCCGAAGGCGGATTCCTCCACCGGCTGCCCGTCAATGTAATGAACGCCCTTTACGGTCACGCGGTTCATCTGGGGCAGCTGGGGCAGGAAAGAGAGCTGCTGTTCTCCGGCGGCGTCCAGCAGAGCCGCCAGCTCCGCGCCCACGTTGCCCCGCAGGGCGGAATCGGTCTTTTTGTATATGTAGGGCACGCCCATATCCGCCGCTCTTTGCGACAGATCCCGGACGACCTGATAGGCTTCCTCCGGCGCGAGATGCCTTGTCTCCGCATCCATGACCAGTACCTGCACCGCGGGGTCCAGAAGAGACAGATCATAATCCGTCCGGGTCACCACCCTGGTGACGGCCCCGGCCGCGGAAAATTGTACGCCTGTGTCCAGGGCGCCTGTAAAATCATCTGCGATGATCAGTAATGTCAACACTGTTTTTCCTCCGTCTTCTGCTGCATCGGCTTTCTATGGTCTACAGCTGGGCTTCCCAGTCCTCCTGAACGTCCTCGCCGGTCATCTTGCAGATCATCAGATGCGTCTCCGTCATCATCTCGTCCAGCGCCGCGCTCTGATCCGCGCACAGCTTCAATCTGCGGGAGATCTCCTCATAGCCGTCCAGCTTTTCAATATTTTTCTTATACCGTATCTTGTGCTCCAGACTGGCCCAGAAATCCATGGCGATCGTCCGCATCTGGATCTCCACCTTTACCTCCCGCCGTTCGTTGAGCAGGTAGATGGGGATCTCTACGATGAGGTGCAGGCTGCGGTAGCCATTATCCTTTGGATTGGATATGTAATCCTTCACCTTCAAAAGCCGCACATCGTCCTGCTGCAGCAGGCTGTTTGCCAGGGAATACACGTCGTCCCGGAAGGTGCAGATCACCCGCACGCCGGCCACGTCCGTCAGATTCTCCTCGATGGCGTCCACCGTCAGGGGCAGGCCCCGCCGCGTCATCTTCTCGGCGATGCTCACCGGTTTTTTCAGCCTGGTCTTGATGGACTCGATGGGATTGGCTTCCCTGCCTATGGAAAGCTGCTCGTTGAGCACCTTAAATTTGGTCTCCGTCTCCATAAGAGCACACTGATAATATGTCATGAGCCGCTGGTAATCCATGGCTCCCGCCAGAAAATCCGACGGGGAGATATGCAGCGGTTTTTTCAAATTTTCTATTTCCATGGATCATAATCCTCGTTCTTTTAGTTTTTTCACTATCTGAATGTAAAACTCCCGCACCTCAAAGCCGGGGATATCCTCCCGCTCCAGATCGATCATATCGCCGTGGGAAACGCCCCGGCGGCTCCTGGAACGGATCACCCCGTGGAAGTCGCCCCACGCCGCGGCGGAGGCGGGCACAAGGCCGTCGTTGTCCCCCTGGCCGTGACGGCGGATCAGCCCGTAGGTGAAATTCAGGGGAAAACCTGCGCTGAAGCTGCTGTGCATCACCGACATATAGCTCTGATAGTACACCCCGGGAGCGTCCTTCATCTTTTTATTCAGCGCTCCGCAGTTCGCCTCGGTAAGATCCCGCACCGCGCCCACGAAGTCCGGGCTGTCGTCTCCCAGCCTCCTGAATATGCGGTTGTACCGCTTTGCCACAAACTCCACGAACCAGTCAGGCATGGCGGACAGCACCTCGTCCACCCAGCGGCAGCCCTGATGGGGCGTGCTGACCGTAGTAAGAGAAGCTACATGCGGCGCCATCCCCAGACAGCTGATGGCATAGCGGGCGTCCAGCCCTCCCTTGGAGTGGGCGATGATATTCACCTTATCGCTGCCGGTCTTCCCGCAGACCTCCAGGATATGCCGGCGGATCTCCTCCGCGCTGTCCGCCACACAAAGAGCCGACTGCTGCCTCCCGTAATGGACGTCGGCGCCGTTCTTTTTCAGCTCCGGCACGATCCGACCCCAGTAGTTCAGGAACTGCCAGTCCCGGAAGAACACGCCGTGGACCATAAGGATGGGATATTTTGTGCGGCACACTGTCTCACCGGTGCGCTCCACGTCCTTTTCCAGCAGGTTGCGTTCTACTTCGTATTCAAATTCCGCGCCGGTGCACAGCCGCCACAGCACGAACAGATGCACAATGGGAATCCACCACAGCAGGAACAGGAGTACCTTGACCAAAAGCCCTCTCTGGCGGGTAAGGAGCAGTACCCGCAGGATACCGCTTAACCCCAGCAGGAACAAAAGCACAGCCGACACAGCCAGGTCGATCCAGAAGATCCCCACAGGCGCACGTCCCCACATGACCGCCAAAGTGACGATCTGAACCGGCAGGCACACGGCAGCGGCAATGGCCTGCTCCTGCCCTCCCACGAGCAGACGGATCCGCAGGGAAAGCCCTGACACGCACCGTCCTGTGATCCCGGCCGGCAGCAGCATGTACAGCAGGTAAAACAGCAATGCCGCCACAGCTGCGGCGGTCCACAGGGAGCCGGCGCTGCCGAAGGTGTAGACAAGATACAATATATTTATGGTCAGATACAGCAGGACGATACAGATCCAACGGGGCAGGTGATTTTGTTTCACTGTGCGATTCCTCTCTCCAGGGGCCGTCCGTTGAGCACGGCGGACACAAGGGTATCTCCTTTGTATTCCAGCTTCAGGGAGAAAAAGGGCGCGCCTGCGGCCAGCAGGCTTAAAAATACCGTATCACCCTCCCACAGAGGCAGCGAGAGGATATCCTTCTTTTTTATCCAGGCAAGCTCTCCCTCCGAACATTCCTTCAGTTCACCGGAAAATCCATCGGCGGTGTACAGGCACATATACTCCGTGCCATACCCTTCCTGGGTAAAGGTCACCAGTCCCCGGAACGCGTACCGGGTCAGGAGCAGGCCCGTCTCCTCCTCTACTTCCCGCAGGAGGCATTCCTCCGGACTTTCCCCCTCTTCAAAATGACCGCCGATCCCGATCCATTTCCCCGCGTTCACGTCTTTTTTCTTCTTGACCCGGTGAAGCATCAGATAGCTGTCACCCTGTTCCACATAGCATAAAGTGGTCATACAGGACCGTTCCATAGGCGTACCCTTTCCGGAATGCCGGACCCGCCGGCGGCTTTGCAAAATTTATCTATTCTATTATACACGAAATGCACGAATAAAGAAAGTGCAAATATCCGGCTTTTCCATATTCTTAAAAAAAGTGCCGCCGATGGGCGACACTTTTTTGTCTTATACTTTATTTTTATCTGTTTTGATCAGTCACTTTCCGTCAGATCCTTCTCATGCGCCTCCTGGATATCCGGGAAAGCAGACAGCATAGGCTTTACATCTGAGCCGCGCATCTTGCGGTCCACATAGTTCTTTGTGATCTTTGCCACAATAGGCGACAGGGTCAGCACGCCGATAAGGTTTGGAATGGCCATAAGTCCGTTGAAGGTATCCGACAGATCCCAGGCCAGATCCAGGCTCATAGTTGCGCCGCACAGGATGAATACGACGAAAATGGCTCTGTATATGATCGTGGACTTTGTGCCGAACAGATACTCAAACGCCTTGGTACCGTAATGGCTCCAGCCAAGAACGGTAGAGAAAGCAAACAGCAGGATGGCCACGGCGATGAACATGGGGCCGATATTGCCGAATACAGTGGCAAATGCCTGGCCCACCAGAGCGGAATCCTCTACGTCTGCCAGCACCGCGCCGGTATCCAGATCCACAAGGCCGGAGGTCAGCACGGAAAGAGCGGTCAGGGAACATACAACGATGGTATCGGCAAACACTTCAAAGATACCCCACATACCCTGGCGCACAGGCTCCTTTACGTTGGAGTTGGAGTGCACCATAACGGAGGAACCAAGACCTGCCTCGTTGGAGAACACGCCTCGCTTCATGCCCCATGTAAGGGCCATTTTCACGCCTGCGCCCACGATACCGCCGCCTACGGCCTTCATGGCGAAAGCGCCCTTAAAGATAGCCACGAAAGCGGGACCGATGTTGCCGGCGTGGACGATACAGATCACCAGCGCGCCGATTATGTAAAAGATTGCCATGAAAGGCACCAGCTTCTCCGTCACGGTAGCGATACGCTTGATGCCGCCTACGATCACCAGGGCGGCGATGATCATGAGCACGATGCCCGTTGCCAGCTTGGGCACATTGAAAGCCGCGTTCATGTTGCCGGCAATGGAGTTGATCTGGCTCATGTTGCCGATGCCGAAGGAAGCCAGCAGGCAGAAGATGGAAAACAGCACTGCCAGCACCGCGCCTACCTGCTTCATGTTCTTCTTGGAGCCAAGGCCGTCACGCAGATAGTACATGGCGCCGCCGCTCCACTCGCCTTTTTCATTTTTTCTGCGGTAAAAGATGCCAAGCACATTTTCGGAGTAGTTGGTCATCATGCCGAAAAACGCCACGATCCACATCCAGAAAATAGCGCCGGGGCCGCCGGTCATCAGGGCCGTAGCCACACCTACGATATTACCTGTTCCGATGGTAGCCGCAAGGGCGGTACACAGAGACTGGAACTGGGAAATGGACCGGTCTGATTTGTCTGTATGCTGGGTGATATGCCGGTCGGTAAAGATGCTGCCTAATGTGTTTTTGAACCAGTGGCCGATGTGGGACAGCTGGAACACCTTCGTCAGCACTGTCATGAGGATGCCCGTGCCTACCAGCAGGATCAGCATGGGAATACCCCATACAAAGTTGTTGACGACGGAGTTTACTTTTTCAATTAACTCAACCATACTTTTTTTCTCCTTCTTTTTCTCTTGTATGTATACGCGTTCTGCAATATGTTATTCAAACGAATCGCTTTTCAGACGGAAAACCGCCGGCCAAAAGAAAAAAGGCAGACGAGCCCTCTGCTCACCCGCCTACACCTTTGTAGACCTGTACGTTCTCTTATGCAGTTTCCACTCTGTGAAGCATCCGTTATTTCTTTTGCAGGTTAACACACTAAATCGAAAAAGTCAATGTTTATTCGTTTTTTTGTGACCTTTTCCTATACATATCTCCCCGGAACATGGTTTTTTGTCCTTTTTATACATGGTCCGTGAACAGTTATACATGGCAGACGAACTGCTTATGAAGAAGCACTGGATGATCCCGAGCAAAAAGGGAGCGGCGGTGCGCCCGCCGCTCCCGTGACCGGTATATGGTTTTCAGCGCTTTCGGCGCTGTATCGCTTATACGGTGCCGGACACCACAAGGGTGCTGACGCCGGGGGTGACGACATACTGCCCGGTGGCCGCATCCTGGGCGAAGGTGGCGGCAGGCACCGTGATCTGTCCCGCAACGGTAGTGAACAGGCCGGTGGCGTCATCGTACTGGTAATTGGTCCCTTCCTCCCATGCCGCGCCGTCGAAAGTCACTGTCAGGTTGGACAGGATGGGATTGAACGTATCTGTGATCTGCACCAGATCCTCTGCCGTGGCCGCTGTGTTGCCGGAGTTCTGAATGACAAAGGTATAGGTCAGCGTACCGCTCTCCGTCACGGGCACGGGACTGATAGATTTGGCGATGGAAAGCACAGGCGCGCTCTGGGCCGTAACAGTCGCCGTCGCCGTGATGGGCGTGATATTGCCTCCGGTGACCGTCACCTGGTTGGTGATGGTCTCCCCGGTGCCAAGGGGCGCAAAGCTGTTGGTAGCAGTCTCATACACGATGGTGGCATTGCCGCCTGCAGGTACGCTGATCCCGGAGATCACAAGGGATCCCCCTGCGTCAGATACGGTGGGCGCGGCCTGCAGAGCGCCGTTTACATAGTACAGCACCGAACCGTCCACATAGTCCAGGGGCACGCGGCTTGCGCCTGCGGCGGTATACGCCCCCAGATCGTCGGTGACGGTCAGGTTGTTAAACGCTGACGTGCCGGAATTGACAACGGACACCACATAAGTGATATTGTCGTTTTGTCCGTACTGGTCGCGTACAGCGGTCTTGGTAGCGGAGAGCACCTCGAGGATCTCTCCTACTGCGACGTTGGAATTGGTAACGGCCCCGTTGTAGGACAACTGGGCCTGATTGGTAAATTGTGCCATAATGCATATCCTTTCCTGTTAAAATGTTGGCCGGCACGGGCTCTGGCCCGCAGATCCCTCCGCCGGACAGAAGCCCCTGTGTCAGCCTTCCCTACATCATATGCACAATTTGTTTTTTCGTGTCGTTTTACGAGCCGGCAGACTGGTAATGTTTTATGCTTGAAGCGTCCTGCGAGCCGGCAGACTGGTGTTTCATGTTTCGCGCGTCCTACGAGCCGGCGGACTGGTAATGTTTCATGCCGAGACGCCAGACGCCCCAGCACAGCAGCAGGAACGCCGCCGTGCCCAGAGGACAGACCGCGAGATACCAGTCATCCCTGCGGCCCAGCAGATATTGCAGGGGATAATACTGCACCAGCGCATAAGGCACTACAAAGGTACACAGCCTCAGGATGCCCCTGCCGTACACATCAAAAGGATATTTGCCGTACTCCCTTGCCCCGTCGGTAAGCACATTCATAAACTCCAGTCCCTCCAGAGTGAAAAAGCACAGGGCCGCATAGATCATAAAAATACCGGTAAACAGCATGACGCCGCCGATCAGCATACACACCACCGCGGCGACCTTGTCCCACGTCCAGACAATGGAGCTGGCAGAAATGCCGTACACAAACATAAAAAGAGCCTGGAGCATACGTCCGATCCGGCTCAGTTCAAACCGGCTGCCCAGCACCTGAAGAACGGCGCTTCTGGGGCGCACCATGATCCGGTCAAACTCTCCCGAGCGCACCAGCCCGGAAAAAGAGTCAAATCCTCTGGCAAAGCATTCCGCCAGGGAAAATTCCATAAGCATGATGGAAAAGCACAACAGCACCTCGCTGTACGTGTAGCCCTTTACCTGTGAGAACCGTCCGAACATAAAATAAATGCCCAGGAACACATTAAAGGCCGTGAGAAACTGTCCCAGCGTAGTCAGGAAAAAGGACAGCTTGTACTCCATGGCGCTCCGCACCGCCACAGATATATAATGAAAATATAATCTCATGATTCCCTCCTTCGTCTGCTGCCGCGGTGGCCTGTCCCTCGGACTGCCCGGCAGGGAAACGCCCCAGTCTGCGCCTGCCAGATTGCATTTTGATGGATGGGCAGTATATCTTGGCTCACAGGCATTTGCGCTGACCCGGAAAATCTGCACTGTCTGAGCCCTGAAAGGGCGAGTTTGCAGATTTTTGGGCCGTTTTTAGCAAATGTCTGGAGGGTTAGATATACCCAGCCCATCAAACAGCAAGTCTGGAGGCGCAGACCGGGGCGTTTGCCTGCCGGGTGGCCTGAGGGACAGAACATCGCGGCAAAGAACATCCTGTCTCAGCCGCCCTGCACCACTATCCGCCGCACACCTTTGCCGCACAGCCATCCGCCCAAGAGCAGCAGCGCCGCCAGCCAGAACACCTGCAGTCCCACGGCCCGGGCCATTTCCGTCCCGGCCAGATCCCCGCCGTAAATGCGCAGGGGCACGTTCTGCATGCCCGCAAAGGGGAGCAGCTCCGTTATGGTCCGGAGAGGCTGCGGCAGGAAAGGCAGCGGGATAATGGCTCCGGAAAAAAATTCCATGGCGGAGGTAAAAAAGATGGTGAGGCCCTGAGGCGTTATGGTAAAAAAGGACAGGGCGTACACTATCATGGCTATGGAAACGGTGACCAGGAGCCCCAGCGCCATGGTCACGGCAAACATCCCCAGAGTTCTGCCGTCTGCCGGCGGGGTGAGCCGGAAGGGTTCCGGCAGCAGCACCGCCACCAGCAGGATGGGCACGCACCGCAGCGCCGCCCTGGACAGCCGCAGGGCGCAGTTCCTGGCAAACCACACCCGGTAAACAGACACCGGGCGGCACAGCTCATAGGCGATATTGCCGTTTTTGATCATGTCAAATATCTCATTGTCCATCATCCAGGTGGCAAAGACCGCCAGAAACGCCTGCTGCATCCATACATAGGACACCGTGGCCGAAAACTCCATGGGGAAGGCCGCCGGGTCCGCCTCATAAAAGGCGCGGAACAGAAAGCATTCCATAAAGCCCCACACAAACTGGGTCACCACCCCTGCCGCCGCGGCGGCACGGTACTGAATCCCCATATTGAACCGCAGCCGGAAAAAAGAAATATATTTTTTCATGGTTCTTTCTGAAAGATCAGCGCATCTATGTGATCCTTCCATCCCCCTCTCCTAAATGATATGTAATTGCTCATACAGTCTGGCCACGATCCGGTCCAGCGCGGCAGGATCGTCCTGCCTGACTTCTACCGTTTCCTGCCCCCGTGCGCCTGCCGTTTCCTGTCTCTGCGCGCCTGCCGTATCCTGTCCCTGCGCGCCTGCCGCGTCCTGCTCCCGGACGCCTGCCGCGCCCGCCAGACGCCGCATATCTTCCAGAGAGCCGTCCAGGAGAATGCGCCCTCTGCCGATGAGAATGATACGGCGGGTGAGGGCTTCGATGTCCTGCATATCGTGGGTGGTGAGGATCACTGTCGTGCCATGGTCCCGGTTGCGGCGCAGTATGAAGTCCCGCACCGCCAGCTTGGACACGGCGTCCAGTCCGATGGTAGGCTCGTCCAGGAACAGGATCCTGGGATCGTGAAGGAGAGACGCGGCGATCTCGCATCGCATCCGCTGTCCCAGAGACAACTGACGGGCAGGAGTCTTTAACAGCTCCTCCAGGTGGAGCAGCTCTGTCAGTTCCTCTACGTTGTTATGAAATTGTGACTGGGGAATGGAATAGATGTCCTTCAGCAGAGAGAAGGAGTCCGCCACCGGCACGTCCCACCACAGCTGGGACCGCTGGCCGAACACCACGCCGATCTGCCTCACATGGGCGATACGGTCCTTCCATGGCACCCGGCCGTCCACAAGGCAGGTGCCCGCGTCCGGCGTCAGTATGCCGCTTAAGATCTTGATAGTAGAACTTTTTCCCGCTCCGTTGGGGCCGATGTAGCCTACCATCTCGCCATCCTGTATGGTAAAGCTCACATCCGACAAAGCCTGTACGGTCTCCGTCTCCCTCCGGAACAGCGCTTTGCAGGCCGCTATCATGCCCGCGCTGCGCTTTGAAACCCTGTACGATTTGCATACATGTTCCATAGTGATCATAATTGCTTCCTCCTGGTAGTTATATTCTGGCTCCTGCGGTGCAAACGCATTTGCCGTTGATAAAATATCTTGCCAAGCAGGTCTGTCTTTCCCGGTGACAGCCGGGAAAATACCTATATTCACTTGTGCTTCCCACTGCTCTGTGAGCGCGTGGGTTTGTATGATATCACAAGAAACGGGGTCCTGTCAAGCATAATTTAGGGCAGATCCACCAACCGGGACAGCACCCGATCCGCAGAACAGGTCAGCCCACCGGCAGATCCACCAGCGGCAGGATATCCTCCACCGTCTCCGCCAGATAAGTGGCTCCCGCGCGGTTCAATTCCTCACGGCTGCCATAGCCGAACAGCACGCCGATGGAATCCATGCCAAACGCCTTCGCGCCCAGAATATCATAATCCCGGTCCCCCACCATCACTACGGAGGACACGTCTCGGATGCCGCACTGCTCCAGGGCATAGGCGATCACCTCCGTCTTTTTGGTGCGGGTCTCCTCCATGGTGGCCCCGGCCACGAAGTCAAAATACCCGTCGATATGAAAATGCTCCAGTATCATCCGGGCAAACTCTTCCGGCTTGGAGGTGGCAAGGACGACTTTCTTGCCGGCACGCTTCAGCGCCGCCAGCATGTCCTCGATCCCCGGATACACTTCATTTTCATATATGCCCCTGTCTCTGTAATATTCCCGGTAATACTCCACGGACCGAATGCTGTCCTCCCTGGAAAAGCCGTAAAACTGCTGAAAGGAATCTATGAGGGGCGGCCCGATGAAGCGGTACAGCGTCGTGCGGTCCTCCACATGGATGTTCCATTTTGCCAGGGCGTGAGCCACAGAATTGGTAATGCCGATACCCGGATCGGTGATGGTGCCGTCCAGGTCAAAAAAAATTGTGTCGTACATTGTAGTGATCCTCTTTAAAGTGAAATCATGAAAAAACTGTCTGTCTTTTACTTGTGATGGAAAACAAAGGCACATTTTTTCATCACAAGCGGGAGAAAATATATGATCTCCAATAATAACAACATTCCAAAACCAACATACAGCATAGGGACTGTCATGCCAAAACACAATGTAGTGTTTTGTATTGCCTCCTTCCAATCTATCATTCCCAATTGGATAAGAGGATAAAAACGAGTGCCCTGAAGCGCGTTACTTACAAAGAAGCATGTCAATAAAATACCGAAAGAAAATACAATCGTATTTCGAGTGTTCTTTCTTATCTTTGCGATCAGGAAGGTTATCTGACAAGCTAACATCGCATTTATTACTTTACTGCAAAAGCTCCATAAAATACAATCCCCGATACGTCCCTCAATCTGTGAAACGGCAAAAGCGCTATAGCTCTGGACAGAAGCATTTAAAAGAGAAGCACTCCACAAGGTTCCGCTGTATATCAGATCAAACAGTTCATTGACAAGCAGCAAAAACATGACAACCAGTACTACAAACAGGGTGATCGTTCGATGATAGCGCTTCCCTTTTTTTGTAACCGCCGCATATTTATCCATTTCTGTTTCATAATGCTTTCCCCAAAGACAGGAGGACAGCAGGATTGCCAGGATCGTTACTACAGAATATTGCTGCAGCTGAAAATATATATCCAGATATGTTTCATTGATGATCTGCGGGGCGTTCAGTTTCTGATAAAAGCCAAGGGCATCCAAATAGTGATAAGGCAGAGCGGAAGGCAGCGATCCTATCTTTTCATGTGAAAAAGAGATCAACTGACTCACATCCTGCGCGTTTTTGAAAGAACGAAACAATTTTGAAAGCACATAGGGCGTTTGCGTACTGCCGCCGGCGCCTGTCAGATAGTGCGTCTGCAGGTCCGAGATCATATCCTGGATCTGCTGCAGGTCCTTATGGGAACACTGGGACACATATTCGTCTATCTCTTTCTGTCCTGTTTTCAGGTCATGAACTGGATATACCGCTGCCGCCTTCATCGCTGCAAAACATAAAAAGACTGCCAGGAGGAACCAACCGTTCTTTTTGCAAATAAGATAAAACGTTGTTTTCATTTATAGAGCCCACCTTTTTGCAGTCACTTTTGATACCAGTACGATGATCATGACCAGAAGCATCGACAGCGCAATGATCAGGGCCAGCCAGCAGAGGTGCCAGGGAACCGCGTGGGTGCCCAGGCATAGATAGGGAAAATCAGAAAACAAATATTTTGCGCTGCCCAGCAGCAGATTCCCCTGGGGCGCCTCTCTTTGCGACAGAAATTTGCAGGCAGCATATACACCGCCGCAATACACAAACGCCATAAAAGCAGAAATGATGTTATTTTTGCTCAGCACAGACAGCAGCAGGAATATGAGCGTGGTAAATACGCAGTACCCGGTCTTGAGCAACACAGAAAAGAATATATACTGTCCCACCGTAAAAGCATAACAAACCGTCTCATAGCCGTTTATCGCCTGAATGGGAAGATCCCACGGAATGTTCCCCAGCCGTCCGCCGCAAAAGATCAGGAGAACGGCTCCGTAATAGATCCACACCCAGACTGCCGCCGTCATGGCAGATATTCCCGTCTGAGAAAAAGCAAACCGACGCATTCCGGTCTTTGACAGCAATATCTGATTTGACATCTTATTTTGGATCAGATTGGAAAAAACACTAAAGAAGGACAATGCGAAAACGATAATGAGATAAATGTCATTTTCAAAATATCCCAAAAATTTTTCTGCCGCGACAGGATCCTGAATGACAAATTCAGTTCGGATGTTCTTTAATTGCTCATAGGCCATCATGTACTTAATATATTGAGGATCATTGCGGCGCATGCCCCGAAGCGCCAGCTCTTTATTGTTTTCAACATGGGATACCAGATTTTTTTCGTTGCCCAGCCGCTGGGAAAGCTGCATCAGCAGCAGATAATCATCTTCCACCGTCTCGCTGTATTTTCCGGGTGCGCGCAGCATTTCTTCCTTCCAGCGCAGCATGTCATAATCCGCATAATAATCAATTCCCGCCGCTTCCAATACAGGATCCCTGTTCTCCGCCTGAACGCCGTCGCCATAACCCTCAAAATGTTCGATGGCCTGCACGATCTTTTCCGCTTCCCGCGAGTCCCTTTCCAGTGATAAAAAAAACTGTTCTCTGTTTTCAGTATCCTGCGTTCTGATATATTCAGACTGAAACGTTGTATAACGCTGATCAAATGTTGACGTGATCCTGTTATAAAATAATAAGATCACAAAAAAAGACAGCATCAGATACATTGTCGTCTTCCATTGATTTCTAAAAAATAACGTTTTCATCTGCTATTTTCTCCGAATATCAGGCTGCTGAAATATACGTCGGTAAGATCTGCCTCTTTTTGTATTGCCTCTGCGCACGGCTTAGCGTCTGATATGCAAAACGCTTTTCCGTTGGAATGGTATATTCTCAGCTCTGTTTTGGGGATGGAAACATCGGGCAGCTGCCATATTTTGCCCTGAATATCTGAGATCAGTTCTTTCTGAGAACCGCTTGCGTATATTTTACCATGATTCAGTAGGATGATCTGATCGGATATGTTTTCAACATCTGAAACAATATGGGTAGAAATGATGATGATACAGTTCTCTTTCAGATCACACAGAAGATTTTTGAGCTCTTCCCGCTCGTAGATATCAAGGCCGGCGCTGGGCTCATCTAAAAAAATGATCTCAGGATTCCCCAAAAATGTGCCGCATAATGCCAGACGTTGTTTCATGCCTCCGGAAAAGGAACCGATCCGTTTCTTTTCGCAGTCCTTCAGCCCAAAATAATGTAACAGCCGTTCTCCCTGTTCTGCTGTTTCCTTTTTGGTCATGCCCTTCAGGGCGCCGCAAAAAAACAGATATTCTCTGGCGGTATAATTTTTATACATTGGCTGATTCTGAAACTGTACAGCGATTCTCCCCAGATATTCTGACCGCAATTTCACGATATCTTGTCCATTGTATTCTACTGTACCGCTGTCCGGGGAGATGAGCGTACCCATAATATTCATCAGCGTGCTTTTTCCCGCCCCGTTCTGTCCCAGAAGCGCAGTGATCCCATTGGAAAATTCACAGGAGATCTGCTGCAGCGCCGTTTTTTTGTGAAACTTTTTACTGATATTTTTGACTATCAACTTACTCATTCTGTCACGCCTTCAGTATTCATGTTTTCCATTTTTCCCGTTTCCGCATCATAGATCCAAAATTGTTGATCCTCTGCTCTGCATTGTATACAGATATAGCGGTCTTCTAACAGATTAAAATCAGAAACATCTTCGCTGATCCGCTTTTTTTCCCCGGTTGTCATATCATACTGCATCAACGAAGAATTACTGTTATCATAAGCGCTGCTGTCCAGATATATGATACGGTTTCCCATTATCTGGTAGTAACAGGAAGCTATCGGAAGCCGGGATTCTTTTCCGGAATCCCATTGCACGACCTGATAAGATTCTCTTTCCGCCATATAAACAATTCCATCATCCGCCAATACATTTATCGGCAAAAAAGAGAGTGTGACCTTGTTGAACTGTATGTTGTTTTTATCACTGATAAATAATGCCGGCACATCCTCTTCTTTTGCTATGGCATAAATGTGCTCATCATCTACATAATAAGACATCACATGGGATAAAACAGCTTCTTCTTTTTTTGTTTTCAGGTCTCTTCGGTACAATGTTCCCTCGACGCTGTCCAAGTACCAGGCGTTTGCATCCTCTACAAACAATTGCAGGCACCCGTCGTTTCGCTCAAAGATACGTTGTTGTTTCTTTCCGTCCTTTGTAACGCGCTTTAATCCATTGCTGTTAAAATAAATATACTGATCCTGCACATAGATATCTTTTATGATATCAGCAGTTGAGAAAACCGTAACAGCTTTGTTGCTTGCGATCTCATATTCATAAATATCAGACAGATCCGTATAATAAACAAACCCATTGTCATAGGAAAACTTTCCGTTTCCCATCGTAATATTACCGCAGGATGTACTATGCGGCTCCGGATTGCCATCATATACAACGGTACAGCCTCCCAAAAAAACAATACAATAAACGATCAAACATACGCTGGTCAATATGCTGCGTCGTTTCATATGGCATCCCATTCCTTTCGTTTTACACTATAAATTCATTATGCTTCAAAATACGCATTTTGTCAACGAACCTCCTCAAAATGGAACACAGAAAAAACGGCTCCCTTGACATCCCAAATATCAGATGCTATATTGCAGTTAACGGCAGTTGATCGGAGAACCGGTCGGCCGCCTGATATTAAGATTTAAACCGCCGTTGAAAGCCGACCTGAAAAAAATTCTGAAGATATTGGATATGGACAGCAAGCGTTTTTTTTTAAAGCTTTTGAAATCGTATATATGCAGGGAACACGTCAGCTATGACGATAATGCTGACTGGAATAAAATACTGCGGCTTGCGGAGATCCATTCCGTACAGGCCATTCTGTTTATTGCCGTAAACAGGCTGGAAAAGAAGCCTCCCATCTACGACCAGCTCAGGAAATACGGTTTCTCCGCAATGCAGACAGCAGCTTTACAGGAGATCGGCGTCAGAGAGATCATAAAAGCATTTCATGAGAACCAGATAGAGCATACATTTGTAAAGGGCTATGTTTTAAGGAATTATTACCCCGACAAAAAAGTCAGAAGCATGGGTGATATTGATATCCTTATTAACGTATATGATAGAGAGAAATGTCATAACGTTATGCTGGCATTGGGATTCCATTATGAGGAAGCGGATTATAACCAATATGTATGGTCCTACGAAAAGGGCGTGCTCCATGTCGAGGTACACACAGCCCTTGTATATGAGAACCTGTTTCATGACTATGATTATATAAGCTACTTCCGGGAGAAGGTCCGGAACAGGAAAAATATCGGCGGCAGTACCTATGCGCTCAGCGTGGAAGATCATTTTATTTTTTTAATGGTACATATCGCCCGGCATTTTTACAATGCAGGGATAGGCGTGAGGATGATCCTTGATATCGTTGTCTATCTGCAGACATTCGGCAGGACAATGGACATATCCTATATAAAAAATGAACTGAAGCGCATACAGCTGGGCGATTTCTCCAATATCATTTTTTACATCTGCAAAAAATATTTCAACTCGGAAATAGACTGCGTGCCGGTTCCGGAGGATGACCTGGATCTGATCATGGACTATATCATTTCCCACGGCGTATTTGGCTATTACGAGAAAGACTACATGGGGATCCGATACAAACGTGACGGGAAAAGGGGGCCCAGGCTGCTCCTCGAAAAGATTTTCCCCAGCGCCGAATTTCTTTCAAAAAATTATCCCTGGTTCCGCAGCGGGAAAAAATATATGCTCCCCTATGCATGGATCCGAAGGTGGATATACAATCTAACCAATGAAAGCAAACGAAGCAAGATCAAAAACAAACTTTCCTCTGTGCTCAATGATGATGACGATGTTATACATCATATGAAGATACTGAAAACAGCAGGATTAAAATAAGCATCATGAAAGCTGAACTGAAAATTGCCGATATTCTGTTAAACATTACCGGGAACTGCAGCGAGGATATAGTCCGTTCCATGGACAAATATATGGTCCCGACAGACTCCCATGTCCGGGATGATATGATAAATATTGACATACAGATTACTGATCGTATCGACGCCATAGAGTTGGAACAGGTGTATGGCGTAAGAAACTATATTGAGGAATCAGGGCTGTACGGGGACAGATATATCTCTCAGGACAGGGACGGCAGGGAATCCTATGCCACGTTGCTGTACAGCAAGGATTTTAAACATGTTACCTGTATGATAAAGGATGTGGAAACCGAGGGCGGCAGCAGCCTGGCAAGCCGGATAAAGGTTGCCATCGGGGAATGTTTTTTAAATTGCCTGCCGGCTTTCGGAGGCGTGACATTTCATTCCTCCGCCATCCGATATAACGATCAGGCATTGCTGTTTGCCGCGCCGTCGGGTACCGGCAAGTCCACACACACCGGGCTCTGGAAAAAAGTCTATGGGAATGTTGCGTACATCAATGACGACACTCCCATAATAAGAAGAAAAAACGGTGTACTTTATGCCTGGGGCGCGCCATGGGCGGGAACATCCGGGATCAACAATAACATAGCGGCTCCCGTAAAAGCCATCGTCTATCTGAAAAGAGCTGCCGAAAATTCTGTCCGTGCGCTCACCGGGCGGGACCGGATACTGAGAGGTCTATGTTCTGTGCGGGGACAGAGTTTTCCCCCGCAAAGGAAAAAACAGGCGGAACTCCTGTCGGATATCATGTCCGAAATCCCTGTATATGAGCTTTGCTGCAACATATCAGAGGAAGCGGTCCGATTGGTCCATTCCGTTCTATTTTAATTTTTTACAAAGAGATCATAAGAAAAAACGGAAGGAGGAAAACAGATGAAACCTTACAAAAAATTGTTCGCAGAGGTGGTCGATCTGTCTGAAAGCACAGATGAGGCACTATCTCTCAACGCCCTGGTTTCGGATTCGGGACAGGCAGCCGCTGTTTTGCCTATGATACCAACCAATATGATATTCGGAACAGGAGGACTTGATAAAAGTCGTTTTACCAAGGTTCTCTTATCTTAAACCGGAGGTATGTCATGAGACTGAAAAAAGGACTGGTCACAAGTAAGCTTGACGACGGGTATATCGTGATCCCAACAGAGGGCGAGGATATCAATAAAGTGCTTTCCCTCAATGACAGCGGGGGATTTGTGTGGAAGCTCCTGGAAAAGGATTATCCATTGGACAAAATAGCTTCTCTGCTTTCCGAGGAATACGGCATATCCTATGAACAGGCGGAAAAAGATCTGAATGATTTTTTAAAAGTGATCCGGCCTTTTGTAGATACTGATAATGGAAGGGAGTGACCATATTGAAAAAAATAGCGGCATATATCATTGCATTGATGATGTGTATTGTTTTTTCGGGCGAATTCATCGCCTACGGAAGTATCCTGAATTACGATGGACAGGCACAGGTTTTTATACGGCCTGCTGACAAGATCAGTCCGTACAGCTTTCCCGTCTATGTGAACGGAAAAGAAATAGAGCTTTCTTACTGGGAGGAAAAGGATAACTTCCAATATACCTTTACCTACAAAGCAAAGGGCGGAAATATTGAGATAACCCCCAAAACAGGCTATAAGATCACGGGGGTCCATTTGAACGAAGGTTTTATTGAAGTATGGAATTCGGATACTCCCGCTACCCAGGAACAGATCGACAGCCATACCTACGATACCACTACCTATTATGATCTGACGGACCCCGCTATCGCGGATAATTTCTACGAGAAATTCCCCGACGGTTCCGTTAATTACAACGGAAAGATCATCTTAAGCCAGGATTTCCTTACAAAATCGCCCTATGCAGGCTGGAAAAAAGGCGAGCCGATGATATTCGCGGTAGGCAAAACGCCGGGACCGGGCGGTACGGTAACTATGACGGTGACGACGGAATTTGCCGTTACCAACGGCGTGAAGATCGTCACGGAAAATGAACCTATTTTTACCACCTATACCTATAAGGGCAAAATGTACATTGGCCATGAGCAGCTGGAAGAAGCGATCAATCTGGATATCAGCAGGCACAGTCTTACGCCGGGATATACGGTGGAGATCGCAATACCGTCCAATTTTATAAAAGGGGCCAGGATTTACTCATGGCCTCCCAAGCCAAGTGAATCCGCGCATTTGACCGTCAGTTCCCAAAGGATAAGCTTTATATTGCTGCCGGATTGTCAGATGGTGCTGACATTGGTCTATGACGGTCCGTCTAAGGGCCAGATCGCGTACTCCAAGACGCTGCCCCTCAACCCCGACGTTCCGCCCGATAACGACGCCGGCAGCAATGGAGTGGTGGAAGATCAGGCGTTTTTCGACACATTTGTGAATACCTGCCAGGTCAGTCTGGCAACGCCCGGTACCGACGCAAAGCCGCAGACGTTCCATGATTTTGAAAACTGCAACAACTACCTTAAGACGATCCCCAGCGATACGGAAGTCAGTCTTACATACGATTTTAAGGATGATTATTACATAAAGTCCGCAAGTCCGGGAACCGTGACCAATAACGGAAAGACACTGAACGTCAGGCTGCTGGGCCCTACTGCTGTGATGACGCCCGGAAACGGTTCGACAGATCCCCAGGGCGAATGGACCGGCACCATTGTGAAAGGTCCAAACGGGGAACCTGAATACGAAGACGGCGTCCCTCACTATGACATAGCTACAATGGGGTGGAAGCAGGATTACACCGAAGGCGATACGCTTTCTATCCAGTTTTCCATGGCGACCAAAAAACCGCAGCTCGCCATAGATGATTTTACTGCCGGGAAGGCGTTTGGCGACGATAGCCGCGGCCATGTCCTGACTGCGTATATAAGCAATTCCTCCCTTCTGGATGAGGGCGTGCTTTCAGGCGCAAAGATAAAGCTCAGCGGCACTTGTGAATATACGGATAATCCCCACAACGAAATGAACAAAACGCTGCCTGAGACCGAATATAAATTAGGTTCTGACATATCAGGCGGCACCTACTGCGGATATCTGTTCTCCCCTGCAAATGACGAGGGAATGAAATACCATTACAAATACAGAGTAACCGCCGTGCTGATCATGCCGGACGGAACACAGACCACCGTATCCGACACCGTGGAATTCGGCGGAGAAGGCGCAAACGATCAATAAAAGCTGTAATAAAAAAGCCCTGTCACTGCTCATATGCCTGGTCTGACTTTTTGAAGTCAGATCAGGGTCGGGCATGACAAGGCTTTTTTCGTGGGTGAATGTGCCTGCTCCCACCTGAAAAGTGTTACGCCAGGCTGCTTTTGATCTTATCGATCATCTCCCCGTACTCCGCCTCGCTGAGATATTTCTTATCCGGGTTCATTTCAAAAACGCCGCCCCACTCAAAACCGTCCTTATACTTGGGCACTAAATGCACATGCAGATGGCAGCCTGTGTCGCCGTAAGCGCCGTAATTAACCTTGTCCGGTGAAAAGGCTTTGTGAATGGCCTTTGCCGCCTTGTTCACATCCGCGAAGAAACGGTTTCTCTCCTCATCGGAAATGTCCACCATCTCGCTGACATGGTCCTTGTAGGCTACGATACATCTGCCCGGATGGCTCTGCTCTTTGAACAGGATCAGCTGGCTCACGTCCAGATTGCAGATCTTGATGCCGAATTTCGCCAGCAGCTCGCCGCCCTGACAGTATCCACAGTTTTGGTCTTTCATAATATGATTCCTCCTATCTCAAAATCTCAGGTTCATTTTACCTATACTGTCTTTATTCATTTCGAAGCAACTCTTTCCAATTTTCAGTAAATCCCATTGTACTGGCCTGTACTCTCTCATACTTATCAAAAAGCAGTTCAATGTTATCTACAAACTGGTTCCAATGAACATCTTGTTTCAACAAGTGCTTCATACATAAAAGCACTCCATATATCCTGTTATTTCCAATTCCTGCCCGCGTATATTCTTTATACAAGATGGGCGTCTTGGATAATTTTGCGTTGTATAACCGTCCATAATGTGCGCATATATTTCTCACATATGAAATACTTTCTAACCAGCTTTCAATATATGTATATCCTACGCCAAATGTTTTTGCAATAGCCTTTTTGTCCTTATTATGCATGTTTTTATAAAACTTTGACAAAGTGCCAAAACTAAAAACTTCTACCAGCGCATAAATAGGTAATTTCCCGCCTTCATAATTTTGTCGGAAATTACGCACAAACGGAGCCTTGGAATTTCTTCTGATTTCTTCTTGTATATCCTGCAAAAATTCCTCATGATATTCCTTTTTAGCAAAATTGCCGGCTTCTAAATATCCCAACACCCCATATTGTTCTGAAAAATAGTTTGCAATCCTGCACCTTACATTTATTTCTATTTTTTCGATTTCCGGAAATATTATTTGCCTGAAATTAGCGTTAAATAAATACAGATCAACAATTTGTTTAAATGTTGTCTTCCCATTATAATTTCCATTTCTTGTTTTCAAATTGAGGCTATATGCCTTAATCAATCTAAAATAGGAAATATCATTAAGAATTTTCTTCGCATACTCCTCATCTTCGACAATCAATCCAATACTTTTTAGATTCTCAATTTGTTCATCAATTGTCATAGGAGGCTGATGCTTTTTTAAATCTCCCATGCAGTATTCTCCTCAAGTTAAAAGACCCAACGTGGTCCGCATCGTTGAGAGGCGTGTTGGGTTCTGTTAATATTTATTATATGCAATTTCAATTGAAAAATCAACAAAAGTTTTCGATTTCCACAATTTTTTCAAGTCACTCTTTTATAAAAATCAAGTGATGGAAAAAGCGACCCTTCTGAATAATCTTTCCCATGGATGCAATTCCGTTATCTGGTGTATGCGTTCTCATCCCTTTAAAGCCGTGATCCTAAATTCCTTACCGCACATCACGCTTCCTCATATCTTGGCAGAGAAACCACTGTGTATGCGTGCTTCATGGCCGGAATGACTTTCTCCGTCAGGTTCTTCACCGCGAATTTTATGCTGGATGTGTTGATGCAGGGATGACAACCGATTTCCTTTCCCTGCAGCACCTCCTCATCAATGACCAGCCTGACGTTCTGCTCTGTGTCGTTCATCAGGCCCATGACGCTGACGGAGCCCGGGGTGATATCAAGATATTTCTCCATGTATGCCTCCCCCGCAAAGGACAGGCGGGACACACCCAGCTCCTTTGACAGGTCCTTTGTCTTAAACTTCTTATCCCCCGGCATCATCAGCAGATAAAACTGCGTCTCCTGCCTGTTGCAGAGAAACAGGTTTTTGCAGATAGTGGCCTGCAATGCCCGGTCAATCTCCTCACAGACCTCCATGGTCATGGCCGCCTCGTGGTCTATCCTCCAGTACTCGATCCCCAGTTCGTCCAGAAGATCGTATGTCCTGATCTCCTTTTCCAGCCGGCCCTCGTAGTCCAGAGGACGGCCTTTCTTCAGTTCCAGCATGTTGACTCCTCCGCTTTATCGCCTTGTGATCGCATCCTAGATGAGCGCGGTGCTGAAATACCGCTCCGCCCGATCCGGCAGCACCGTGGCAACCACCTTGTCCCGGCCATACTTTTCAGCCATACGCTTCGCTGCCCAGACATTGGCCCCGGATGAGGTCCCCACCAGAAGCCCCTGTACTCCGGCCAGCTCTCTGGCGGTATTAATTGCGTCGTCGTCGCTGACCTCCACGATATCCGTG
>CANQHX010000017.1 GCA_947623905.1 uncultured Lachnospiraceae bacterium
TGTGTCCACGGCGACCTGTTAATAACTATGGGGGCCGGAGATATCGTATTAGTGGGAGAACACCTCCTGGGAAAATAATTATCCACACAATCCACATATTTGAGCCGGAGCTTCCGGTTCAGATGTGTGGATTTTATTATTTACATAATACGCGCCGGGACAGGAGGCGGACCATCCCTTCCGAATGTTCCGCGGGGCCTGTAACGCACGGTCCGCGGCTGTGGGAAACGGTCGTTTTATGTCAATCATTTTATCCACTTATCCACCGTTTCCACAATCCGGCCAAATGCCCGCAAATCCCTTAAATACTGGAAAAAAAGCACTTTTCAAAACCATTCCTACGTGCTATAATCAGCATTGCGCAAAATGATCATCAGTATACAGAGGGATTTATGAACAGTCTGACCATTGGAGTGACGGGCGCCCGTTCCGAAACCATGATATCCAACAATTTCATAGAGGAATATATGCCCGGTGCCAACGGCGAATATGTGAAGATCTACCTGTATCTCATGAAGCTTGTACAGGAGAATGGTCCCGTATCCATGGAGGACCTGGAGGATAAGCTGGGCGTTACGAGCAAGTACATCCTTTCTGCCCTGCGCTACTGGGAAAAACGGAAGCTCCTTTCCGTGGGCACCGGCGAGGACGGCTCCCTGGAGCACATTGAGTTCCTGGAGGTGCCTTCTGCCGCAGCAGGGAAAAAGAAGGACCGCGAAGCCCCTGCCGCAAAAGAGCAGGCTGCCGCCGCGGCCAAAGAGACGGCTGCCGCGTCCCAGACCCGGGTTCCTGTCCGCAGGACCTACAGCGCCGATGAAAAAACTTCTTTTCTCGGTGACGAGGGCTTCTGCGCTTCCAAATTCATCACCGAATCCTATTTCGGCAGGCCCCTGGGACCCACCCAGCTGGAAAGCCTCATTTATATATATGACCAGCTTCACTTTGACCAGGACATGATCGACTGCCTCATCGAACACTGCGCCAGCCGGGGCAAGTTCAGCATGCGCTACGCCGAGGCCACGGCCATTGCCTGGAAAGAACAGGGGATCGAGTCGGCGGCACAAGCCCGCGCGTCTATCCAGATGTTCAGCAGTCTGTACGGAGAGGTGGCAAAGGCCTTCGGCATCAACCGCCGGGGACTGGTGCCCAAAGAGCGGCAGTACATAGACAAGTGGGTCAATCAGTACGGCTTTGACCGGGAAATGATCGTGGAAGCCTGCGCAAAGACCATACGCCAGACAAACAACGGCAGCTTTGAATATGCCGACGCGATCCTGGTAAACTGGCATAAAGAGGGCATTTCTACCGTAGTACAGGCCCGCAGCGCGGACAAGCAGCGGCAGGCCCAGCGGCAGCCTAAGACTTCCCAAAAAGGCCACGGCGGCCCGGGATTTTCCCAGCGCAGCTACGACATGGACGACCTGGAGAGAAAGCTCCTTGGACAGAGCCAGCAGTAAATGACGCCGGTACGGGAGGATTTCCATGGCTTTAAAAAA
This sequence comes from uncultured Lachnospiraceae bacterium, assembly GCA_947623905.1. GTDB lineage: Bacteria > Bacillota > Clostridia > Lachnospirales > Lachnospiraceae > CANQHX01. Next base: position 1,497 of record CANQHX010000017.1, read on the forward strand.
CCATCAGTATGACGCTGTGATGCGCAGCTATCAGAGAAAACAGCTTCACAACAAGCACATTCTGGACGAACGGTATGAAGAAGTGTACGGCAGGATTCCCGAGCTGGCGGATCTGGACCGGCAGGAAGCTTCCTCTGCTCTTTCCTGCGGAGAAGACATGATCCGGGGCGACGCCGGGGCAAAAGACCGTCTGGCGGAGGAGCTGGAACGGATCCGTCTGCGCCGGGAAGCGCTCCTGGCACAGGCCGGATATGACCCGGCCTATCTGGAACCGGTCTATGACTGCCCTCTCTGCCGGGACACGGGCCGTCTGCCCGACGGCGCCCGGTGCCAATGCTTCCTTCAGGAGGCCAGAGAAGTGCTCTACAGCGAATCCGGCCACCGGAAACAGTACGAGGCGGAAAACTTCTCCACCTTTGACCTGAGCTTCTATGATGACGACCAGCCGGATGCCCGGACGGGAAAAACGCCCCGGGAGACCGCGATAGAGGCCCTGAAAACGGCAAAAGCATTTGTAGAAGAATTCCCTTCCGGCGGGAAAAACCTGTTCCTTTACGGACAGACAGGCGTAGGCAAGTCCTTTCTGGCCAACTGTATCGGCGGCAGCCTGACAGACAGGCTGTACTCCGTGACTCATTACGACGCGCCCCGTTTTTTCGAAGTGCTGGCAGACTACCAGTTCCGCGCCGGAGACAGTGACAGCGCCGGGGAAGCTTATGATGACATCATGGACTGCGATCTGCTGATCCTGGACGATCTGGGCGCCGAGCTGACCAATCAGTTCGTGATCTCCGGCCTGTGCCGCGTAGTGGACGCCCGCCTGCTGCAGAAAAAGGCTACCGTGATCACCTCCAACCTGGAGCTGAAGGATCTGCAGGCAGCCTATCTGGACCGAACTTTTTCAAGATTGATATCCGGATACACCTTTATCCGCCTCACGGGAAAAGATATCCGGTTTGCCAATAAAAACACCTGAACAAAAAAACAAATCAACTACAGACAACGGAGGTACTTCATGCAGACATTGGAGAAAAACGTAGCATCCGACATGATTCCCGTAGCGCCCCTGGCCATTATCCCCTTAAAAAGCTGTGAGGCGCTCTGCAAAAAGGTGGACGATTATCTGGTAACCTGGAGAAAAGAGCGGAACGAAGAGCTGAAGCTGCCCATCCACGGCTATTCCAGAGACACTTTCATGCTAAAGAGCGACACCCCCCGGTTTGGCTCCGGCGAGGGCAAAGGCATCATCTACTCCTCCGTCCGCGGCGACGACCTGTACGTGCTGGTGGACGTGCTGAACAACAGCCTTACCTACACCGTCCGGGGACAGGTAAACCACATGTCTCCCGACGACCATTTTGCCGACTTAAAGAGGATCATCGCCGCAGTGGAGGGCAAGGCAAAACGGATCACCGTGATCATGCCTTACCTGTATGAGAGCCGCCAGCACCGGCGCACCGCCAGAGAGTCACTGGACTGTGCTCTGGCACTGCAGGAGCTGGGCAGCATGGGCGTGGACAATATCCTGACCTTCGACGCTCACGACCCCCGGGTACAGAACGCCATCCCGCTGAAGGGCTTCGACACCATTCAGCCGGCTTACCAGTTTATCAAACACATCACCATGCATGTGCCGGATCTTCGCTTTGATACCGAACATATGATGATCCTGAGCCCGGACGAGGGCGGCACCTCCCGTGCCGTATATATGGCCAACGTGCTGGGGCTTGACATGGGTATCTTCTACAAGCGCCGGGATTACTCCCGGGTGGTAAAAGGCAGGAACCCCATCGTGGCCCATGAATATCTGGGCCCCGACGTAAAGGGAAAAGACATTATCATTTTAGACGACATGATCTCCTCCGGCGAAAGCATGCTGGAGGTAGCCGCAGAACTGAAAAAGAGAGGCTGCGGCCGGGTGTTCGCCGTGGCCACCTTCGGCCTGTTCACCAACGGCATGGAAAAATTTGACCAGGCGGTAGAACAGGGCATCCTGGACTACGTGGTGACCACCAACGTCATCTACCAGGCTCCCGAGCTGCTGGCAAGGGATTATCACATCAGCTGTGACCTGAGCAAGTACATCGCGCTGATCATCGACACGCTGAACCACGATGAGACCATCAGTTCCCTGCTGGATCCCAGAGAACGGATCCAGAACCTGGTAAAGGAATACATGGGACGGCATAACTGAAAACAATATGATCACGTCTGCTGATCGTAAGCATCATCCAGGGGAGGGTCCGCGCCCTCCCCGTTTTCATTGTCCGGAACGTCCGGTTCATAAGCTTCTGTAGGCTCCGGTTCCGGTTCGGGCTCCGGCTCAGGAGAAGGCTCGGCGGCGGGTTCCGGCGTATTTTCCGGAGCCGTTGTTTCTGCCGGCTTCTCGGTCTGTACCGCTTCTGTCTCTCCGGGCTTTTCGGAAGGCGCTTCCGTCTCCTCGGGAGGCTCCGTCTCATAACCGTCATCCGTATCATAGAAATGACCGTCCACCTCATACTCGGGAAATTCCCTGTAAGGGAGCCCCTGATGGATCTGCTCCATATAATCATGCCAGATGCCGCCGGGATAAGTGGCGCCCTGCAGATCCTCCAGGGATTCCGGCATATCGCAGCCTACCCACACGCTGGTAGTATAATACGGAGTGAAACCGCAGAACCAGCCGTCCTTATTATCATTTGTGGTGCCCGTCTTTGCCGCCGCAGGCATATCGTCCAGCTCCAGCCCCCGCCCGGTGCCGTAATCCAGCACCGACTGCATCATACTGATCATCATCCGGGCGGCATTGCTGTCATATACTTCCTCTCGGATATTCGTGCCGCCAAATACAGTGTTGCCCTGGGCGTCCAGTATCCTGATGATGCACGTAGGCTCCCGGAACTCACCCTCATTTGCGAGGGCGGCATACCCTGACGCCATCTCCAGCGTGCTGGCGCCCTTTGTCATACCGCCCAGAGCGGTGGAGGGCACCTCATCCTCCTTTACCACCTTGGTAAAATGAAGCTTCCGCAGATAATCCAGACCCGTGGAGGGTCCCAGATCGGTGAACAGCTGATAGGCAATGGTATTCTTGGACTTGGCCACCGCGTACCGCAGAGTGATCTCCCCGTCGTAGGAGCCGTCGGAATTGCTCGGTCCGTCCTCCCGCTTGTAGTCATCCACCATGGAACCGGGTGTATACTCTCCCGTTTCCAGCACAGGGGTATACACTACAAGGGGCTTGATGGAGCTGCCCGGCTGGCGGAAGCTCTGGTAGGCCCGGTTCAGCGTCATGCCCGTCACGCTGTCCTGGGTGCGGCCGCCCACGATGGCCACCACCCGGCCCGTCTCGTTCTCGATGCAGGTGGCCGCTCCCTGGAGCTTGTATGTGCCCTCGTCGTTGACTCTCGTAAAGGGAGCCAGGGTATTGTCCACCGCCTGCTGGAGCAGGTTCTGCTTGTCCATGTCAATGGACGTGTAAATATGATAGCCGGACGTATACAGTGTCTTCTGGCAGGTAGTATACATCTCATCGTACTCTTCCAGATACGCCTCCCTGTCGGCGTCGCCGGAAAAGCTGTAGCGGAACTGAAAACCGCTCTGCTCCATCAGCGCCCGGGTGGCGCTGTAATACACAAATGTCTCCACGTAATTGTTCACTCTGGCCGTGGAGGACGAGCGGAGGATGATATTTTCCGCCACCGCCGCCTCATACTCCTCATGGGTGATCAGGCTGGCGTCATTTAACTGTTCCAGGATGCGGTCCCGCCTGCGGATGGTGTTCTCCGGATTGTCCAGAGGGTCGTACAGCGTGGGATTGTTGGGAATGGCGCACAGAAATACCAGCTGCGCCAGATCCAGCTCACTGGCAGACTGGGAAAAATAGCCCTGAGCCGCCGATTCCAGGCCGTAATATCCATTGGCGAAATTTATATTGTTGATGTAGAATTCCAGTATCTTATCCTTATTCGGATACTTTTTCTCCAGCTCCCGGGCGATGAAGATCTCCTCCACCTTCCGCTCCCAGTTTTTGTCAAAATTCAGGAACACATTCCTGCTCAGCTGCTGGGTGATGGTGCTGCCGCCCTGGGTGATCCGCCGGTTCTCTATAATGGACTTCATGGCGCGGAGTATGGCCATCAGGTCCACGCCGTTGTGCTGGTAAAACTTTTTGTCCTCCGTGCAGACAAAGGCATACTTCACCACTTCGGGGATCTGGCCGGATTCCAGGTATTTCACATCCTTGTCTCCCCGCACCGTGCTGATCTGATTGCCGTTCACATCATAGACGATGCTGGCCTGGCTGGCCCGGAACGTATCCTCCGTAGACTCTGCCACCTTCGTTTTCGCGTCCCGGTACAGCTCCACGATTCTTCCGGCCGTGCCGCTGGCAAACAAAAAGGTAATGCCTGCCGCTATGATGCACACAAACACAAGCACTATGATAAGGGCCACCTTTTTGCGGCGCTTCTTCTTCAATACTTTTTTTCTTGCCCGGATCTTTTCTTCCTGAGACATGCTTCGTTTCTCTTCCATTGTCGCTCTCCATGTTATAAATGCTCCCGGACCGGGGGCTGCATCTGTGTTCCGAAAACAGGATGATTTGTGCTGATTGTAGCATTTTTGCCCTGCAAACACAAGTCTTTTGTTGACACCCGGCAGCCGGGTGGTGTATAGTAAGGCATACAGCAAACCGTTCTGTCGTTTGCTGTGATCTGTGCCTGCGGGCCGACAGTTCGTTTGTACCATCCTGTCGTAAAACAAAACCAGGGCTGCTGCAGGCCCCGTGCCTGCTTTTTTCATGCAGCAGGACCGGACGCCGGCGCGGATCCGCCCGTGCCGCCCTGTCCCCAAAACTGGAGATCCTCCCCTTATGGACGGCATTGTAAAAAACATGTGTGGATTTCCTGTGAACTTTCTTTTAAGAAGAACGGAAGATTCTTTATAATAAGAGAAATTTCCGATATGAGGTTTTATATGTATGAGCTGACGACAGAAAACAGTTTTGACGCGGCCCACTTTCTGGCCGGCTATAAAGGAAAATGCAGCAATCTCCACGGACATCGCTGGCGGGTGACCGCCACCGTCCAGAGGGAGGAGCTGACAGACAGCGGCCAGTGCAGAGGCATGGTAGTGGATTTTTCCCGGCTGAAGGAACACCTGCAGATGCTCACGGAGGAGATGGACCACCGCTTCATCGTGGAGGAGGGCAGCCTGAAGCCCGCCACCCTGCAGGCGCTTAAGGAGGAGGGCTTTGAACTGGTGACGGTGTCCTTCCGCCCCACCGCGGAAAACCTGGCCCGCCATTTTTATCGGAAACTGGAAAAGCTGGGCTACCAGGTAAGTACCGTCTCTGTGTATGAGACGCCCAATAACTGCGCGTCCTACCGGGAGTGACAGACCCCGGATTGACCGCCGCCCGGCTGGCTGCCTGCGGGAGCAAAGCCGGAGATCGCTTTTGGAGCAGGAACATATGACGACTGATGACAATACATACACCTATCCCGTAGCGGAGATATTTGACAGCATCAACGGAGAAGGTCCTCTGGCGGGACAGCTGGCAGTGTTTATCCGCATGAAGGGCTGCAACCTTTCCTGCGGCTACTGCGACACGGCCTGGGCCAACGGGCCGGACGCTCCCTGCACGCCCATGACCCTTGAACAGATCCTCCGGCGGACAGAACAGTCCGGCATCCTGAACGTGACAGTCACCGGCGGGGAGCCGCTGCTGACGCCCCGCATAGACAGGCTGTTTCAGGCATTGGCAGAAGCAGACCGCCACGTGGAGGCGGAGACCAACGGCAGCGTTCCCATCGCCCCCTATACCGGCAAGGCCTGGCGGCCTTCCTTTGCCATGGACTACAAGCTGCCGGGGAGCGGCATGGAGGACGCCATGTGCATGGAAAACTTTTTCCACCTGCAGCCCGCGGACACGGTAAAATTTGTCTGCGCCTCCATGGATGACATGGAACGGGGCCTTGCCGTTATGAAACAGCAGCGGCTCATGGGCCGGTGCCGGCTGTACTTCAGCCCGGTATTCGGCAGCATCGACCCGAAGGACATGGTGGAGTTTATGAAAGCGCACCGGCTGAACATGGTAAACCTGCAGCTGCAGCTGCACAAATATATCTGGCCCCCGCAGATGCGGGGCGTATAAACTGCCGCCCGGCGGCGGCAGTTGGCAAGAATTGCTTCGCAATTCTTGTTGGCCCTCCGATACGATCACAGCATCTTTCGCGGGGAATATAAACTGCCGCTCAGCAGCGGCAGTTAGCAAGAATTAGCATACAAGATACGGAGGTCAATATGGCGATCGACAAGAAAGCAATCGAATTTCATATCCGCGGCATCCTGGAGGCTCTGGGAGACGACCCGGACCGGGAGGGGCTGAAGGACACGCCCAGACGGGTGGCCAACATGTACGAGGAAGTATTTGAGGGCATGAACTATACCAATGAAGAGATCGCCCGCATGTACGACAAGACCTTTGAAGACGGCTTTGACTATGAGGCGGTAAGCGACGATATGGTGCTGGTGAAGGACATTGACATCTTCAGCTACTGTGAGCACCACATGGCGCTGATGTATGACATGAAGGTGACGGTGGCCTATCTGCCGGCGAAAAAAGTCATCGGGCTGAGCAAGATCGCCCGGGTCGCGGATATGGTGGCCAAACGGCTCCAGCTCCAGGAGCGCATCGGACGGGACATTGCCCAGATCATCAGCATGATCACCGGCTCTCCCGACGTGGCGGTGCGCATTGAGGGCTGCCACAGCTGCATGACCGCCAGGGGCATCAAAAAAAATGGTTCCCGCACCGTCACCACCACTTACCTGGGACGGTTTAAGGACGATCACATGCTCCAACTGCGGCTCAACGACTGACACCGGCGGCCGGTTTTACCCCGGCGGCAACATGCCGGCCGGATCCTGTGACGAAAAGGAAGGAGAACAGTGTGAAAAATCACACTGATGTGCTGATTTTTCACACGGCTATTTGTGCCGGGGCGTCACAAATAGCCCTGATGGCAGACGCGAACTGGATGTTCGCGTCGCCCCGTCGCGTAAACGCTCCGGAATGGAGAGCATTATGAAAGCGCTTGTTTTATTCAGCGGCGGTGTAGACAGCACCACCTGCCTTGCCATGACCATTGACAAATACGGAGCGGAAAATGTCACCGCCCTGTCCATTTCCTACGGGCAAAAGCACAACAGAGAAATAGCGGCCTCCGATCAGCTGGCGGCCTATTACGGAGTGGAGCATCTGTACCTGGATCTGGCAGATATATTCCAGTACAGCGACAGCTCCCTTCTGACCCATTCCCGGGAGGATATTCCCCACGCCACCTACGGGGAACAGCTCGCCCGCACCAATGGCAGCCCCGTATCCACCTACGTGCCTTTCCGGAACGGCCTGTTCCTGGCATCCGCGGCCAGCCTTGCCCTGTCAAAGGGCTGTGGGGAGATCTGGTACGGCGCCCATGCCGACGACGCGGCAGGCAACGCCTACCCCGACTGCAGCCCGGCATTTTACCGGGCCATCAACGAAAGCATTTATGAGGGCAGCGGCAGACAGCTTACGGTAAAGGCGCCCTTTATCAACAGCACCAAGGCCCAGGTAGTAAAGACCGGCCTTGCCTTAAAAGTGCCCTACGAGCTTACCTGGAGCTGCTACGAGGGCCACGACAGACCCTGCGGCGTATGCGGCACCTGCCGGGACCGGATAGCGGCATTTGCGGCAAACGGCGTGGAAGATCCGCTGGAATACGGTCCGGTGTGAGGCCATGGCGCCCGCGCAGCTGCATGGGCACCATCCTGTCACGATCCGAGACCTGAACAGAAAGGAAATGGTTATGAGTACCGGAAGAACCGAAACAGACGGCATTACCCTCCTGGGCAGCCAGGGCACAAAATACCCGGACGACTATGCGCCCCAGGTATTAGAGACTTTTGAAAACAAGCATCCGGACAACGACTATTTTGTCAAGTTCAACTGTCCGGAATTTACAAGCCTGTGCCCCATCACCGGGCAGCCGGACTTTGCCACGATCACCATCTCTTACGTGCCCGGCACGCGGATGGTGGAGAGCAAATCGCTGAAGCTGTACCTTTTCAGCTTCCGCAACCACGGCGATTTCCACGAGGACTGCGTGAACATCATCATGAAAGACCTGATCGCCCTCATGGATCCCAAATACATTGAGGTATGGGGCAAATTCACTCCCAGAGGGGGCATTTCCATCGATCCCTACTGCAACTACGGCAGACCGGGCACACCCTGGGAGCAGGTGGCATGGGACCGTCTGGCAAACCACGACCTGTACCCGGAGAAGGTAGATAACCGATAACATCGGACAGCAAGCTGTCCTTTGCGAGTTTGCCGCAGGCAAACTCGGATATGAACAAGATACGTGTTCCAAACAAAATGTATATCGGACAGCAGGCCGTCCTTTGCGAGTTTGCCGCGGGCAAAAATCTTAATCAAAAATACAAGGAGAAGTCTTATGGGAAAAGCGGCCATCACCTACATCGATCATAGCGGCTTTCTGCTGGAAACAGCAGAGGCGGCCTTTTTATTTGATTATTACCGGGGGAACATCCCCTCCGTAAGAACGGATAAACCGCTTGTGGTGTTTGTGAGCCACCGGCACCCGGACCATTACAATCCGGTCATCTTCGACCTGCTGAAAACCCACCCTGACACCCATTTCGTCATCGCAAAGGGCGTGCCGGTAAAACGGCAGACAGAGGCATACCGGGCACAGGGCACAGATCTGGCGGCTCATATGACTATTATGCGAAAAAATGAGACATGTACGCTTCCCTTATCCAGCGGCGCGGACCTGATTGTCACCACTCTGCGGTCCACCGATGAGGGAGTAGCCTGGCTCCTTGCCTGCGGCGGCAAAACCTATTACCATGCCGGAGATCTGAACCTGTGGGTATGGGAGGGAGAGCCAGAGCAGGACAACGCCCACATGACAAGAGCCTTTTTTGTGGAAATGGAAAAGCTGCGGGGAAAACACATTGACGTGGCCTTCGTTCCCCTTGACCCCCGCCAGGAAAAGGACGCCTTCGGCGGCATGGAGGCTTTCCTGGACTATACGGACACCCGCTGGGCAGTGCCCATGCACATGTGGGGACAATACAGTCTGACAGACGATTTTCTGAAGATGCACCCGGAAGCAAAAGACCAGATGATCAAGATCACAAAAAACGGACAGGTGACGGAGGTGGAAGTATAAACAAGATCCGATCCGTTCTGTCCGTTTTCATTGACTATTCTCTTAGTTTGTTTGCTGCTGCGCTTCTTATACTGCGGCATTCCCCGTTGAAGATTCAGCAGCATTTCATTCCGACAATCTATATCCCTCTGCTTCCCGTCCATCGGTGCTGATCACATACAGACAATTGTCATGAACCACCATCTTGCCAGGACGGTTCATCCCGGAGATTATGCCGCTCACCGGCGTCATTTTTCCCGTGGCCGTGTCCATGGCGTACAGAATGCTTCCCTGTTCCCCGTCTTTGTATGCAGGCCCCAGGTGGGTCATCAGCACATACATCTGTTCCCCGTCATCGTAAAGGGCTTTCGGATCTTCCGACGGTTCGTACCGGTCATCTTCCAGCGACGCTTCAGAAACATACAGATCGGTCCAGTCCGGCACACAGACCTGTGCCCCCGGTTCTCCGGTCAGGGGGATCCGGTCCACGGTCTCATAAGAAAGGGACCGTTCTACTTCTCCGTATATCTTTGGTGACCCCGGAAAACGGTACCAGCGGTCCGCAATTTTTTCCCGGGGACCCATGTCCAATTCCGCGACTCTGTGATGCTGCAGACAATACAGGGCGCCCTCTCTCACCGCCCACTGGTTTCCATACAGATATTCGCTCCCGGTGCCCTGATCGGTCTCCGGTCTGTTCTGGCTCAGCCTTCTGATCTGCCCGGTACACACATCCGCCGCGTATAACGCGCCGGTCCCCAGATGGATGATCACTTCATTGCCCGCAGATCCCATGCAGGCGCTCTCCAGATCGTTGAATCTTTCTGTCTCCGCAGTTTCTCCCTGCCATGTGATCTCATCCGGCCGCTGTTCTCCCACCCGCCAGACAAGATGCGTGTCCGCTGCTGCAGTTGTCCGGCTGCCTGTAAACAGCAGGACAGCGTCTTTTGTACCGCCCAACACCCCAAGATACCGGTCTTCCTCCACATAAGAGGAAAGGTCCGCGCACTCTGTGACAGCCCCATCCGTGAGGCGGCAGGCATACAGCCTGCTATTTTTCACGAAATACAGGGTATCCCCCGCCTGGTGAGCATCTTTATAGGAGGCGGATATGACCTCATCGGGAGAACTGTCATCCATAAGGCTGCACAGCTTTTCCGTGACAGTATTTCCATCCGCCCCAACGGTCACCTTCCACAGGGTGCCGTCCTGCTCCAGCGCTGCAGCCCCATCGCCGGTTTCATATATGTCAAGATATTTCCCCGGCACATAGCTAAAAGGACTATATGACACAAAAGCTTCATAACCCTGTATCCTGTTGTCCCGGTAGTCCTCCGTGACAGATACCTCATATTCCCAGGGAGCCGGCGTGGGCACAGGTTGAAGAGAAGGCGCCGGGGTGGAAGAAAGCGCCTGGGCAGGCAGAGCGGTCTCCATACGGTCTGTCTCCCGGGGCATGTCTCCCGCGGTATCCGCCTTCCCCCGGCAGGCGGTCAGAACCAGCATACACGCCGCCCATATCCAAAAACAGATCATCCTTTTCTTCATTTGCCAGCCCTCCGGTTCATATAGAAATCATACGCCCACAACGCATCTCTCATATAATAAAGCGTTTGAACCGGACGGTTTCGGACAAAAAAATGCAGCACCTCCGTTCAAAAACAAAGGGCTTTGGCGCTTGCTCTGCGTCTCAGTTACATATGCCCTTCAAGCCTTTACATTTTTACTGAAAAAAAATCATCATATTATAATTATATCTGCACCATTTCGGCATCTGCTGTTTCACAGCATTCTCTAACGTTTTTAATATTATGATCAGTCTGCAAGCTGCCCCGCCATTTTCTTCATATACGATATTTTAGGAGCCAACACATTCTTTAATTTTTGATTATAAACATCAATAATTCCCTTTAACAGATCAATTGCACGTTCTTCAATCTCATCATCTCTGTAATGGCAGGCGCTTAAAATATCTCTTGCCAGTTCCTGAAAAGCTTCTCTCATATTACTGTAACAATACTTATCTTTATACTTGTCCCTGCCAAAAGATGTTCCAGCATAAACTTCTGTATAATCTGTATCCCAATAACATTCATAATCGTTGACAGAAGAGCAAGGTCCACTATCATATTCGCTACGGATAGCCGAAACCATCTCCGAGGACATAACTTCTCCGTTGCATAACATTTTCCAGACCAGATCGTCATTGGGAAATACAGCAACTTTTGAAAAATCCGCGGGAATACTTCCACCTAGGCCTTCACTCTTTAACAGGTCAGCCGCTTCAGAAAGTATTTGAGAAAGTTCTTTATTACATTTTACATAGTAGCTGTTCTCGTCTTCTCGTTCAGAATAATATGGTTTCATATATTTTATTCTGTATTCGGTGAGAATTTTTAAAATATATACATTGATCTGAGAAAACATTTTATTATTAAATTCTCTTCCAGCAGCATTATTTGCTGCAGAATCGCTTGAGTAATCATATCTGTTTTCTCCCGATGCAAACGGAATAGAAATAAAATACTCATCCGAACGGAATGCCAGTTGTTTTTTCTCTGGATATTTTGCCCGATAAGTCTCCAATGTTTCCAACAGCCTCATAAACTGCTGCTTTGTGTTCTTTTTTGATTCTTCACAAGAAATTGCACCGCATGGACATAGTTGTACTATTTTCTCCACTTCTTCTCCAGACAAAACGACAACTTTGTTCTTGGCTTTTGCCCGACCATCATCTAATTCTTCAAAATAATCCATATACTGAACACAGCAAATACCACAGCCTTCACACTTGTCTGAAATATTCAGCGAATACTTCAACCCACCTTTCGTATCACTCATCACTTTATCCTCCTTTTTGTATTATTTCTTTTTTTATACCGCTTTACGCAGACTTGCCGCTATCATTTTAGACTACATTGTTAATTGAGCGAAGACTTTCCTCCCCAATGAGGATCGCTTCCATTGATTTTTCTGTCACTGCTCCGTTTTTATCAATGACCGGCGCATCCAGAAGATTCTTTACCGCTCCTGCCAGATTAACGCAAACTGCCAGTTCTCTCCTGTCCTGCGCTGAATAGTTTTCCTTGGCTTCTCCCTTTTTATCAATGATCAAATTCGTGTTTTGGATACTCTTCCAAAAGAAATAATTCAGGTTTGTCAAAACATCTGTCATGCGATTTACACGTTCTGTTACTGCCTGGCAGGAAAGAATGATCGTATTTGCCTGTAAGGCAACTGCTTCCGCCTGCCTTGCCTGCACACGTGCCGCATCAAGACTGTGCTTGGAATCATCAACCATTGACCCTGCGACCGCCCCAAATAATCCTCCCATCAAAAAACCAATTGCAACATTTTTTGTCATTACCGACACATTTCCAATCTGCCCGGCAACAGTCACTTCACGATGCGTCTCTTTGATCAGTGCCGGAGAGAAATTTTTTAGTTCCTTTATACCATCCGTTTCATTAAAATTTATTTTAATTATCTTTTCATATAACTCTAAAAACAACCTCATAGATGTGGAAAGCACCGCTTTTTTTCTATTCACCAATTTTAAAACAGCCTTTTCCATGACTTCCTTTTCCCGGTCCAGCGATGCCTGAGACTCAGCAATCTTAGTAAAAGATTTTATATTCTTCTTTTCTGTCTGCTTATCTATCCGATCACTACTCACTATATCGTGAGTTGTTTTTACCAGTCCACCAAAAAAAACTAATTCTGTCAACATAACTGTCAATTCTCCTTTTCATTATAAGTTCAATACCGCATCATCATTAAAAAAGAAATCGTCAAAATCCTGTTCGGTTTTAAACAGAACATGCGCGTCAAAAACCTGCAATACGGTTTCCAGTCCATCACAAAATCCTTCAAAATCATTGCCGGAAACGGATGCCATCATTTGCCGAAAGCCCTGATCAAAGCTGCTGTCCCAAAAAGCACAAAACTCTTTTAACTCCTGATCAAGACTGTTGTAAGCCATTTGCATCGCTGACAATGCCTGACCTATTGTCGCGTTTATCTGCTCTTTTTTCCGCCGATATTGCTCATTTTTTACTTTTATGGATTTGCACATTGCGCATCCGGCTCCCAGCGCCATTCCAAGCAGAAAAATCGGTACCGCGGCCGTGGGAAGCAGCACACCGAACGACTGACCTACCGAGAACAAAACACTGTCTTTCATAAATTTCGCTGTCACACCTGCCACGAGATAATTTGTAGCCCCGCCAATATATGCGTAGGTCTGAGACTTCGCGGCTTCTTTGGCCGAATCAAACAGCATTTCCCTTAATTCCACATCCCCTTCAAGAAATTCATAAAAGTTTTTTCCAAGTATAATACCTGTTGCAAGCGGTGCTGCCCCTTTCGCGGTCTTTATTCCTGCTACATGGGCAGCTTCCATTTGCATTGCCGTCATGTACAAGTTGCCAACAACAGGTCCTGTATTTGACAATCCAAATTCTTGTCTGACCTTTCCCTCCGTCTGCATGACTTTGGTGAGTGCCTTTGCCTGCCCTTTGGAAACAGCTGATTCTTCATATGGTATATTCTTTTCCTGCGCATATTTGATCGTTTCATCATTGTTTTTATCTATAATACGCGGCATTTTTTTATAAAGTTTATTTAGCAACCTACTTTTATTTGACCCGTGATACCCTACTTTTGCCTGTTGATATGTAACATTTCCTTTGGCATCAATAGTTCTAAAATCCGCAGGGCCATTATCATCTATTACTTCTATTATTTCTCCGTTGGACGATTTCAGATTGCTTATGTTCTTTTTTGCGGCATGCATAGGCTCAAACGTAAACCCATATGTATTTTTGCCGCCTCTGTTTAAATTTAAAGATACTAATTTTTGTTTCGCATCTTCAAGCGCCGCATAGTAACGTTGATTTTGTGCTCCATTTATCACCATATCAGCGCCTTCATAAAAAATAGTTATTGTATTTTCATTCTCCACATTTTTCATTTTCTTCTATGCTTTTTTCAATTGTTTACTTTGTGAACTTTTTTATTATTTTATCATATTATTTTTGCAAATGAAATCTTTAAATTATATTTTCGAAATCTTCTTTTTTCGTCGCAGGAATTTTTCGGAGGATCGGATCAAAAAGATCTGCGTGGTTGAATACAGTTTTTCAGCGGTCTGCCCGGTTCCGGTACGCGTCCAACGCCGCAAGGTCCCGCGCCTGCAAAAATACCTGCTGGCTAGTGCGGGGCTGAAACTGCCTGATCAGCTCCATCGCCCGCTCCAGCGTATGCCATTGCAGCTTTGTTCGATTTTCCTTTCCTGTTTCTGTCAGGCTGGCCGCCTGAGGAGCGCCTTTTGTGGTCACAATGTAATAGTAGGAATATTGGGTATAATCACAATGAGCCCTGTTTTCATACACGTACCCAAGCTCCTCCATTTCATCACAGGAACAGCCGGTCTCCTCCATAATCTCCCTCTCAAGCGCCTCTGTTTTTGTCTCGCCATCCTCTATGCCGCCGCCCGGCAGAGAATACAGATGAAATTTTCCGGCATACATGACCGCATACAAGCCCCGGTCATTTTTTAATATAGCTCTCACCGTATATCTGGGGGCCGCGTCTGCCCAGCCCTGTCTGCCCAGCAGCGACGCGTCTGTCAATTCCGCTATTTTTCTCATGATTTCCTCCCGAACCTTACCGCAGATACAAGATACTGTCCATTCTCCTCCGTAAAAATGGCAGGATAAACATATTTCATAAGAAGTCCCCTCCGTTTCACATCATCACATAATTTTAATATAACTTGTGATATTTAAAACTCCTTCAGCGCCTCCACGATATTTTCCTTCCGCAGCTTGCCCATAGTGTAGGCCATGGTGGCCGCCACCACCGCCAGCACTCCTGCCGCGGCTATGGCCAGATAGCCCCATGGAATGGTCATGGTTATGGAAAATTCCTGCCGGAAGATGCGGTACATGACATAGCTCACCACCACCGTCAGCACCGTGCCGCAGAGAATGGTCTGTATGCCGTACTGTATACATTCAAACGCCATCATCCGCCTGAACCCCCGGCCGGTCATGCCCATGGAGCGGAGCATGGCGAATTCTCTCCGCCGCAGCGTCAGGTTGGTGGACATGGTATTGAAAATGTTCACCAGCCCCGTGAGGGACAGCAGAATGATAAAACCGTAGGTGAGCACCAGCATAGCGGTACGCACCCTGCGGGCATTGTCATATTCCTGCCGATTATTTTCCAGAAATCTTGCCCCCGGCAGGCCGGCGTCTGTAAGGTTCAATGCCAGCTGTTCATAGGCATCCGGAGCATTTTCACAGAGTATGCTGAACTGATTGCTGGAGGTGCGGTCCGGATCCGTCAGCTCCTGCCGGAAGGCGTCCGCCACAGACGACGGTATGACGGCGCTGATACAGGTCAGATCGCTGTCATAGACTCCCAGAAGTGTCAGCGGTTCGGTGGCTTCGTCCCCGAACTCTGCCCCGAGCGCAAACTGCCAGATCAGCGTTTCCGTCTCCCCGCCGTCCTGCCGGTCTGTTCCCGCCGCGGCAGCGCCGTCGCTGTCTTTTTCCTGCTCCGCCTCGTCTATCCGATATGTCTCATGTCCGGCGTCCAGCATGTCTTCCGGGCGGGAGGCAAATACGCTGCCGGTCTCATACCGCTCCGTTTCTACATTGTATTCTGTCACGTCATTGAAATACAGCAGCCGCAAATGGCCGCTCTCCGTGTAGGCCGCCGGATCGATCCCCATGGAACGGGCGTACCGGGCAAAATAGCCGTCCTCCAGCGCGAATATCCGCACCTGCTGGGTCAGCACTCCCTCCTGGGTCTCGGAAAGCTCTGTATTCATATCCACAAGCATCTGACGTTGCTCCCTCAGGCTTTCTGCCGCCTCTCTGCTGAGATATTCCTCCGGGATACGGACCGCCAGGTAGTAGACGGCGGAAGGGATCACCTCCGTGACTCCCCGGGTATTTTCTATGATCTTCTGCGCCTTCCCGACAGTTTCCTTTTCCGCGTCGTACAGATGATAGGAAATGTCCGCCTCCGGCGCCGCAAACACCATGTTCCCGGCCCCGAACAGATAACTCTGGAACAGGGCGGCCGTGGTAAACAGCACGATGCTCACCGTAAGGGAAAACACGGTAGCGCGGTATTTTTTCCTGTCCCGCTTGTAATTTTTCCGGGCCAGCATTCCTTCCGTCCCCAACAGCTTCTCCAGCCATCGGGCAGTTTTTACCTGCCCCGGCCGGACACGGATGTCATAGCTGGCACGTATGGCCTCCAGAGGCGTGATCCGCCTGACCCGCAGAGCAGGGATCCACACAGAAAGCAGCACGGTACAAAGGGCAATGACCACCGCTGCCGCTATGGCCACAAAAGACACATGAAGGGAAATGCCCGCGTCCGTATCCAACAGGCCGGTAGTCAGATCCTTCCCGATCACAAGCAGCGTGCAGCCGATGCCGCCGATGCCCGCCGCCACCCCAATGGGGATGCCAATGGCGCTGACGAACAGCGCCTCATATATCAGACAGCGGCGCAGCTGTTTTCTGGTAGCCCCCACAGAGGACAGCAGCCCGAACTGGGTCGTGCGCTCCCGCAGGGAAATAGCAAAGGCGTTGTAGATCACCGACACAGAACCGATGACAATAACGGCAATGAGCACTGCCATGATGGAGATGAGCATGGTATTGTAGCTCTTGGTGGAAAATACGCCGTACCATCGGAGGAGCCCTCTGTTGAACACCGTCTCCTCCTCCTGGGAAAAATGCTCCCCGGCATAGGAATAGGTCTGTCCGGGATCCTTCAGCCGCAGATACACAGATACCGGATAGCCGCCGTCATATGCTTCCCCGGCTTCCTCTGAACCGGTATCTCCGGCAGCTTCCGGCCCGGCCAGCAGCTCCTGCGCCGCGCCGCCGATGCCTGTGTTGACCCACGTGCTGTAAGTGCCCACCACCTGATAAGTGCGGCTCTCCCGCCCCTGAAAGGTCTCTCCCTCATAATAGCTGCCGCCATCCTCCACCGGCGTCCCGTCCAGCATCCGCTGTCCCAGCTCCAGAGTGAGGGTGTCCCCTATCTGCACCCGGCTGTCCGGCGCATCCGCCACCGTCATGATCGCCGGTATGATGACCTCTCCGTCATTTTCAGGCAGGCGTCCATCCTGTATGACAGCCGGCAGTATAGTCAGTCCCTTTTCCGATAAGGACTGGACAAACAGATAGGGCGAAACATCCGGATCATCTTTCGCCAGCCCGTACAGGGCGTAACCCAGTTCCGTTACACAGGCGCTTTCCTCCACCTGAGGATCTGCGGCCAGCTCCGCCGCCCGCTCCTCTGTCACATGCTCCGCCGCCACATGCCAGCTGCCGTTGGTGCGGATGCTGTCCTCTATGAGAAACTGCCGCAGACTCACCCCAAAGGTGGTGACGGCAGTGATCATGGCAGTGGACAGCACGACCCCCGCCACTGTGAGTATTGTCCTGCGCCGGTTCTGCTTCAGCGTCCTTGCGGTGATACTGGAAAATATATTCATTGCCGTATCACCTCATCTTTTATGATCTTTCCGTCCTCCAGGGCAATGACGCGGTCCGCCTGAAGGGCAATGTCCTCGTCATGAGTGATGACAAGCACCGTCTGAGCGTACACCCGGTTGGAATACCGCAGCAGCTCCATGACCTCCCGGCTGTTCTCCGTGTCCAGATTGCCGGTGGGTTCATCGGCCAGAAGCAGGGCCGGGGCGTTTAACAGCGCCCGCCCGATGGACACCCGCTGCTGCTGCCCGCCGGAAAGCTGGTTGGGCAGATGCCCCGCCCGGTCCTTCAGCTTCAAAAGCTCCAGCAGTTCCTCCAGCCGGTCCCGGTTTACTTCTCTGCCGTCCATACGCACCGGCAGGGTCATGTTTTCCTCCACGTTGAGCACGGGGATCAGATTGTAAAACTGATAGATAAGCCCCACCTGCCGCCTGCGGAAGACAGCCAGATCGTCCTCCTTTAAGGCGTACACGTCTATATCTCCTACCGTTACCTTTCCCGACGTGGGCCGGTCCACCCCGCCGATAAGATGGAGCAGAGTGGATTTCCCTGAACCCGAGGAGCCCACAATGGCCACAAATTCTCCCTGTTCCACGGAAAACGAAACGTCAGACAAAGCGCGGACCGCATTGTCCCCCTGTCCGTATACTTTGCACAAATGCTCTACCTGTAAAATAGTCATATAGTTCCTCCCGTTCTTTATTAGAAACGAAATTGCCGTTTATTACATGATACCTTGCCGGAATGACAGGAGGGTGACTCTATTGTGACAGATCTGTCACAATACGGTTTTATAAAATCGTATACAAAATTCTCCATGGCCCTCCGGAGTGTTGCGGGCCAGGATCACGGCGTTTTCTTTTGAGAGGATCATGCGGCTCAGGGCAAGGCCGATGCCGAAGCTGTCTTTCCCCGCATTCTTTCCCCGGTAAAACCGTTCAAATAGATGCGGCAGATCTTCCTCCGGTATCCCCGTACCGCCGTCGGTGATCGTGATCTCCGTGTAGAGAGGATTGTCCGTGCAGGAAACGTACAGACAGCCGCCGTCCGGTGTGTATTCCATGCCGTTTTTCAGCACATTTCCCACCGCTTCCAGCGTCCAGTCATAGTCTCCCTCAAAAGAAACGCCCTCTGCTCCCGTTACCTTACACGTCTTCTGGTGGACCTCCATGGGGATCTCCAGAGGTTTTATGGCGTCCCGTAAGAATGTTTCCGCAGATATGTCCTGCGGTTTCATTGTGATGGCCCCGGCGTCCAGCCTGGACATTTTCAGCAGGGAGGTCACCAGCCATTGGATCTTGTCCAGCATCTGTTCTGTCTCATAAAACAGGCGCCTTCTCTCCTCTCCGGAAAGAACCGGGTTCTTCAGCCGCTCCAGCAGAATGTTTGCGGCAGTAAGAGGCGTGCGGATCTGATGGGAAATATCGGCCAACGCATGCGCCAGCCCGGTCTTTTCCTCCTGCAAAAGTTCTGCCTGCTCCTGAAGGCGCAGGGTCATCTTCCAGATCTGGCTGCGGAGGATCTCCAGATCCCCTTCCTTAAAATGTGCCATATCTTCCAGCTTTTCCCCGTGAAGCACCTTGTCCAGTTCCTTGGCCAGCCGACGCATACTGTCGTACCGCCTCCGCTGCCAGAACACGAGAACGCCGTTCCAGAACAGGCCGCACACTGCTGCCATCCCTGCCGCTGCCGGGCTCAGCCAAGCCCCCACGGCCACTGTCGCTGCCCAGAAAACCAGCGCCAGCACGCCCAGTCCCACAAATTCTTTATTGCGAAATATCCACATATCGTTCCCTCAAAATACTTTCCCTGCCGCATCCCATAAAATGCGTTCCCTACCGCTTTCCATTTCCGGGCTCCCCTTCCATGCGGTAGCCTATGCCCCGCACAGTTCTGATGATCTGCGGATCCTGGGGATCTTTCTCGATCTTTTCCCGCAGGCGTTTAATATACACGGTCAGGGTATTATCATTGACATACTCCCCGGCCACATCCCAGATGTCCTCTAATAGCTGCCCTCTGGACAGGTTTCTTCCCCTGTTGTTGAAAAATACCAGAAACAGGCGGTATTCCAGGGCGGACAGATACAGGTCGCGCCCGTCCCGCATGACAATGCCCTTTTCCATGTCCACTGTCAGGTCCCCCACCCGGCAGAGTCCCGGCGTCTTTGCCGCCCGCCGCAGTACGGAACGCATGCGGGACGCCAGTTCTCTTGGACGGAAGGGCTTGCTGATATAGTCATCCGCCCCCATATCCAATCCCGTCACCGTAGAAAATTCGTCCCCCAGCGCCGTGAGGAAGATCACCGGCACATCATAGCGCAGCTTGATAGCGGTGCATGTGCTGTAGCCATTGCCCTCTGCCAGGGTCACGTCCAGGAGCACAAGGGAAAACTGTCCCTCTTCCATATACTGCAGCGCCTTTGTCTGTCCGTCCGCCCATGTGACAGCAAAGCCTTCCTCCTTCAAAAAAGCGGTAAGGTTCTGCACGATAGATCTGTCGTCTTCTACAAGTAATATAGGTATCATAGTCCCTCCGTCTTATATCCCGCAGACGCATCCGCGCCATTTTTACATAAACATCATTGATAGTAAAATATTACAGGACATCACCGCAGGCTGTCAAGACAGCGAACGAGATCTGGGGGAAAGCTATGAATCACTCATCTTTTCCCTTGACATCCCGCTCACTATTTGATATATTATATATACTATATGTTGTTAAGTTTTTATTAGTCACACACCTCACTGCATTATGTTGTATCTTGTATCATCTGCGCATTTCCGCGCCATTATACGCCACTTCATTTCCTCAATTTTTTAAACTGTCACTTGATTGCTTTTTGTCCCAGGCATTCTTATAATGGAGGTATGATGAATGAACGATACCAGACCATTCCCGGCGCCTTCCATGGAAGCCGCCGGCTACACTGTTAACCGCAGATACAGAGACAGTCTGTTTCGACTGGTCTTTCAGGACAAGATGAGCCTTCTTTCCCTCTACAATGCCCTGAACCAGTCGGACTACCGCGACCCGGAGGAGCTGGTGTCATACACCATCGACGACGCAATTTACATCCGCCAGAAAAATGACATCTCCTTCCTCATCGGAAACAGGGAGCTGATGAAAAGATGCCGGAAGTTGGAGGAATACGCCATCTTCGTGGGGAAGATAAGGGAACGGACAGCCGCCGGTCTGCCCCTGCGGGAGGCCGTAGACAAGACGACAGATGAATGTATCCAAAGAAACATATTGAAAAATTTTTTAGTGAAGCATCGAGGGGAGGTGCGGGAAATGGTACTGACTACATTTGACCAGGAGAGTTACGAGCGGATCACAAAGGAGTACGGCAAACAGCAGGGAATACAGACCGGAAAGATCCAAAAAACGCTGGAACTGATCTGCAAGAAACTGCGCCGGGGCAAGACGCTCGAGCAGATCGCCGAGGAAATGGAGACGGAGCTGGAATCCATAAGACCCATTTTTCAGGCTGCTGAAGAATTTGCCCCGGAGTACGACGCCGAAAAAATATACCAGAAGATGTATCCATAACATCAGAGACCGGAGGATTTCTTTCTCCGGTCTTTTTTAGAATAGAAAAATGTAGTTATACAGTAACCGGGCTGCCACGGCAATGAGGATAAAGCGCTGCAATCCCAATTCTGCGATCTGCTCCTGACAAAATTCTATCTAGAGCAGGCATGACATCTTACCGGCTATATATGAAAACTTGCATATAATCGAAAAAATTGATAGAATGAAAAGAAAACGCAGAAGGGAGACGTGTACCATGAGCTTACAGGTCAACGGGCTGTGCAAGTCCTTTGGCGGCAAGGTGGCAGTGGACCACATCAGCTTTGCCATGGAGCAGCCGGGAGTGTTCGGTCTCATCGGCACAAACGGCGCGGGAAAGACGACCACCATCCGCATGATCCTGGGCATTATGCCCGCGGATGAGGGTTCTGCCACCTGGAACGGACAGACCATTTCCAGAGAGACCTTGTCCTTCGGCTACATGCCGGAAGAACGGGGGATCTATATGAAGACCAAAGTGCTGGAGCAGCTGGTGTACTTCGGCAGGCTGCGGGGCATGGATGCCGCCGGCGCCAAAAGATCCGCTCTGTCTTACCTGGAGCGGCTGCAGATGGAGGAGTATAAGGACACTGTGGCAGAAAAGCTGTCCAAAGGCAACCAGCAGAAGGTTCAGCTCATCGCCACCCTCATCCACAACCCGGAGCTGATCTTTCTGGACGAGCCCTTCAGCGGCCTGGACCCGGTAAATGCCGACATGCTCAGCCAGCTCATACGGGAGCTGACAAAAGAAAAGCGCTACATCGTCATGAGCAGCCACCAGATGTCCACCGTGGAGGAATACTGTGAAAATCTGCTGATCCTGCACCATGGCAAGACCATTCTCTCCGGCAGCATGCGGGACATCAAGGCAGGATACGGCCATACGAATCTGGTGGTCAGCACGGAAACGGACTGCTCCGCCATAGCCGAAGGCTGCGGTCTGAAGCTGCTGGAGCAGCGGGCCACAGAGACCGAGTACAAGATAAATGGGGACGCCATGGCCGGCCGCTTTCTCTCGGAACTGGTGACCGGCGGGATCTTCCCCACAAAATTTGAGATCCGGGAACCGTCCCTCAATGAAATATTCATAGAAAAGGTGGAAAGCGATCTATGAGACAGGTAAAGACTGTATTTCAGTTTACATTTCTGGACGCCGTACGGAAAAAGGCGTTCATTCTCTCCACAGTGATCATGCTCGTGCTGATCCTGATACTGTGCCTGATCCCCAGGATCATCTCTGTATTTGACGATGAGCAGGACAGCACTGCTGAATACGCGGAAGATAGCGGGGATGCCGCGGTTTCCGGAGAAGATACCGCCGAAGATGCTGTGTGTTATTATATTGATGAAGAAGATCTCATTCCCGGCGGCCTCGCCGCCCTTCAAAACATCCTGCCCGGCACTGCCGTAAAGCCGGGAACGGCTGATCAGCTGGATCAGTACCGGGAAGAGATCGATGAGGACGGCAATATTTCCGCCATTGAAGTCCGTTCTCAGGACGGACGGCCCTTTATTAACGTAATCTGCAAGGATTTTATGTCCGGCATCCCTACGGGGGACGCGGCGGACGCCCTGACAAAAGCCTACACACAGGACCTTCTTGCCATGCAGGGCATGGACGAGGCAACGATCGCCGCCGTCACTACGCCCCTTCCCTACAATGCGGAGATGACCGGCTCCCTGGATGTGACCGGCTACACTCTGGGCATCATCATCACCATGCTCATGTTCTTCGCCATCTATTATTACGGCTACGGGGTTGCCATGTCCGTGGCTACGGAAAAGACGTCCCGTGTCATGGAGACGCTGATCGTATCGGCAAAGCCCTCCCGCATCCTTCTGGGCAAATGCCTCGCCATGGGTACTCTGGGCCTGCTCCAGTTCGGCGGCATCATCCTGTACGCGGTGCTGTGCTTCCGCCTGTTCATACCGGAAGGCTTTACTATCATGGGCACCGCCTTGTCCCTGTCGTCCATCAACCTCTACACCGCCTCCTTCCTCATCGCCTACTTTATCCTCGGCTACGCTCTGTACGCCATGTTAAACGCCGTATGCGGCGCCACGGTGAGCAAGGTGGAGGACGTCAATTCCGCCCTGATGCCCGTGAGCCTTATTGCCATGTTGTCCTTTTACCTGGGCTATTTTACTACCATTTCCACCTCCAGCAACGGCATGATGCAGAAGATCGCCCTGTACCTGCCCTTCTCCTCCCCCTTCATGGTGCCCTCCCGGCTCCTAAACGGCGGACTGGAGACATGGGAGATGCTGGCCTCCCTGGGCATTCTGGCCGTATCCATCGTCATACTGGCGCTGATCTCCATGAAGCTCTACTCCGCGTCGGTGCTCCACTACGGCAACCGGCTCAAATGGCGGGAGATGCTGAAAAAGGGGAACCGGTAAGCAGACAGCTTGCTTTGGTTCCCCATCTCCTAAAATAGCCAAAGATATAGGTCAATACGGAATGCGGAAATAATCCAGATATTTTTTGAAACGATCCTGAGCGGTCAGCAATGTATCCGTAAGATAGCCATTTTCATGTCCCCATTCCTTCAGGCCGCGATAATAAAACAGTTTCAGATCGTCTTCAATGATAAACGGTACGATACCATATTTCAGACATTCCTTGAAAAGGATCAGACGCCCAACTCTGCCATTGCCGTCCTGAAAGGGGTGGATCCGTTCAAAACGAACATGGAACGCAATCAAGTCGTCCAAGCTCTTTGATTGCCTGCTGCTGTACTCTGCCAATAAAATTCGCATCCTGTCCGCCACTTCTTTCGGTGATACAGTTTCCATTCCTCCGACTTCGTTGGGCATTTTTTTGTAATCACCCACAGCAAACCAGCTTTGGCGACTGTCAGTGGTGCCGGTTTTCAGAGTGGCATGCAGCTCTTTGATGAGTTTTTCTGTCAGGGGCGCTTTAGCCGCGTCTATCACCAGATCTACACATCGAAAATGATTGGCCGTCTCAATGATATCATCCACATTGACGCTTTCATCCGTAATGCCGATCGTGTTGGTTTCGTAAATGTAACGGGTCTGGTCATGGGTCAGACGGCTGCCCTCCATGTGATTTGAATTGTAAGTCAGATCGATCTGAATTTTATGATAGATTCCACCTGACCGCTTTGCAGACCGTTCCTCTTTCAGGATATCCAGAAGCGTTGCAGGGGCGGCATCCTTTCTCTTTACGCGGCAGGGCTTCTCCGCATCAGCGGGAATGTTCCAGGTCTTGCCGGTGAGGAACGCTCCCGGCACACGGCCAGCAGCGCAGTAGTTACGAACACTGCGCTGTGAGATATCCCATTTTTCTGCAGTTTGGGCAACCGAGAGATACTCCATAACATGACCTCCGTAAATCAGAATATTTATATTATACCATCTCGACTGAAGTCTCGATGGGGATGGTCGTCAAACGCCCATTGACGCAAGCGTCATGGCCGCTTTCCTCGTCATTATACCACATCATCGGCGAAAATGTAATTAAATTTTCCGATAGATAACGGGGATATTTTGCCGATTCAGGCAGAAAATCTCTTTCAATCCTGCATTGCAGAACATGGCTGAAATTCCTGGATCACATCGCAATAGCAGCCCTTTGTGGGCATTTCGATCTGGCCGGTTCTCTGGGCATACACAGCGATCACCGCGTACATTCCTACAAACAGGTTCTGGCACAGCCGGTCCGCGTCATCCTGAAGATGCTTCGGAAACAGAGCTTTGTAGCCCTCGGCAAACCGGTAAACAAGGGCGGCATATTTTTCAATATGGGGGATCAGGCAGTTTTCCACGATTCTGTGAAAGCTTTCCGTCTGGTCTATGGTAAAAGCTGGAGTTGTGACAAAAAGACTGCCGTCCTCCCGTCTGACGATATACCCGTCCTTGATGGCATAGGCAAGGGAGTTAATGTCATCGGTTTTCCCGTCAAACAGAATATCCTGACATACATTGATATAATCCGCATACATCATCTGGCGAGATGCGATGCCGGGGAGGAAATTAAACACTTTATGGGAACAGCTGCCGCGGCTTCCCAGATTGGCACTGTACTGTACGCCAATCCCAACCCTTTTATATCTTCCAGTTTCCATATTTCCAAGATAAGACCACTCATTTCCGTCAAATCTTTTTTTGAACCATGGATACGGAAGCGAACAATATTTTTCACTGGCATAGGAAAAGGCCAGCGCCCCAAACAAGTAAAACAGATCCCCTTCGCTCTTTTCCGCTTTGTAAAAATCCAGCTTCATGGCCTGCCTGGAAATTTCTTTCAGTGCCGCTATGAGCTCCTCCATCACAGGCATCAATGTTTTTTCGGCGTTTTCTTCACAGTAAATACCATGTTTATCCGACAAGATGACAAAATCCGTCTGATATTTCCCTTTCGCTGCTTCAGCTATCGCTTCATATTTCAGAAGGCGGCTGATCTTATCTTCAATGTAGTATGCCGGCACGCCGCAAAGCTTCGCCAGTTCTTCTGCCGTGCGCGGTTTTTCATACGAATAGTATAAAATATTTTGCGACAGCGCGTCGTCAATGTAAACCGTAGGAAACGGTTTCCTTTTCCCGTCATAATCGCCATTTCCATAGAAGCCCAGCTTCATGCAAACAGGACGCAGTGCAGTTTCATTCATATCATCCAACTCCTTTTTCAACTTTTTTCGACCTGCCGAAAGCCGCCATGTGACCGTTCCTTCCGGAATGTTCAGCTTTTCGGAGATCTCCTTTACCGAAAGGCCGTCGTAATAGTAAAGAATGATGATATCACGGTAAATCTCAGACAACATTGCTATTTTGGTGCGCAGGAAATCATAGATCTCTTCGTTTTCGCTTTCATCCGGTTCCTCATAAGGCATATCCCTGAGCACATCATAGGAATACAGCGTTCTTTTCTTACCCATAGACCGGCAGAAGGCCTTCGCCGTGTTATGCGCGATTCCCCACAGCCACGATTCAAATTTACTGTCATCCCTGAGCTTCGGCAGCTGGCGGATCACCGTAAGCAATATTTCCTGAGAAAGCTCGTCAGCTTCGTCCCGGGAATATGTGTGATTCACAGCATAACCGTACACCTTTTCAATGTAATCTTCTATTATATCGGGCTTCATCATTCCCACCTGCCTTTCGCTTATAAAGTGCCGCAAAAAGGAGTTTCATTGGGTGGTTTTTCAAATTGCTGTCAGCATTTTATCAAATATCCGAGATTAAATATATTTATTCCCAAAATCCATCTTCGGGATTCCATATTGATATCCTGTTTTCATTTGCTCCAAGAAGAGGACAGGCAAATTTTTTTATCCAGTCCATTGCATCAGCCATTGACACTTGTATGAGCGCGCTTTTCTTTTTCAAGAAGGAATTCCATCTTGCCTGATGAACCGGATCTTCCAAAAATTCCTTACAAAAAACAACAGAATCCATTGTCATTTTTGTCTTTCTGTTCTCAAAAGTCTTTATCACAGCGTTTCTGAGCTTTGCCTTTACTGAATCACTGTTCATCACATAAGCACCTCCAGATAAGTGCGGACGATCTTTTCACAACGCAGTTGTCTGGCATAAATATAAAGCCTGTCGATCTGCCTGTCCCTGCTCTTCAGATAATTTTTTAATATTTCTGAGGTTTCTTCCATTCCAATTTTATTTCTATAATAAACAATATCAACTACTGTTTTTTCAATGTCAAAAATATGAAAGTGATTATTCCCATCCTTTACTTCGACAATACCTATGTTCATTCGCAAAGAATTAAAGTAAAAAAGCCTGATCTTTGGCCATTCAGGAAGCGTAACAACCCTTTTTTTGCGTTCAATAGCCACATCTACAGCATCAGGCAGAAAACTGGTCAGTTCATAATACCGTGCAGCGCTCATCAAACATATGACCCCGTTTGGCACAAAGGCTTCTGCGCTGAAAAAATCATTTTCATCACCTTTATAGGATAGATTTTCGTATGTGCTTCGGTTTACTCTTTGGAGGATCCCCTCTTTTTCAAGCTTCCCTATCTTATAATATGAATAACCCATATCCCTAAGCTCAGAAATTGTAAAAAATTTTTTATCTTCTGCCAATCCAATCACAAAAATCACCTCCATCTATATCATATATAATTTAGCCGAATAATTCAATAAAATTCGGCAAATATTTTTAATTGCCGAATTTTATTCAATCCATCTTGTCAAATCTCCGTTTGCATAACTTTGAATCTGCTGTTCCGATCCATTTCCAAACAAACGAGACCCGTCATTTCATAAATGAAAATTTTTCTTCGATAAAATGTCTATACTCCGGCTGATCGATCGCGTCTTCATATTCCTTGCGCATGGTTCTTGCGATCCATTCCAATTTTGCCTGACTGCAATCCTCATACCGCAAAATCGAGATCAACCCTTCCTTTTCCGCCGCAAGGATCACTTCATAGGCATCCGGCACAAACTCACAGGAATTAACCGGCACCGGTATCCTTGATGCAGCCGCGTCAGGTATCTGTACCTGAAAACCGGAATCGGTTATTTCTTCTGCAGTATAAATATATCCGGACACACCCTTATAGGTATCCATCAGCGCATGGGGATAGTATTCCTCGATTCGCTGTGTGCCGTCTTCATTGAAGCCATAAGGCCCCCATTTCGTCCATTTTCCGGAGTACTCAAATCCGGTTTCCTTACAACATTTCTCAACTGCGTTGCTGAGATAGATCAGCACATTTTCCCGTTTCTTTGAAAAGTAGATCAACGGTATGCCGTGATTTGAAATGCGCGGCTCCAGCACCTTGATCCCCTTTATGGGCGAAGCATGATAATACATTTCGTCAGCCTCCTGATCTAATTTTTCCGGCGCTTTCAGACGCATTGCGCCAAACCACCCGGCCCCTTTATCACTGATGACAGGCGCTTTTGGGAACAAGTCAATCTGTCACAAAAATAGTCATCTATGCAGTCTACAACCTTATTAACTTGCCATCCTCAAAATAATAAATATCTTCTCTCTCATATCCATATTTGGAATCCGGAATACTTTTATCTTCTGTATAGGGCTGATCCAGCGCCAGATCAAAGAGTCTTTTATTTGGCTTGCGGAAGATATAATTACTTAATGTAAGAATAACTTCAAAAGAATTTTCCGGAAACAGCCGGTTGATACGATCCGCGACTACTGCGGGCGCCGGTCGTCTTTGCGCCTTTGCTATAATATCTGTAAAAACATCACTTTAAAGCATTTTCAGCATATCATAAAACACTGCCTGTTTCAACCAATGTGCACATTACGTTTGTGTCAAGTACTCGTTGGCACTTTTCCTGTTTCCTTTATGAGTTCTCGTTTTTAATGCTATAAACACTGCCATCTGCACATCTGCCCGCCTGTCGATGCTGTATCGAGCGGCCAGTAGATCTTATTCCACGAATGCCCTCTTGAATGCCTTGCGCGTTGCCGTCTGCATCGCCTCCAATAGCGGCATATGGCAGCTTATCAGATCCGCATAGACATTTCCCTTCCCGTCTTTCTTTGGTGCCTTGGCAGCGCTCAGTATCTCGATCGCCTTCCTCATCTGCATCGTAAAGACCAGGCCGTCCGTATACCTCTCTATCGTCTGTATCAGTTCTTTGTTTTCTCTCCGGTACAACGCTTTCGCCAGGTTATTCGCTCCCGCAACCGACCACCTCATCCGCCGGTGCTTCATCCGCATCGTGATCACCGTACAATTCTGGTTTTCCTGTACTCCCATATGTTTGTACATAATCCCCTCCGGCGGCTCCGGTATAGTTACTCCCTGTCGGTCATAGGGCAGAAGACCGTCTCGATTGTTCTCCAGATATTTTAAGAATTCCCTCGCTTTTTTACTCCGTGTATCGTCCTCATCCGGGCTTTCCACGCTGTCCGCGTACATCCGGATGTATTCCAGCATCTCCTCGATATTCTCCCCTTCCAGAAGCTCCCGGATCTCCTGCCGCGCCTTTTTGTCTTTTATCTTGCGCAGCACTTCCTGATAGATGTGGTAGCGGTCTAATTGGAAGATTGCATCCGGGTCGTAAGGCTCCCGGATCCATCTCCCTCCATCCCCATTCAGGATCCTCTGGCCGATCTCATCGGCATCATATCTCCTATGGATACAGGCTTCCCTTTTTTCATGGAAAGTCTTACTGTCCTCCATCCCTGCCAGCATGACCTTCCCTACAAGGCTGCTGCGGCCCTCTTTCTCTTTTTCCGCATCCCAGCCCTCATACATGGTAAACACCTTCATTTCCTGCTTCTTCCTTTTCCTGTGGTGTTTATCCTGCATGCGGAGCCATACCCCGTCCATTTCTTCGAACAATACCGGCAGTCCCCGGGTTCCCTCTGACTCATCGGCTTCCATTTGTTTTACCGCATACCGTTCTTCTTCATCGATTCTCTCCCCCAGGCGCTGCATCATGTTCCATACCCCCTGGGCGCTGATCGTCTGGCCGCAGGTCTGGCTGATGATATCTGCGGTTGTCCGGTAAGGCGACTCTGTGACTGTCAGGGCGATCTTCTCAGCCAGGTTCGTGGAGATCAGGCCGATCTTATCCATCCCCATTGCCTGATCCAACAGGAATACATGAGCGGTCTGCCCGTCCTGTGTTTTGGTCTGGTATACCCGTCTGCTGTATTCCACTTCCCCATATACGGTCTTGATCGATG
>CANQHX010000018.1 GCA_947623905.1 uncultured Lachnospiraceae bacterium
TCCGCCTCTCTGATCCTTTTGACAGCGCGGGCATACACTGAAACGCCCAGTGGGCTGTTACTGTCTTCGTTGTTGCCAAGCGGCACACGGAAGTATCCCACAGGGATCTTTTTGACGCCCGTAAACCGGACTTCTTTCATGAGCCCCGCCCACTTTTCCACGGACCCCACTGGTATCTCAGTGCCCAGCATACCCTCTGTCCGGGACACGAACACTCTGTTCTGTATGCTCAGCATATCATCCCGCAGAGTATGGATCTCAAAACGGCTGTATATATCGCTTCCCCTCCGGAACTGCTCCAGGAAGGCCCATCTGGTAACTCCATTAGATCCATATTCCAGAGGGAAGCAGCTGTCGGCCTGTATGTATTCTACGACGATGCCATGACCGGACACATAAGGCTTGAACACCATGCCGCCTTTCGCGAACGCATATTCCGTCTGGACCCTCAGATCTCCCAGGACCTTCTGGTAATAAGCATCTATGAACTCCGCCCGTTCACTGCCTTCCACCCGGCTCTCCATTTCCAAGGTGGTAAGCCGGGCGACCTCCCCGGCCACTGCTGCAGGGATTCCGGCGTCATCTATGTTACAGCCGACCCACGGCGCCCTCCCTTTATACATGAGATCCCACAATTCTATCAGTCCCGCTGTCTTACTGCTCATGGCATAATCGATCTGTTCATCCCTGTCCAGAACCTTCTGCAGCGCCTGATACATTTTTGTATATTTCATCTGTCATCACCCACACCTTTATCTTCAGCCATACCTTATCAGCTGGCTTATCCTGCGCTCGAACGTATATTCAAAACTATCCAGGCTGTCAATGTCGCTCGTACCATCGTCCAGGCGCTCGTTTTTGACCTCGTTTTTCGGGTTCCATACCGCCGTACAGAGGGCGGACACAAGATTTGTGCACTGCCCGTATACATAGCGAAAACGCCCCTGGGCCATGAGAATGGCGGTAGCGTTTATCCTGTCATTTATCTCCGTTTTCAGCGCGTTTTCTATGCGCAGCCATGAGAGCCCGTTTTTCCTGGACGCCGATCTGAGGCCTGCGATAAGCGTCTGCTCGGCATTGTCTGCATACACAGCTGTGATATATCCGTAAGCGCTCAGTATACGCTGGCAGAAATTCAGGAACATCCCGGCCAGCATTTCCGGATCTATCTCCTGTTTTTTACAGTCTATCCGCTCCGATGCCAGGACAACTACCAGGTTATATCCCCTCGTGATACCCGTTGCGGTAAAGGCATGCCCGGAGTTGCTGCCTCCGAAGTCCACCCCGACGTTGATCTCCATCAGGTCCTTAGGCTTTTCATGGATGGCAAACGTATACTGCTTGCTTGCCGTGTCATCCGCAAACCGCCTGTATATCAGCCCTTCCGCAATGACGCGCTGTCCTTTTATATCCCGCAGGTACCAAATGGAATCAACCTCATACCGCTGTTCGATCGCTTTGAGCCTTTCCGGAGTAATAGTGATATTGTCATAGAGGGTACAGTGAAGATAGTTGTATCCTTCTGACATATTACCGGCATCCGCCTTCTCCTGCCAGCTGTCTATGTACTCCGTATAGATCTGCGCCTTCGGGTTGTCCGGGTTCAGATCCCAGAAGATCTTCAGATGTCTGGACGCAAGCAGACGGTTGTTTGCCTCCTTGATAGAGTTATCATGATGGAGATTTATTTCTGTCGCGATCCACATGCCATAGGAATTACCCCTTATCTTTTTATAACTGTCCGCTTTCCCGGCGCCGGCGAATATCACGATCCTGCTCCGTCCTCCGGTAGCCTCTCCCTTTATGAACAGCGCTTCGTTTTCCAGATACCTGCCCCAGTGGCACTGGCCACGGAATATGTGCTCCAGGCCATACCCGTTACAGTCTCCGATATTCAGTTTGGCGTTTCCCACAGTGGAGCCGGTGGCAAGATGCAGCCTGTCCGGGCTTGTCTTCAGCTCCTGGGCAAACGCAAATACATTGGCTATCGTCTTTCCGGCTCGCACGGCCCCTTCCGCCACATTAATGCTGCATACCCTACACTGTCTGATATACTGTTTGTGCTTATCACTGAAACGGAAGTCAATCGTCTTTCTTTTCCTCTTCGCCATAGATCTCCGCCTCAATTCCGGATAAATCCTCTGTTTCCATATTGTCGCCCGTCATCTTCTCGGTCCGCGCAACTATCTGTTCTATCCTGGCCATCTGTTCCTTCTTATCCGTGTCGCTCTTCACCTTATCACGCCATTTCTTCGACAGCCTGTTCTTCAGCCAGAAGATCAGCGCAGCGGTGTCCGGTGGGATATAGATCTCCTCTTCAGCATACACTACACGTTCCTTTTCACTCAGGCGTTTCCCGTCTTTATACCGTATTTCTTTTACTTTTATGGGCTTTTTTACTGTCTTTGTCATACCTACAGCCCGCTGAAACAGGGAATTTTCCACCTGTATATCAACTATTTCCTTATTTTTTTTTAGGGTGTCCGAAATGTCCGGATACTTTTTCTTCCAATCATTCAGAGTGGATCGGGAAATGCCCATTTTATGGGCAATCTCTTCATCACTCATTCCTTCTCCGGCCCATGCGCCTATTTTCAGCAGGCCTTCCGGTGTGAGCCACTGTTCATATTTACCCTTCGCCATAGGCCCACCTGCCTGTCCTGTATGATAAACTGAGTCTGTCCCAGTTTCCCGCCTCCTCCTCTTTTCTGCGTTCATGCATGAAAAGAGCCCCGCCATGTCAAAGCGGAGCCTTTTCCGGGATAATGTTCAATGTATTGGAAAAATAAGGAGAAAGATATGGGTTTTCCCTGCACTTAACCCAGTACCATAATAGCACATTATTATGTATAAATGTGTATACACTTTTATTTTTTTAATTCAAAATTGAGAAGCGCGCGTCCGTGTATTTTAAGAACCCCCTGATAGCTGTAATTCATCTGCTCCGCTATCCTCCCCCATTTCCATCCAAGCAGATACCTGTATGTCAGCACTGCCCTCTGGTTTTCATTATCCAGGCGGCCGATCCGCTTCTTGATATCCTTAAATATCTCCATCCTTTTACCGTATTCCCCCTCCAGCCGACTGATAGCCATATCCAGCCGGGCAGCATACGTTGACAGATCACTCCCACCTCCGCCGCCTGGCATGTGTTCCTGAAGGAGACCCGGATACATCTTATCTGCCCTAAGCACCCTGATCTCCTCTTCCAGCAGCTTGATTCTCTGCAAGCATGCGCTGTATTGACGCAAATACTGTTTTTTCATCTCATTTTCCTGACGAACGTCCATGCGCTTCCATGCCTCCCCTATCTCTCAATGTATACCTCCGCATATTCTACTCCACGATCAAGTGCTGCCTGATGATCATTCATATAAATATCGATCCTGCTGCCTGTGATAGAACTTCCTGTATCTTCCGCCCGGTATTCATTGCCGTTGATGTATACGATACTTCCCAGAGGGATCACGTCAGGATCCACTGCAATAGTCCTGCCTGCTGCCGGATATGTACCGATAGCTGTCCGACCTCCAGCCCACTCTCCTGCGCAGATCCCGCAATTGCAGTAAAAGGTAAGACGGAATGTTCCGAGACAGACCAGGCGTCCGTCATGTCCCGTTTGTTCCTGTTCCGCCGGATCCTGGCTCTCCAGCGCCTTCTTTCGTCCCTTTTTCGATTCAGGTGCCCTGGGCTTCTCATCCGAAACATATCTTCCGGCCACATATCCCCCGGTCTTCACGTGCAGCCACTGCTTGTCCGTACTCACACCGTCAACGATCAGCCCTTCAGCAAACCCAACGGATGCTATGACTGCACTCTCTGTACCACTTTCCTGTCGGATATGCAGGCCGTTTTCCGCCGTGACATATACCTGTTTTTCCGGGATGTATCCAAATTTTACCTTTAAGGACCTGTCCGCAAGGATACAGGTGTTATGTTCCGCCTTTTCAGTCTTTTGGTCTTCAAGAAACGCCTTCTCCTTTCCGCCCGGCATGTCTTGCCCCAATGCAGTATGCAACATTACCATGTCAGCAAAAAGCATATTTCCGTCAGCATAAAACTGGCCTGCGTTTGCAATTTCTGCCAGCAGGATCACAAAAGTACAAGCAATCCCGAGCAATCGGAAAAACCTTTTCATGCCAGAACCTCCTTATCCCGCAATATCTTCATCAGTTCCAGATATGTATATGATTCCCTGATTCCATACCTGTCCTCGAAAACAACGACCCATGGGTAGCAGCCGATCAGCCAGGCATTCTTTTCTTATCAGCATTACATGCTTATTATTCAGTGTGATCCTGTACCTCAAATGGTATCTCTGGCCCACCCGCAGGCGCCTTTGGAACTGCTGTCTTATGGCGGCATATGCTTCCCGCGTCATCCTTCCACCTCCTCGCCGTTTTCATCCACTTCGTTTTGCAGCCATTCTTCTAACTTCAGCGGATCGACCATCATCGCCACCGTAAGGCATCCCTTCCGAGATAAATTCAGACACAGATTCGATACATACCGGGCCGCATCCTTCACAGACAGGCTGTCCAGATACGCCTTCCTGCTGCCATATACCGAAACCGATGTGGCCGATCCGGTCTGGCCTGCATTTTCCATCTCCTCCTCCGGCTCTTTACGTGCTCCAGACCCCTCTTGCGCCGGCGCATCCGTTTTTGTCTCAGCATGGGCATCATTTTCTGCCGGCACAGCAGCTTCTGTCTTGACAGACGCCTTCCTTTCCGTTCTGGCGTCTGCCTTTTTTTGCTCCTGCTTTGGAGCTTCGACCGGCAACTCTTTTTCAGGCTCCCCAAAGTATTCTTCCCATGTCCTGCTGCCATGGTCCGGAAAGATGTCCCGCATTACGGCGAAAAACTCTGCCCAGCCCATATCCCTGGGCTCTTCTCCGAATTTCTTTACTTTGATGCCGTTTTCCTGCATTGCCAGAAAATACATTCCCTTTCTGTATGTCCTGTTCCCGGAAGGGATGATGATATCTGCCAGGCGTTTATCGTCTCCATCTGCAAAGCCCGTGTCGGCATAAACCTCATCCAAAAGCTCCCTGTTTTCCCGAAAGAACATATTCACCAGCTGGCGGATATCGTCCGCCACACCTGTTTCCGGTCCTTCTTTGCTGAACCGCTTCAGTTCCCGGATATCCTCCCGCGGCGTCTCCGGCTGTACCATCTGGCGGTCCTCATCCGGCAGCTGCAGCATCTCCTCCAGCTGACTCCTGCTCAATTCTGCATATTCCGGCCGGAGCCGCTCCGAATATCCGTCAATGGAATATTCCCGGTTGATGCTCATGAACCGGCTTGTGGTGGACGGCTCCAGGCCATACTCAGTTTTTGCAAACTCCGCGATACTCTTATAACCATCCCGCTCATAGAGTTTCTGGTCATCGATCTGCCGGAGCGTATAGCCGATTTGTACAAAGCTCTGCTTTACCCCCAGAAGCTCCTTTTTCAGCTTTTGTTTCATTTCCATCCAGTCATCCAGTGTTATCTGATAGTATTCTTCCGTACTCATCTTGAACTCCTTTCTACGCACTCAAAACCAGCACCCGCTGCTTTTCTTGCCCGTCTCCGATCAGCCCGCTTTTGAGTTTTGTAACGTAATTGTCCAGCCACCGGTCCATATTCTTCTTGTCAGGTTTCTTGTCGTACGCTCCGTACCACTGCATGAGTTTCAGGCTATCCGTCTTAATCTCCACCGTGATGTACGGCACATCCGGCTCCTTCTTTGCCCGCAGGAAGAGGATCGTTGAAATGTCATCGTTATGCTTATCCAGATAGTTGTCACCACCTACACAATGATGCAGGACCCGTCCCTCCATGACGATCTCCCCGGCGTCCCTGGCCGGCCGGATGCAGAAGTCCTCATCCTCGTAGCAGAATCTCTTCCTGAGCCTCCTGTAGTGCTTCTTGATCAGCGGATACTTCAGATTCGCTTCCCTGATCCGCAGATCTGCCTGCTCTTTGTTCTGCTCCATCACCATCTTCTGGTGCGCCGCGTTCAGATCCCGCGGCGCCAGATAGACCGTATTACTCATGTCATATCCCAGTACCAGCCGCATACTGAGATAGTCGAAGTACATCTGCGCCACATCCCGGAGCCTCGATGTGGCCCTGCTGCATCCGGTTCCATATTCCACGCCGGCATATTTCTCAATGAGGTTCAGGATCCTCTGGACCCCCGTGTGCTCCAGCACTTCTGTCCATCCGTTCCTTACGCCTGCTCCGACCTCTGCCAGTTTCTCGATCTGTTCATCATTCCAGTGCTGGTCCAGCCTCTTTTCAGTCTGCATGACCTTCAGGATGCTCTCTTCTCCCTGGTGACGGATAAGCTGCCGGACATGCTCCTTCCGGATCCCCAGGAATATGTCCACCCTGTTCGCGTGCGCATTTGCCACGATGCCGTACTGTTGTTTTACCAGTTTTTCCACCACCTTGATCAGCCCCAGTTTCGTCAGCATCTCGATCTGCGGCGTGTGCAGGTACCGTTCGGCATATTCCACCGGGTTGATGCAGCTGCTCTCAGCCGCCTCATACTCCTGCATGGCGCTGTACTGTAGGATCGTCCCCTGCATGGCCTCATACGTCTCTCTGAGGATCGGAGCCTCGCTGATTGAGATGTTCGCCATGCCGTAAAGGTTGCAGTCATCCCAGAAGTCTTTGCCGCTGTATGGGTCGTACTTATGATAGTCCTTCTGAGGTTCCCTGCCCTCCTCGAAGTAAACTCTGGCGATCTCTATCCCGCTGAGCTGCTCGCAGGCGTTCTGCATCACCGTCCCCTTCTCTTCGCAGATCAGCCCCAGTTGGTACTCCTTCTCAACTTCGATGTACCGGAACACCATGCCCGTCTCCTTGTACTTCTGGCCGACGAACAGGCGGGCCTCCTTGCTGTAGGAATCCGTCGCCTTCCCCTGCGGCTTCCATTCCCCTCGCGCTCCGCACAGCGGGCATGCCCCGGAATATCCCCGACGCGGCTCCTCGATCATCGACTCAAACTGGCTCTCGTAGCTGATCCCCGGCTTCCAGCGGCGCTCTGTCACGCCTCCGCACTTTGAACAGGCCACCCTGACCCTTACGCCATGCTTTTTGTAATACAGATAATGCTTTTCCAGGAAGATCACCCTGTCCGCATAGTCCAGGATCTTCTGCTCATCGATCTCCGGCGTATTCTCTTCCCGTTCCTTCAGTTCCTGCTTCCGCCGCTCATATCTCCTGTTCTCCCTGTCCCGACGTTCTTTCGTGGTGATAGTGTTCATCCGGTCATTGATCATTTCATACCAGGTCAGATCCCGCCATGGCTTTTCCTCGATCCCCGGGAAGCTCTTGATCCGCTGCAGATCCTCTTTCGATCTCAGCACGTTCTCCTTCTCTGCGTCATATATCCGGCCGCCCCTGTCCCATACCGGATATACGTTGGTGTAGCCTCTCCCGGAGATCATCCCCCTGGACCATTCTCCCGACTCCACGAAAAAGGTCCCGAAGTCCTTTTTTGTCAGCACGATCCGGACCAGCGGCACAGCCAGATCTTTCTTTTTGTTCCGGTACACTTCTGTAATGAGATGCTTCTCGTGGCCGACGATCTTCACCATCGTGGCCGCGATGTATTTTGCGTCCTTCTTTCGGCTCACTCTCTGGATGCCGATGTACGGGATCTTCTCTATCGCCTTCTTTTTCATCGTGCCGCGCCTCCCAGATAATAGTCCCGAATGATCCGTTTTGCCTGGCCCATGCCAGGGATCCCCAGGGTCACCCTGCCCGCCTTGACGCCTGCTGCCTTTAAGATATCCTGATCAATATTCTGCTGGTGCCCAAAGCTCCATTTCAGCAGCGCTGCGATGCACCCTTTCAGTGATCTTCCTTTTTTGCGTACCTGATGCGCCATGAGATCATTTATGCACTGGTCTTTTATATACTCCACCCAGTCCACCATGATCTCCTCCAGCTTCAGCTCTTTGCATTCGATATCCAGCTTCCCGACTGCCGCATTTAAGGGATCCGTCAGTTCCGCTATCTCTCCGGCAATATACGCATCCGCAAAGCCCTTATCAATGCCATTTTCCTCTGCCAGCGCCTTTATACTGTCCATATCCCCCTCATTAAATAGATTTTCGGCCAGCTCATTTATCTCTTTGTAGGAATCAAACTCTCCAAATTTTTCAAACATCTTTCTTCCTCCTTTGCAGGTTAATAATAACTGCGCAAAAATCTTTCCACGTCATCCAGCGATCCCACCGGCTGAAGCGGATCATCCCGGAACTGCCTGTTTCTCACATAAAATCTGTCTCCGGGACGGATGAACTTCGTCCCCGTCTTTGAGAAGACAAACTTGCTGTGCTGCAGTACATAGAAAGCCTCTCTGCTCAGCTGGTACGATTCAAAAATATATCTCCTTGTTTTCGGCATATTTTCATTCCCTTCTGTACCTGATCAGCGTATAGCTGCGGTATCTGTATCCTGTGACCGGATTTTCCCCTTCCCTGACAGATTCTCTGTCCAGGTAAAACCCCTTCGGCACCCGGATCTTTTTCCAGGTCTTCCAAACAAACCGGATCTTCTCCTCCGGTTCCGGGACCGGAAGGTTCCTTGAAGTGGAATAGCTGCTTTGCCGCAGGCGGGCGTCTGTCTTCGGCGTCTTTGTAATATAGGCGGCCAGTTCCCTAAACTCCCCCTTCTCATACAGCAGCTGCCCTACTGCTTTTCCGTGTGACCATGCTTTCCGTATGATCAGATCCGTGTCCGGGATCCTGTTCACGATCATATGTATATGCCATCCGTTCTTCGTGCCCACCTCTATGTTGCGCATCCACTTTAACGGTTCCCCTCTGGCCCTATACTCCTTCCGCACGCACCGGAGAAACCTCCTGAAATGCTCTCTGGCAGCGTCCATGTCCGGCGGCCTGGCCTCCCGCCTGTATGTAAGGGTAAAAAAATAATCCCCTTCCCGGAAATGTGCCCGCAGCTTATGCCGGGCACGTTTCTCCTTGTTGTACTGGTTTATCCTTTCGATCTGCTCCCGTGATGCATTTTTCTTTGCCTCCCGTTTCTGGCCCGGGGCGCCATACCGTGCGGTATGGTATTCCTCCACTTCTATCGCATTTTTAAACCTGTATCTCTTTGTCTTGTATGCCATGATCCATGTCCTATCTTTAATATCTTTATCAAGTGGTAAACGGGAGTTGAAAAACCCCCGTTTCCCTTGACATCCGGGACCGCATGCGATACAATATCATTGTCTTATTTGATCGCTTTTGCGGTCCCTGCCGGCATATGCAGATGCCGGCATTTTTATTTTTGCTTTTCTTCCGGTGTCTCCTCATACCCCGCCAGTCCGACCAGGATAATAACGGCGGATACCGCCATTCCCGCAATTGCGCCGGCGCAATTGGTCCCGGCTCCCAGGCCGGACACCAGCATGAGCAGAAGGCCTGCTGCCATCAGCTTTTCACTTTTCTTCAACATTCACCCCTCCTCTCCTAAACATTTCGCCGTCCTGCCTGCCTATCACCCTCCCATCCGCATGACTTCCAGGATCTCATTATCCGGAAAATGCAGCCGCCGGAAGACGATCAACAATTCCTTGAATGTAAATCTCTCCGGATCGTTTGTTTTCTGGTTAAACGTCCCTGGATGGATACCGAGAGCAGCTGCCATCTGCTTATCGGTCACCTGGTAGGCGTCCATGTATTTTTTTATGTTTCCCCGAAGGAGCGCGTTCTGCACTTCCGATGGGGACTTGGCTACTTTAGGCATATTCCTTCCCCTCCTCGTATTCTTTTGGTAAAGTATGCCTGGCCTTTCTTGATTTCTTTTATCTTTTTTCGTATACTGTAATTGTCACTTTTACCATTGCAAAAATTAATCCAATTGATTGGGGATTGTCATATGAATTGGGAATGTTATTTTAATTTCATTTCAGGACTTTGCAGTATTTTAGGGCTCTTTTTTTCAGTCTGGATATTCTTCCGAACTGGCCATATCCAGAAAAAAATCAAACATGATTTATTAGTATCTAACTTTAATAAAAGCAGGGACTCCATCATGGAAGATTTGTGTTCCAACGGCTTGAATGCGATCCGAAGCGATTTCCCGGATGCGGCATTGCTTTTTGATTTCCAACGCAAATTGATAGAGTACAGCAAGCATGATGAATACTTTTTTTCCGAAGTGGAACTAAAAGATATCAATGACCTCGTAGCTCTAATTACCAAAAGCGATGGTGACGTATCAAAAATTGATAAAACCACATACAACTATCTGTTGAATAAGGTGACTACCAAACCATACATGAAGGAGGCTTCAAAATGACCCAAATTGATTTCCCCCGTTTGATCAATACGCTCAGCAAAAAAACCGATTCGGGTGACATTATCTGGCAACGTTATGATCTTTCTAATGATAAAAATTCTTTTTCAAAAAAATACTTTTCTACAATAAGCGAACTCCGCATTGACAGTGCATTCTCAGCCAAGGTTCAGGATGGCATTATTTTTGTAATACCGGGTCTCAATTACAGACATTATCTTTTTATCCAGCCCAGTAAAACAACTATTCCGATTGCATTAAACTATGAGCAACAATATTTTTCCTATGAGGGACAAATGATACAGCTTTATGAAAAGATTTCCGCTCCTTTTCAAAAACTTAATAATTTAGTCACCCATCTGTTGGAAGACTAATGCCAGTCATCTTCTTCATGGATTAAACGGAAAATGAATTTCACTACCCTTATGTATGATACTGTCAATAAAAGAACCGATGCTATATAAGCTGCTGTAATGAAAAATAAATACAATTGCTCTCCTCCTTCCGTCTTAGTTCTTCCACGAAGGCCCCGGAGCCCCCGGAGTTCCCGGAGCTTCGCCTATCCCATCGTCAATCACGCAATGGAGCTCCTGCTGAAGGATATTTTAAATTTTGCGATATCCTTTATCAGACAGGATTTTTTTCGCACTATTGAGAATGCGGAATAATTCTTCAAATTGCTCGCTTGGGGCCAATGGTTCTTTTTTCATTTACACCACCTTCCTATCCCAATTGCATTATTCCTCCCTCTTCTTTTCTGCAAAATCCATTGGATCGACATTAAGAAACGCACAAACCGCAAGAAGTTCACGTCCTCTAATTTCTCTGCCTTTATTTTCGTCCATAAGGCTTGCATACAAGGCAGAATATGAAATACCGGTATCTCTTGCCATCGCAGAAAGATTGATTCTCTTTTTAGCCACATAATCCGCTATGTTTTTTGTCACTCCATCCAATTCGTTTTTCTCCTTTCTAAAAACGAAAATTTCGTTTTTATTTATAATAATATCGTATTTTTCGTTTGTCAAGCATTTTTATCGAATTTTTCAATATTTTTATTGACTTGATAAATTATTTCGTTATAATAGAGGATGAAAGGAAGATCTACTATGAAAAAAAATTTTTCCGAGACTCTAAAAGAGTTACGAATAAGCGCTGGCTTTACACAAAAACAGGTATATGAGAAGCTTGGAGTTCCACAATCGACTTTTAGTTCTTGGGAAATAGGAAAAGCGGAACCATCTGCTTCTATGACATTACGACTTTGCGAAATCTACGGAGTTAAAGATATACTTTATGCTTTCGGTTATGATGGATATAATAAGGATGGGAGCATACAATTAAATATTTCTGAAGTGAATTTAATCGAAAAATACCGTGGTCTTGACGATTACGGACGTAAAACGGTTGACTTAATATTAGAAAGAGAGGCAGAGCGACAAGAAACCCTAAAAAAACGTCTTCTTACATATGAGAAAGAATTAAAAAAAGTACAAGGCCATAACTACCGCAATCTAAACATGGTAGCCGAATCGCCCGTTGAATATGGTGCTAACGCTACCCATGAACGTACAGATATTGACACTACTGCTGAAACGCAAAGACATGATGATAATATTATGAATGATAAAAACATTTAAACTAAGTCCGTAGTTCAGACTACTTATTCATGGAAACAACATGGAACCGCGAATTTTTGATCAAACCGTAGAATTTACAGATGTACCCGATGCTGAACAATATAGAGTCTCGCTGAAAATGAAAAATATAGCAGAGTGACGTGAAATGAGGCGGCATACCATTGAAATTTGAATGGGATGAAGAAAATAATTTACTTAATCAGAAAAACATGGCATTTCCTTTAAAAGAAAAGAGATTGCTGACAAACGACGGACGCATTAATGGGAAAAGAAAACCAAATAGAGCATTAATAAAAGGGGAAACATTATGGAAAAAGAATTAACGAAAGATGAAGTTGTAAAAAACAAAGAAAAAGCCATTCGTTGTCTAGACCTTCTTTTAGAGGATTTTATAAACGATCCAACACACCTCAAAAAAGCAAATTTAATTTCTTATTGGATA
Source organism: uncultured Lachnospiraceae bacterium (assembly GCA_947623905.1). Lineage (GTDB taxonomy): Bacteria > Bacillota > Clostridia > Lachnospirales > Lachnospiraceae > CANQHX01. Next base: position 12,387 of record CANQHX010000018.1, read on the forward strand.
AAAGACTATGTGACTTATATTAATTTTGAAGAAAAATTTGATTCGTCAAGACTTATTCGCTACCCTCGCGGTAGTGTCATAAAAGTTAACCTGGGGTTTAATGTTGGTAAAGAGCTCGGAGGATTACATTTTGCAGTAGTAATTGATAATGACAACAAAAGAAATGCAGATGTGCTGACTATAATACCTTTATCTTCTACAGATGGAAAGAATGTTCATCCTAGAAATGCAGATCTTGGAAGCGAATTATTTCAAAAAATAAATGATGTTCAAAACACATTAATGGCAAAAGCGCACAAAGAATTATTAGAACTTCAAAAAATCGACAATGCTTTCACTAATACAATTAATATTCTTGAAGAATTGAAAACCCAAAATATAGAAGAGAACCAACAGCTTTTAGAAATTGCAAAACGCCTTGCGGAAGCATTTAACTATAAAAATGAAATTGAAAGCCGTCAAGCCGCTATAACCCAGACTATTGATACCATAAATCGAAATAACAGAGAAATAGCAAAACTAAAGGCTGGAAGCATGGCTGTTGTTAATCAAATTACCACCGTAAGTAAGCAGCGCATTTTCACGCCCAAACGTTCTGAAGATTTCTTGTATGGTATTAGGCTATCTTCTACTGCGATGGAAAAAATTAATGATAAAATAAAAGAACTGTTTATACGTGAATAAACAATAAAATATTTTCGTTTTCTCACAAATTAATTTGTGTTTTTATGAATTTTTAGTTGACTTTGGGGCATATAATAGACTATAATAACTTTGCAAGGGAAACCTTGAATCTTGCCTATAGGGCATTATTATAAGATCTAAGTTATTATGGAAAGGCCTCATAGAAATATGGGGCCTTTTACGTTGCAAAAAACCGCCTCTGCTGCAACAGAGACGGTTTTGAGATACGCACCCGAAGGATGCTATACCTACACATCAAGTAAAGTATATCATCCTTTGGGGCGCCTGGTCAATCAGAACATTTGGTTGGGTGTTATTTTTATACCATTTTTAAGGAGGATGATACTATGGCCAAAGCAAAGAAACTTCCATCGGGATCCTGGCGGTGCCAGGTCTATGATTACACCGATGACAATGGAAAACGTCATTACCGATCCTTTACTGCCACGTCGAGAAAACAGGCTGAATACATGGCGGCAGATTTTATGTTCCGGAAAAAGGACCACAAGCCCTACGGAAACACATTTGAAATTGAACTGGATAATTACATATGCCTGAAAACGCCCGTACTGTCCCCTTCCACAATCAGGGGGTATCGTGTGATACAGCGAATGCTCAGAGAAGATTTTGCATGGTTCTGCAAATTAAATATTTCAAAAATAACGCAGACCGATGTTCAGAAGGTTATAAATACGCTTGCAAAGGACAGAACCCCAAAAACGATCAGGAATTATCATGGACTAATAGCCTCTGTGATAGGACCACATCTGCACCTGACCACTTCTCTGCCACAACGCATACAGCCTGTGCTCTCCATTCCCAGTGATGACGATATTCGCCTGCTGTTGGCGGCCGTGGAGGATACAGAGCTGGAAATACCTGTACTGCTGGCTGCATTCTGCCTGATGCGCAGGGGAGAAATATGTGGGCTGTCAATGGATGACATACAAGGCAACGTAATCCACGTACATCATTCGCTGGTCGCTGGAGAAGACAAACAGCTTCACCTAAAAGCGCCAAAAACAGATTCGTCAGACCGCTATGTGGAGGCTCCTGATTTTGTGATCAACCGGATCCGCAAGGCCGGCCATATCACAACCCTGCAGCCGCATTCCATTACAATCATGTTTGAACGAGTGTTACGGAAAAATAACATCCCACACTTCCGATTTCACGATCTCAGACATTATTCAGCATCTATCAGACACGCTCTGGGAATACCGGATGCTTATATCATGAAAGACGGAGGATGGAAAACCGATATTGTTTTGAAAACTGTATACAGACATGCTATGGATGACAAAAGAAAAGAGATGTCAGAAAAAGTAAATGGTCACTTTGATAGTTTATACAACACGAAATGCAACACGAAAAAAGAAAAGCCTTGAAAAATCAAGGCTTTTTAATAGCGGGAAAGGGATTCGAACCCCCGACACCACGGGTATGAACCGTGTGCTCTCGCCAACTGAGCTATCCCGCCATATGGGACCTACAGGGCTCGAACCTGTGACCCTCTGCTTGTAAGGCAGATGCTCTCCCAGCTGAGCTAAGATCCCAATTGCTGTATGATAAATACTTGTATACAGGCTGTTTCTGACCTGCCTTGCTATTATATACAATGCACATGAAAATGTCAACAAAAAATGCAAAAAACCCGCGTTTTTCTTGCCATCTGTCTGCGTGCAGACATGTTCGTGCCGGTGGCTGCGGGGTCTGTCAGAACTCTTGAAAAGCGCCGGTACTTATGGAGGCGCCTGCCGGCGCCGAGATTAGTATCCGCTGCGCTTTTCGCGAAGCGGGAGCGGGTTCTGACAAACCCCGCGGACACCCGCTTAACATGCCCTCATCCGGACACATTACCACTTTTTCTTCTGGCAAAACTCGATCTTCTCCCCGTTGATGCCCCGTATCATAAAGTAGTACAGGCCGTGCTCGAAGATGGGCAGCTCTTTCACCCGCATATCCAGCCGCTCAAACCCTTCCATGCGGCACTGGGCAAAGGCTTCTTTTGCGTCCTCCACCCAGAAGGCGATATGGTCTATAGGGCCGTCATTTCCCTTCGTATTGCCGGGCCGCTGGATCAGCTCCAGGGCAAATGCGCCCCTGCGCACGAATCCGATGCGGACGATCCCCTGGGGGCTGTCCACGTAGCCGCCTCCGTCGGGCACAAATCCCAGCTTTTTATAAAATTCCACGGTGTGCTCCAGATTGACCACTTCCACCGCCAGATGGCACCAGTGCCGCAGCCCGGTGCGGCCGCCGTAATTCTGGCTGCAGTCCTGGCAGAGCTCCGCCACTTCCCCGTTGGGAGATTTGATGTTCAGGCCGTTGACGCCCTTTTCCCCCAGGCGGGCATAGTGCACCGGACCGTCGGGCGTGGAAGCGTCGATCACGGCTCCTGCCTCCAGTACCCTGCGGACGCAGTTGTCAAAATCCGGCGCGTCCATGGCAAAGTGGCTCAGCGCTCCGGTCCCCCGGGACGCCAGCTGCGATGCCGCGTCCGGGGTGCGGACAAATTCCACGCACAGATTGCCCAGCTCCATAAACAGCATGCGCATCCGGTCGGGATAAAATACTTCTTTTTCATATGTGGCTGTAAATCCCAGCGTCCTTTCATACCATTCCCTGGTCTGTTCCAGGTCGCCGCACAGGATCCCCAGATGCGCCACATCGCGGATATTGTCTTTTAACATTCCACTGTCACCTGCCATATCATAAACTCCAAAACCACAGGCAGCCCGCAAAGTACACAGGCAGCTCACGGGCAGCCGGATCACTTGAAATAATCCACGCCGGAAGCGAAGATACCCATATCCTGTTCACCGGTAATGTTGATGGCCACGCCCTTGCCGCGGCGCTCGGAATGCGCCATCTTGCCCAGGCAGCGTCCGTCCGGACTCAGGATGCCTTCCACGGCGCCGTAGGAGCCGTTGATGTTCCACTCCTCGTCCATGGACACATTGCCGAAGGGATCCGAATATCTGGTGGCGATCTGTCCGTTGTTTGCCAGCCATTTCAGCATATCCGCGGGGGCCACGAAGCGTCCCTCTCCGTGGGAGGCGGGGTTGACATACACGCCGCCCAGGGCCGCCCTGCGCAGCCAGGGGGATTTGTTGGACACGATCTTGATGTAGGCCATCTTGGAAATATGCCGGTGCACCGTATTGAATGTCAGGGTAGGAGAATATTCATTCTGCCCGGTGATCTCGCCGCCGGGCACCAGTCCCAGCTTGATCAGCGCCTGGAAACCGTTGCAGATACCCAGCGCCAGACCGTCCCGCTCATTGAGCAGGCGGGTCACCGCGTCCTTGATCTTGGCGTTCTGGAACGCCGTGGCAAAGAACTTGGCGGAGCCGTCAGGTTCGTCGCCCGCGGAAAAACCGCCGGGGAACATGATGATCTGGGCCTGGTCGATGGCCTTCTCAAACACTTCTACCGAATCCAGGATATCCTGGGCGTTTAAGTTGCGGAATACCTTTGTCACTACCCGTGCCCCCGCCTTCTCAAAGGCCCTGGCGCTGTCGTACTCGCAGTTGGTGCCGGGGAATACGGGAATAAATACCGTAGGCTTTGCTACTTTATTTCTGCATACATATATATTTTTCGCCCGGTACAGCTCGTGGTTCACCCCGGCGGCGCCCTTTACCGCCTTGGCGGGGAATACCTTATCCAGAGGCTTCTTCCAGGCGGAGAGAGCTTCCCGCATGGATATGCTCACGTCCCTGTACACAAAAGCGCCCTGATCGGTCACTGTGCCCAGCACCTGCGCCGGCGCTTCCATCGTCTCCCCGGCCTTTACCTCCAGCACAAGGTCGCCGATGGCAGGGGCGAACAGGTCTTCCGGCAGCACGGCGCTGTCAATGGTCACGCCCAGCATATTGCCGAAGGCCATCTTGCTCACGGCCGCGGCGATGCCCTTGCCGTCCGCCACATAGGCGGATACGACTCTGCCGTCCTTCATGGCGGCGGACACCTTGTCGTAAATGGCCATGACCTTGCTGTATACAGGCAGGTCGTACCGGTCCCCGGGCATATGATACACCACAAGGGCGTTGCCCGGCTCCTTCAGTTCCGGCGTCATAACGTTCTGCAGCTTGTCCACCTCCACGGCGAAGGAGACAAGCGTAGGGGGCACGTCAATGTCGTTGAACGTGCCGGACATGCTGTCCTTGCCGCCGATGGACGCCAGGCCAAATCCCATCTGTGCCGTGTACGCCCCCAGCAGCGCCGCGAAAGGCTGGCTCCACCTGGAGGGTTCCTGACTCATGCGCCGGAAATATTCCTGGAAGGTAAAATGGATCTTTTTATAGTCGCCGCCTGCCGCCACGATGCGGGAAACGGATTCCAGCACCGCGTAGACAGCCCCGTGGAAGGGACTCCAGCTGGACAGGTAGGGATCAAATCCATAACTCATCATAGTAACGGTATCGCATCTTCCCCTGAGCACCGGCAGCTTTGCCACCATAGCCTGAGTCTCTGTCAGCTGATACTGGCCGCCGTAAGGCATCAGCACGCTGCCCGCGCCGATGGAAGAGTCGAACCGTTCCACCAGGCCCTTCTGGGAGCAGACGTTCAGATCGCCCATCAGATCCACCCACGCCTTTTTCACGTCCGTGATCTGCGGCACAGCAAAGAACGTATCCTCTCTCTGCGGAATATCCACCGCTACGGCAGTCTCCTGATGGGCGCCGTTTGTATCCAGGAACGCCCGGGAAATGTTGACGATCTCTTTTCCTCTCCAGGACATGACCAGACGGGGGCTCTCCGTCACTGTAGCCACCGGCACAGCCTCCAGGTTTTCTTCCCCCGCGTAAGCCAGAAACGTGTTCACATTCTTGGGATCCACCACTACTGCCATACGCTCCTGAGACTCGGAGATGGCAATCTCCGTGCCGTCCAGTCCGGCATATTTCTTCGGCACCAGATCCAGGTTGATGGTCAGGCCGTCAGCCAGCTCGCCGATGGCCACCGACACGCCGCCCGCGCCGAAATCGTTGCATTTTTTAATGATCCTGCTCACCTCCGGACGGCGGAACATGCGCTGTATCTTCCGCTCCGTAGGCGCGTTGCCCTTCTGTACTTCCGCGCCGCATGTCTCAATAGACGCCTCGGTATGCACCTTTGAGGAACCGGTAGCGCCGCCGCAGCCGTCCCGGCCCGTGCGGCCGCCCAGCAGGATGATCACATCGCCGGGATCGGACGTTTCCCGGATCACGTTCTTTCTGGGGGCGGCGCCCATAACGGCGCCGATCTCCATGCGCTTTGCCACGTAATCGGGGTGATAGATCTCTTTTACATAGCCGGTAGCCAGTCCGATCTGGTTGCCGTAGGAGCTGTAGCCCTGGGCCGCTCCCGTCACCAGCTTTCTCTGGGGCAGCTTGCCCTTCAGCGTATCTTCCATGGATACGGTGGGGTCTGCCGCGCCGGTAACACGCATGGCCTGATATACATAGGTACGCCCCGACAGAGGATCCCGGATAGCGCCGCCCAGACAGGTGGCGGCTCCGCCGAAGGGTTCGATCTCCGTGGGATGATTGTGTGTCTCGTTTTTAAAATTCACCAGCCATTCTTCCGTCACCCCGTCGATCTCCACGGGGACGATGATGCTGCAGGCGTTGATCTCCTCAGACTCCTCCAGGTCGGTCAGCTTACCGTCCTTCTTCAGCTTTTTCATGGCCATGAGCGCCAGGTCCATAAGGCAGATGAATTTGTCCTTTCTGTCCCCGTACACATCGGCACGGTCGGCCAGATACTGCTTATAGGCGTTTTCTATCGGCTTCCGGTAGTCGCCGTCCCCGAAGGACACTTCCGTCAGCTCCGTGGAAAAGGTCGTGTGACGGCAGTGATCGGACCAGTATGTATCCAGCACCCGGATCTCCGTCATGGACGGGTCACGCTTTTCCTCTCCGGAAAAATAGTTCTGGATATGCAGAAAATCCTTGAAGGTCATAGCCAGGTTCAGAGAATCGTACAGTTCCTTCAGCCGCGCTTCCGGCAGACTGCAGAAGCCTTCGAATATCTTTACATCCGCAGGCTCGTCAAACTTCGTCACCAGCGTGTCCGGCTTTTCCATTCCCGTCTCCCGGCTGTCCACCGGGTTGATGCAGTAATGTTTGATCTTCTCCAGCTCTTCGGGCGTAACGTCCCCTTCGATCACATAGGTAGTGGCGGTGCGGATGATGGGCTGCGCGTCCTCCTGCAGAAACTGGACGCACTGGACGGCGGAATCTGCCCGCTGGTCAAACTGACCCGGCAGGTACTCCACGCTGAACACCTTTCCGTCGCCGTAATCAAACTGTTCCTCGTAATACACGTCCACAGGCGGCTCGTGGAACACGACGTTCAAAGCCTTTTTGTATACTTCATCGCTGATATTTTCCACATCATAACGGATCAGGATGCGTACCCCTGTCACACTTTCAACAGCAAGATAATCTTTGATCTCCTCCATGAGCCCCGTGGCGGCTCCTGAATACTCCGGTTTCTTCTCCACATAGACACGTCTTACCTTCTGCATACCGTTACCGGGGAGCCTGGCTCCCTTTTTCCTTTCCCGTGAGAATATTTATATAGGACAATGAATTCTTTTTTCGCATATCACATCTATTTTAAACTAAAATGACGGTCATTTCAAGCCATATCGGAAAGATGGGGCTGCTTCTCCGGAATACCTGCTTCCACAGATATCTCTCTTCCCATGGCAAAGGAATACAGGATCTGCTCTTTTACGGGAAGACCGGTGAGCCGCGCCAGAGCCTGCCCGTAATACTGCAGCTGCAGGCGGTACATATCCCGCAGCTTTTCCGGCTGCCGGATCCGGTCCGTCTTGTAATCCACTACGACGATCCGGCCATCTTCTACAAAATAAGCGTCGATGATGCCCTGTATCAGCACGTCCGGCTCGCCCGGATCCGCCTGTGGAAATACTTCCCGGACCGGCAGGGCCGTGACAAAGGGCTGTTCTCTGTACAGCAGTCCTTTTTTGTCCGCCTCCGCCATGCGCTGTCCCAGAGGGGAACGGACAAACCGCTCTATGACGTCCTCCCGGATCACTTCCGCCTGACGCCGCTCCATAACGCCCTGGCCCACCAGCTGCTCCTTTTCGGCGGCAATGGCCCCGCGCACATACTCTGTGCCAAAGGGAAAATGCTGCAGGAACTTGTGATAGGCATCGCCTCTCGACGTGGCCGGCACATCGGAAGGGTCCCCGGCAAAGTCGGGGATCAGGGGCACCGGAGGCGCGGGGGCAAACAACTCCTGGGCGGGAACGTCCATCGTCTCCTCCAGGCGGCGTTTTTTCAGCTCGGATACGGACACCTTCTGGGCGTGGGACGTATTTGGATAAGGGTATACAAAATCCATCCGCGCCAGCAGGGCCTCCCGGGCCGTCTCCCACGCGGCGCGTATGTCCCCGGAAGCCGCTTTCGGGGGCGCGGCCATTCTGCCGGCCATATCCGCCAGAACCGTTTCCGGCGACAGCTGCCGGAATACGTATCCCGACCCCGGCACGCCCATGCAGCGCACCAGATCCCAGAAGTTTCCGGCTTCCAGCACGGTCGTGTCAAACACCGGCACCTTTTCCCGCAGGACTTCTTTCTTTTCGGTGTGCAGGCATGTAAGGATCAGCTTCTCTTTCGCCCTCGTCATGGCCACATACAGGATCCGCAGCGCTTCACCCATTTCTTCTGTCATCTGCATCCGCTGGAACATTTTCCGCAGGGGCGAACGGACACGAATGTGCCGCCCGGGATCTACATAGTCCATGACAATGCCAAGATCTTCGTTCATCAGCACCGGCTGCGTCTGCTCCAGCTTATTGAATTTTCTTCCCAGACCTGCCGCAAACACAACGGGAAACTCCAGTCCCTTGCTCTTGTGGATGGTCATGATGCGGACCATGCTGCCGGCTTCGGTTCCGGCAGCGGCCTCCCCGGTGTCCTGATCGTATTTTTCCAGCTGTCTGAGATACCGCACAAAATGAAACAGGCCTTTATAGCTTGTATTTTCATATGCCCGGGCCTGCTGCGCCAGCTTGTCCAGGTTGGCCTTCCGCACCTGTCCTCCCGGCAGGCAGCGGACGTAATCATAATATCCGGTCTCCTCGTAGATCTGCCAGATAAGCCTGTGGATAGGCGTAAAGCTCACCCGGTCCCGCAGCGTATCCATGCGTTCCAGGAACCGCCCGATCTTGTCCCGCAAAGCGTGGTCCGGCCCGTTGTCTCTGTAATAGAGCAGATCGTCATACAGCTGCTGTTTTTCCAGCTTTTCCTTCCGCGCCCGCTCCTTCGACAGACCCTTGATCCACGCCAGCTCCCGGTCGGCAAACTGTCCTATATAGGACCGCATGACCCCTGCCAGGGGAATGTCCTGACGGATGTTGTCCAGTACCTGCAGGAGCTGGATCATGGTCTGTACCTCCATGGCCTGGTAAAATCCCGTCACGGATTCCGTGCAGGCGGGAATGCCATGGTCCACCAGCACCCGCACAAAGGTGTCCCCGTACTGTCCCCTGCTGCGCAGAAGGATCACAATGTCCCCGTACCGGACCTTTCTCAGGTTTCCATCCTCTCCCACGATGTCCAGCCCCGTCTCCGGGTCGGTGAGCGCATATATTTTTTCCGCTATGGCCGCCCCTTCCAGTTCTTCTCTGGAAACGCGGCTGTTGTGTTCTTCATTGTAATGCTTCAGGTCCGGCTCCGAAAAATGCAGCACCTCCGTGACATAGGGATCCCGGACAATGCGCTTCCTCTCTGAAACTTCCGTCCCCGATGATCCTCCATCTGTCTCGGGAGTTTCCGTTCCCAAGTTTCCTTTATCTGGTTCCAGAGTTTCCGCCCCGGACGGTTCCGCATCCGTCTCCGGAAATTCTGCTCCCGGATACAGCGCCGCCGCATCGTCATACACGATCCCGCCCACGGCGGGCAGCATCACCTTTCGGAACAGGCTGTTGACGCTGTCCAGTACCTGACGGCGGCTGCGGAAGTTTTCGTGGAGGTTCACCACCCGGTAGGGGCCTTCTTTTTTGTAGCTGTAGAGCTTCTGCGCGAAAAGCTCCGGGCGGGCCTGCCGGAACCGGTAAATGCTCTGCTTCACGTCCCCCACCATAAACAGGTTGGGGGTGCCGTCCTTCTCTCTGGAAATGCTGCCCAGGAGTTTTTCCTGCAGCAGGTTGCTGTCCTGATATTCGTCGATAAGTATCTCCTCAAAATATTGGGCAAACTGCCGGGCGATCTGGGAAGGCTGTCCGTCCTCCCCGGTAAATATCTCCAGGGCAAAATGCTCCAGATCGGAAAAATCCATAATGTTCCGGTCTTTTTTTGCTTTTCCGTAAGCCTCCGCAAAAGCGATAGTCAGGCGGATCAGCTCTTCCACCGTTTTCCCCGACTCCGCCATCTGCGCGACCCACTGCTCCGGAGGAACTGTAAAATAGTTTTTCCGGATATCCAGCAGCGCGTCTTTTCCCTGCTCCCGATATTCCTTGCACCGTTCTTTGGCGGCAGGAATGTGGGGCATTTCCTTTCGGATCGCTTTCAGACCAAGAGGCTTATATTCTTTCAGATATTCGTACCACTTCGTCAGAGAACTGCACTCTGCAAGCTTTTCTGCTGTTGCCAGATCCGCTTCCACCGCTTTCCGGTACGGCTCCAGTCCGTTTCTTTTTTTCTCGATCAGCTTTTTTGCCTCCGACAGCTTACGACCGGCATCCCGGGCCATAGACTGCAGCTGGTCCAGCAGCAGCCTGCCCTGCACCGTTTGCTCCAGCTCTTCCACCGCCGCGCACTGATACATCCGCCCGCAGTCCCGCAGCCACTGCACCGGCGCGGGGTGACTGGCGGAAAACTCATACAGCCGCAGCACCAGCTCCTCCAGCCTCTGATCATTTTTCCCGTCAGAAAAAAATTCGGTCATCTGGTGGAACGCGTCGTCCCCCGTCTCATAGCAGTCCTCCAGCAGCTTTGTCAGTACGTCGTTCTTTAAGAGGGCCAGTTCCCCTTCCTCCGCCATGCGGAAGGTGGGATCGATATCCAGTATATGGAAATAGTTGTGCAGCACATAGGAACAAAAGCTGTCAATGGTGGAGATATGGGCGTGGTGCACCAGAGTAAGCTGCCGCTGGAGATGAACGTTGTCGGGATCTGCCTCCAGCGCCTCCTCCAGCCGCCGCCGGATGCGGTCCCGCATCTGGTCAGCCGCCGCCCTCGTAAACGTTACGATCAGCAGACGGTCAATGTCCACGCCTTCCCCGAGCACCTTTTCCAGAACATGCTCCACCAGCACCGCCGTCTTGCCGGAGCCCGCGGCCGCCGACACGAGAAGATTGCCGTTTCTGTGTTCAATTACCTGTCTCTGGTCTGTAGTCCAGTTCATAAGTACCTCCAAGCATCTCCATTTTTATGTCTGAGCCGCCTCTGGCGGCGAGTTTTGCAAAGGCCCGTACACAGGTCTCCTGGACCTGCTCCCGCTTCGTGAAAAGCGCAGCGGACACTAACCTCAGGGGCCCTCCGGGCTCCCTTCGCTAAGTGCCGGCGCTTTCCAAGAGTCCCGGCAGACCTGTGTACCCGGCCCATTCCCCACAACACCGGCACATAACCATCACTCCATACCGCCCGAACAAGAGATCGGTGCCGCAAGGCTACGGCCACGTAATAAACTGAGTGACTGCCGTCGGGATGCTGCGGTGTAATGAAATGGGTGGCTGCCGTCGGGATGCTGCGGTTTTCCGTAAACGATAGGCAGATTTTCGCAGTTTCGCGAGCATAGCGGCAGATGGAACCGCCTGTCTGAGCCGCCTCTGGCGGCGAGTTTTGCGGGGCCATCTGCCTATAGGCGGCGCAGCGAAACAAGAAAATCAACGTGTTTACGGAAAACCGCAGCACCCCAACGACACTCATCCATCCCATCCTGCTGCCACAATCCGAAAACCAGCAACCGCTGAAACCATCACGCAGTCACTCACCTTTGCCGCATCACTCTTCCAACCGCTCCAGCACCTGTTTATCGGACAGTGTTTCCAGCTTCCGCCCTCTGTCCGTGCGGCGGTCGAAGTGGCACACGCCCTTGTAGGAACAGTATTCACACGCATTCTGGGATGTGGTCACGTACGGGGACACTTTTGTCTCCCCCTCCATGATCTCCTGGGCCAGCTGCCGCATGACGACCCGTCCGTGACTCATGAGGCCGCCCATCTGCTCGGTTGTCAGCGCATGGGAGCTGGAGGCCAGCAGTTTTCCGTTTTTCAAAGATATGGGCACGATGCCGGAGGGACCGTTCTCATAATCCGCGCCGAACAGATCGTGGATATATCCGTCGTTTACATATCCATCGGGCCGGAGCTGGATCAGCTGTTTCTTCTCCACCTCCGCCCGGTCATATTCTCCTTCCCATTCCACCACCGGATCCTTCAGATGATAGTAAAAGATACCCGCGGGGATCTGGGTCTTCTTGGGATGCTTTGCCCGGGCCAGTTCCATAGCCGCTTCCATATAGACTACCAGCTGCAGCTGCAGCCCGTAATAAAATTTCATCAGGCTGAATTTTTTGTTGCCGGTCTTGTAATCGATCACCTTCAGGAACTGTTTCCCGCCTTCTTCGTACATATCTACCCTGTCGATGCGGCCGCCGAATTCCATAGTCTCGCTGCCGCCGAACAGGGACAGCTTTGTCAGTCCCTTGCCGGAAAAATCCAGTTCATAATTGGCAGGGTCGAATTTCCCCGCCGCCATCTGTCTGCCCAGAGCCCACACCGTACGTTCCATGACGGTCTTCATCCGCCGGATCTGGTACCGGCCCCGGGCCGTGCGGGCAAGGCTTGTAATGCCAAGTGCCGTCAGGCTGTCCTCAATGCACCGTTCGGACAGCTGTTCCCGCAGCGGCTGGTCGGGGTCCTGCCATGCCAGTCCTCTCTGAGCGAGGATGTTGGCATAGAGCTCCAGCGCGTAGTGGAATACATTTCCGTTGTCCGCCGGAGCGAACTCGTACAGCTCCCGCTCCGCCAGCTCCAGCCCGTACCGGGCAAAGTGGGAAAACGGACAGGAGGCGTACTGCTCCAGGCGGGTAATGCTGCTGTACCGGTAGTTGGCATACAGATATTTTGCCAGCTCCCGCCCCAGAGACGTGTCCGTGTTGGCAAAATGCCCCGCGGCGGCCAGCAGCCGGGCCATCTCTTTATAATCATCCCTCCGGGAGAGCGTCTCCAGCAGAGGCTGTTCCCAGCCCTGTCCGTCCTGCCTTCTGCGGAAGATAAAGTCCTTTGCCTCTGTCAGGTTCTCCAGTCCGTCGTAGCGGTCCTTTCTCACGTCGGCATTTCGCACCTCCAGCCGGGGAAACAGACGCTTCAGATCCGCGACGAGATAGGACGGGCTGATCTCCGAGCCGTCCTCCCCGGCGGTGCTGTAAGAAACATACAATTTTTCGGAAGGCTTGGTGAGCAGCTGGTACAGATAAAACCGCTGGATATAATAATTGTCCCTGGCGGTGGGAGCCAGCTCCACGGTGCCTTCCTTCAGGCTTTCCCGGTCCATTTCGGAAAGAATGCCCCCGCCGTCGGCGCTTTTCGGTATGACGCCGTCATTAACGCCTATAAAAAGCAATACCTTGATATGGGACAGACGGGTGCGCTCCACGTCTCCCAATATAACATAATCGCTGCCGGGGGGCAGAATGCCGATCTTTGCGGTGCGAAAGCCTGCTTCCAGCAGCTCCCCGTATTCCTCCGTGGTGATCGCCTCCGGCCCCAGCAGGGCGATCATCTGCTCCAGCACATGGAGCACAATGGCATACACCTGCCCGTATTCCCGGCTTTCCTCGGCGTGGCCCTCCGCCTCCAGCAGATGGCTGTGGGCGTCCAGCTTGTTCTGATATTCCTGCTCTACGAGGAACGTATACAGGCTGCGGGTGCGCTCCTCCACCGTGGCCGTGCCCTTCCAGCACTCCCGCAGGGCGGAAAGCTCCTCGACAAACTGCTCCCGCAGGCTGTTGCAGTGGGCAAGTTCCTCCGGCGTCATGTTTTTTGCCTTGACTACCCAGGGCTCCTGCCACTGGCCCCACCGCCGGATCCCCCTGGCCAGCACATAATTTTCCAGCCGGTCGATATCCTCCCGGCTGTAACCGGTGAGGCCGCTGCGCAGGTAGCGGAATACGCTGTCCGGGGTAAAGTCCGTATCCAGCATCTCCACCAGGCCGTACAGCATTTCCAGCATGGGGTTCAGCACCAGGCTGGGAGAATTGTCAAAATAGCAGGGGATCCCGTACTGTGCGAATATCCGCAGACAAAGCTCGCTGTACCGGTCCATGGCGCCGCTGACAACGGCGATCTCCCCGTACCGGTAGCCTTCCTCCCGCGCGAGACGGCGGATGACGGCAGCAGCTTCCGCCGCTTCCTCTGCCGGATCATGGCTGCGCCACAAAAATATCTCCTGCTGATCCTTATCGTAAGTATGTCTGTGATAGCGGAACAGATGCTTCTCCAGAAATGCCAGCGCCGGACTGTCCAGGAAGCGGGGCGGAACATCCCCCGAAGCGGTCCCTGCAGGGACATTTCCCGAGACAGTTCCCCGGTCTGCTTTACTGGAGACGGTCTGCGAGCCGGGTCCCAGCACCACAGGCGTTTCTGCCTCCGTGCCGGTCTTTTCTGCTATGTCCAGCAGCCGTTCCATGGTCTTGCCGCTGAGGGCGAACACCTGCTGCCGGGGAATGGATGTTTTGTACAGGCCCGGATCCACCGTAACGGTCACAAGCACATCCTTCGCCCTGGGGAGTATTTTTCCCAGAAGCACGCACTGCAGCGGGGTAAATCCGGTAAAGCCGTCCAGCACTACCACGCACTGCTCCAGCTTTTTCCACCGGTCAATGACACCGGCCAGCACCGACAGTACCTGCTCGGAGGTGATAAATTTATCCTCCATATACTGAAAGAAACCGGCATAAAGCGTCTGCAGGTCCGCGAGCTTCCGTTTGAGCCCCGGATCCCGCATCTGGACGGCAAGCTCTGCGAGCTGCTCCGGCGCTACATTGTATTGGGTAAATTCCGATATGACAGACTTCAGTTCATCAATGGCGCCGGGCTTTTTCAGATTATTTTTTAATACGGACAGGCGGTCCTTTTGCTCCTCCACCACCTTCCGCAGCACGAGCGTCTTGCCGATATCGTCCAGCACAGGCACAAAAAAGCCGCCCACCTCGTCAAATACCCGATAGGCAAGCCGCTGAAAGCTCAAAACATCTATATTCAAAATGCCCCCGCGGGGGTGGTGTTCCACCAGTTCCCGCTGGGTGGCCATAGTAAACTGCTCCGGCACAATATACAGCCAGGTGACGTCACTCTGCGCCATGGAGCCGTGGATCACATGATCGATCAGCCAGGTGGATTTCCCCGAACCGCTGACCCCCAGTACAAATCTCAGTGCCATTTAGATCACCAGCCTCGCAATTCCTTTTTCCACCAGCATGACCGGATGGTAATTTTCCTTCGTGTAGCGCAGGTTGGGTTCGCCCATATCCTCCTCCCGGTTGATGTACGCGTATCCGGCGGCGGCTCTCCGGGCAAATTCCCGGTTGATCATGGGATAAGCTCCCTGTATCTCGCTGTACGCTTTTTCGATATGCACCACGTAGGTATCTTCGGTCAATGGCTCTCCGATGGCGAAAGCCACTACCTTTCCCCCGGCGCGGAGCACGCCTCCCGTCAGGTCCAGCTCTCTGTACAGCCGCAGGGCGTTGCAGGTAACCGCTACCTCCGCGTTCTGCTCTTCCTCCATCTCCTCCTGATGGTGCTCCTCGTTTTTCTCCCGGCGCCATTCCAGCGTCATCTGGAAACACTCCTCCACATTGTCCTGGGACAAAGGCTCATAGGTCCAGTCAGGATAGGTCTCCTCAAAACGGTGGATATGATTGCGCTTTCCGTGATATTTTTTTCCCGACAACGTGCGCAGCTTTTCCCCGTCGTATACATAGTCCGCGTCGTCCCGCTCAAAGGCCACGGCAAACCTGCCGGGGAACCACTCCTCCAGCTGCGCCGCCTGGGCGGGCGTCACAAGGTAGATGCACAGATGCTCTCCTGCTTCCTCTGCCTCGGCCATCATCGTCTCCACAGCGGCCTTCTGGTCTCCGCTGCCGCAGGGGAACCGGTATCCGCCCCCGCCGGGAGCCCGCAGGATCATGCAGCCGTGGGCGATGGCATATTCCACGGGATAATATCTGGACCACAGATATACATTGGCAAAGGTGACCTCACAGCTCCTGCTGTCGTCCGCCTCAAAATAGGGCGCCGTCAGATCTTTATCCTCCAGCGTCAGTTTCTTATATTTCAGCATAGTTTTCCGGCGCGGTCTCTCACGCCGCCCTCCTGTCTATTTACAGTAAAATCCGACCACTTTCAGATCCTTATCCAGAGTGATCGTATAAATGATCTCTCCCTTTTCATAAGTGGCCGTGATCAGCGCCACGGCAAAATCCTCGCCGGTATCGGGACTGGGCTTTCCGATAACACTCTTCTGAGAGTACGCCATGAAATTACCCTTTCCGTTGATGAGAGACACCAGCGTCTCGTTCATCTCGCCGGCAGGATAATCCTTCCGGTAATCCTCCCGCATATACTTGTCCATGGCGCTGGACAGGCCGTTGACGATCGCCTCATCGATCACCGTCTCGCACTTATCCAGTATCTCGTCCTTATCATAGCCCTCCGCCAGCTGGGTATTGACACACCCGGTAAAAAAAGCCATACAAAGCAGGGCCACACATACCACTGATAATTTTTTAAATCTTTTCATTCTATTCCTAATCCTCCTTGGGAGCCGGCATACTTCAGTAATCCAGCGACACCGGCGACAAGATCCCATTCTCCTTAAACAGGTAGCAGTCGCTCCACTGGCTTCCGGTGGTCCGGTAGGAATCCGGCCCGTACCACAGAAATCCCTTGTCAGCATTGTGAAGGGTGCCGAAACCATTGAACCGGTTGCCGTAGACAACGATCTCTATCTCATGGGTCCCGGCTTTCAGCGGCCCGACCTGCAGCTTGTGGGGCGCGTAAGCGATGACGCCCTTAGTTTCCCCGTCCACGGACGCTTCCATGACAGGAGCGGCAAAATGGGGCACCCACAACCACACGGATCCCGCGTCCTCTTCTACATGGGCGGTAAGGTGGTACGTGATGTTGCCGGTATAGAAGGGCAGGCCCTGGTGGACCGTATCGCCGAAATACAGTTTCCGGGGCGCCCGGCAGATCCGGGCTTCCGTTCCGGTTACTTCAACGCCGAAATCACCCAGTATATAGCACCACTCCAGGTTGGTCCTTCTGGCAAAGGGAATGGACAGCTCCAGCACATTGACGCCCTCCCGGATCTCAGGCAGGGGCACCGTCTCAATGGCCTTGTCCACATACCAGCCGTCCGGGGTATGATCGATCTCCTTTCCATTAAAACGGATCACCGCGTTCAGCGGCCGCTCCATGGCCAGCTTCGCGCCGGCGACAGGGATCTCCGACGTAAATTCCAGCTTCATGTCCACTGTATGGCAGGGCGTCTCTTTGGGCAGCCGCCAGGGCTGAGTGAACCGGTCCTGTCTTCTGGGCAGGCCCAGGGCTTTCCGCACCTCATTGTCAATGGTGAGGATATCCTTCCGGGGCTGCCAGTCTTCCCCGTCCAGCCGGTACTGCGCGTAGTCCAGCAACAGAGCGTTGGGCTCTGACAGTTCAAACGCGTCAATATCCCGTATCATATGGGAAACGCCGTGGGGCAGCTTCTGGGGAGCCTCACTTTTGGGTTCTCCCGGCGTGAGCCGCAGCAGGATGCTGTCCTCGGCAAACAGGAACCGCTTGATCCTTGTAAACGCTCCCTCGTCAAAGGTGGTGACGGGAGTAATCTCACCGGTGATGGTGTCATACAGCTCCGCCTGCCACCGGCCTTTCACATAGATCTGATATTTTTCCCTCTTTTCCAGCTGGCTGCCCTTCCGGTTCACATGGCACACAAACAGCCAGGTACAGTCGTTGTCCTTCCGCACCTGACACATGAGGTTGCCGGACAGCATACCCTTTGCGTCCAGTATCTTTACCGTCCGGTTGTCCTCCAGAGCGTTCAGCAGGTCCGCTCTTGTCATCTGACAGCTCACACATTTTTCCGCCAGCTTCCGGGCTCTGTCTGAGGGCAGCGCGTCCACATGGGTGGGCGGCGTTCCCGCGAAGACTACCTTGCCCCCTGCCGCCGCAAACGCTTCCAGACGGTCAAGAGTGGTGCCGCGGATGGTGACAAGATCAGGCACCACGATAACGTCATAGGCCATTTTGCCCACGGGGAAGCATACAGCGCCGTCCCCGGCAGCCGCCGTCCCCTCCGGAGCATTTCCGTTCAGAGCATTTCCGGGGAAAATACGCTCCGGCGGACACTGTCCGGGCAGAAGGCTCTCATTTATCAGGTCAAAATCAATGGTCCCGTAGAGGAGCCACTGCATCATGTTTTCATAGTTGGCATCCATCTGGTCCCGGATAGTCTGCGTCTGGGAATTGGGTCCGTAGTAGAGCCAGTAGGACTCCATGGGATACAGCACACCGACCTTCACGTCTGCCTGTCCTCTTGTGAGCACCGTGTTGAGCCGTGCAAAATGGTCCTCCACATATGGATATTTCAGGTACCAGGGAGACTGATAGCCGATGGAGGCGGGCCAGTCCCGCTTGGACTCTCCTTCCATGGACATAAAAGTAAGATGGTGCACCCGCAGGGTGACGCCCAGAGCGGCCAGCCAGTCTCCCTGGAGCTTGTGCCCCTTGAAATCCCAGTTCCAGTGAGTGGAACCATATTCCTCACAGGTAACACCCTCCCGGCCCATCTGTCTCGCCACACTCACCGCCTGCTTGGCGGTGGTGATCTCTTTATTGTCGATGAGGATATCCAGTCCGGGCATCTGCATATTGCGGTAGAGCCGCATGGAGTCGGACAGCGCCAGCACCTGGGCAAACAGCGTCCGCTCAGACATGTAGTGTCCCGTCATGGCGATGTGATGTTCCCCGCACCATTTGGCGATAGTATCAGAGAATGCAGTGGCAAACCGTTCCGCCCGGTGGTCGTGGAAATGATACCGGTGAACGCTGATCTTACCGTCCGGCAGCTGCCACAGGATCTCCGGCAGGATCTCCAGCAGGCCCACCCCGTAAGCCGCCCGGTATGTATCAT
>CANQHX010000019.1 GCA_947623905.1 uncultured Lachnospiraceae bacterium
AAAGGTTGTTGACGGACTGACAGACAGAACAATGACTGTTTATGGGATTCTGTTTTATAGTGTCATTCTTTTTATCAATTATGGAATGAACTATATAGACGAATATCCGTCGGCAAAACTCGGGAATGAGATTTACTTGGATTTCAAGATATTGGCGCTGCGTAAGATTGGCAGAATGGATTATTCTGAATACCAAAAGTTAGGGACAGGAAAGTTGGTTCAGCAGATTGAAAATGGGGCGAATGCAGGAAAAGGTGTTCTGTATGATTTTTGGTTCTGCGTTTTCAGAAATATACTGCCAACAATTCTTTTCAGCTTATATTTTATCTGGAAAATAGACAGAACGATTACATATTTTCTTTTGGCAGGATATGTTATTGTATTCTTGATAACGAATCTGCTACTGAAAGGATTGTATCGGATAAAGGAAAAGATACTGACCAACGAGGAAGAATTAAACCATTTTCTTGTGCGTGGATTTATGGAAATGCCGATTTTCCGCATGAAACATCAATTCCCCAATGAAATAAAAAAGGCGTTGGAGGCAAAGCGTGTTATCGTATCATCAAAAGTGAAAATGACAATGATGCACGAAGCGTTTTTCACCGTATTTGCATTGTTAGTGGCCTGTTTAGATGTTGGGATTTTAGCTTATGCGTGGAGAAATAACCATTTATCTGTTGGTTCTGTTGTAGCTTTAATCACATTGATCGATAATGCGTATACTCCTATCGCAATTTTTAACGTCATTTATGTGCAGTACAAACTGAATAAGACGGCTTGGCTGCGGTTTGCGGGGCTGTTAGATTTGAAGGAAGATACACAACTTGAACAAGGCATAGATTTTGTTGCACCTTTACACGAGATTCATGTTGAGGACTTATCATTTTCCTATGAAAATAAAGAAGTGCTTCAATCTGTCAGCCTGACGATTAAAAGGGGTGAAAAAATAGCATTTGTCGGTGAATCAGGTTCGGGCAAATCAACATTAACAAAAATTTTAGTTGGACTGCTCAAATATGATAAAGGAAATATTTTTTTTGATGATGAACCACTCAAAAATATTTCCCTGGAGTCATTGTATGAAAAAGTATTCTATTTATCACAGGACACCCCTGTTTTTGATGGCACGGTCAAAGAAAATCTTGTGTTTGACAGGGAAGTTTCAGAAGCCGATATTTATGTCTGTCTTGAAAAAACACATCTGTTGTCAATGCTTGCAGCATTGGATAAAGGTGTAGAAACAAGAATAGGTGAGAAAGGAAATTGTTTATCGGGTGGGGAAAAGCAGCGATTGGCATTAGCCAGACTTTGGTTTGATAATTCTGATATAGTCGTTTTAGATGAAGCAACATCAGCACTGGATAATGTGACCGAAGGTATCGTTATGAAAAATGTTTTGGAACAGATAAAACATGCTACCGTGATTGCTGTTGTTCATCGCTTGACTTCCATTAGGGTATTTGACCGTATTGTCGTATTCAGAAATGGGAAGATTGTTGGTAATGGGACGTTTGATGAATTGCTGGGAAATAACAGTTACTTTTTTGATTTATACAGGAAAGAAAAAGAAAACTCTTAAGGGAAGATGACAGAAAAACGGATTGCGGCACTCTCTGCTGTCTTTAAGGACTGTACAAGGCCAGCGTTGCGGGCTGGCCTGCGGCGCGTTTTTGGGGTGGAGAATGGGCTGCGGGCAGCTGTCCGCAGCCCCTCCCCACCCTGAAAGCATCCCTCAGACACTGAAAAAAACGCAAAAAAATAAAAAAACCCTTGCATTTCCAAAAACTTTCCTGTATACTATTCGGTGCTGTGGCATTGATAGCGTTGAAGCGTGAGGTTGCTGCCGGGATACGGCAGGTTTTCCGTGGAGCGAATGTCATGTTAGGAAACTGGCGACAAGTCACTGTACAGAAACAACAGTCTACCGGATAAGAGTAGAAACACCGTGTGAAGTTCATTGCGACACACACGGCACAGTGTGTACAGTCACCGCTTGTCGTACTTATGTGAAAAAGTGCGAAGGAGGCGACTTTTTTTATGGCAAATCAAGTAATGAGAATCACCCTGAAAGCATACGATCATCAGCTGATCGATGCGTCTGCCAAGAAGCTCATCGAGACAGTAAAGAAGAACGGAGCCCAGGTGAAAGGTCCTGTACCTCTTCCTACAAAGAAGGAAGTTGTGACCATCATCCGTGCGGTGCACAAAGATAAGGACTCCAGAGAGCAGTTCGAGCAGAGGACCCACAAGAGACTCATTGACATCATTGCCCCCACACCCAAGACCATTGAGGCGCTCAACAAGATCGAGATGCCTGCCGGTGTGGACATCGTCATTAAGATGAAAGAAAAATAATGTTATGGCAGATATCCTGGCAAAAGGCGCGGGACGCCTTGTTCTAGGATGATTGGAGGAAGACTTCCAATCCGCTGTAGAAAAACAGGAGGTTAAAAAATGAAGAAAGCGATTTTGGCTACAAAAGTTGGAATGACACAGATTTTCAACGAAGACGGCGCTTTGATCCCCGTGACGGTGCTTACGGCCGGACCCTGTGTGGTGACACAGGTGAAGACGGCGGACAACGACGGTTACAGCGCTGTACAGGTTGGTTTCACCGACAAGAGAGAGAAGCTTGTCAATAAGCCGATGAAAGGCCATTTTGACAAGGCTGGCGTCTCCTGCAAGAGATATGTGAGAGAACTCAGGCTTGAGAACGCGGAAGAGTATAAGGTAGCTTCCGAGATCAAGGCTGACATCTTCCAGGAGGGAGACAAGGTCGACGTGACTGCCGTTTCCAAAGGAAAAGGCTTCCAGGGCGCCATCAAGCGTCACGGACAGTCCAGAGGACCCATGGCTCACGGTTCCAAATATCATCGCCACGCAGGTTCCAACGGCGCCTGCTCCAGTCCTTCCAAAGTGTTCAAGGGCAAGAAGATGGCCGGACGCATGGGCGGCAGACAGGTTACCGTACAGAATCTTCAGGTAGTGAGAGTGGACGCAGAAAACAATCTGCTGCTGGTGAAGGGCGCGGTACCCGGACCCAAGAAGAGCCTGATCACCGTTAAAGAAACCGTGAAAACGGACAAGTAAGCTTTTGCAGGAAGGAGGACTGACAGATGAACGTATCTGTTTATAATATGGAAGGCAAGGAAGTGGGCACCATGGAGCTCTCCGATGCAGTGTTCGGCGTAGAGCCCAACGAGCATCTGGTGCACATGGCTGTGGTACAGCAGCTTGCCAATAATCGACAAGGCACACAGAAGGCAAAGACCCGCTCCGAGGTATCCGGCGGCGGAAGAAAGCCCTGGAGGCAGAAGGATACCGGCCACGCAAGGCAGGGTTCCACGAGAGCTCCCCAGTGGACCGGCGGCGGCGTAGTGTTCGCGCCCGTTCCCAGAGATTACTCTTTCAAGATGAACAAGAAGGAGAAGAGGGCCGCCCTGAAGTCCGTGCTGTCCGCGGCAGTGAGCGATAAGAAGTTCATCGTTGTGGACCAGCTGAAGATGGATGAGATCAAGACAAAGCAGTTCAAGGCAGTGATGGATAACCTGAAGGTGTCCAAGGCCCTGGTAGTGCTTGACTCCAATGATGAAAAGGTGATGGCAAGCGCCAGGAACATTCCCGACATCAAGACTGCCCTGACCAATACCATCAATGTATATGACGTGCTCCGGTACAACACCGTTGTGGCTACCAGAGCCGCTGTGGAGCAGATTCAGGAGGTGTATGCGTAATGGCTAACGTACAGTATTATGATGTGATCTTAAAGCCTGTTGTTACCGAGAAGAGCATGGCCGCCATGGAAGACAAGAAGTATACGTTTCTTGTACACCCCGAGGCAAACAAGACCATGATCAAGGAAGCCGTTGAGAAGATGTTCGCAGGCACCAAGGTGGCAAAGGTCAACACCATGAACCTGGAAGGCAAGAAGCGCAGACGGGGCATGGTAGTCGGCAAGACGGCCAAATCCAAGAAGGCCATTGTGCAGCTGACAGAGGACAGCGCCGACATCGAGATCTTCCAGGGACTTTGATCCGGGAAGACCCAATTATATGCAAACAAAGCATGAGAATAAATATTGAGTAAGGGAAAGGAGATCCAGTAATGGGTATCAAAAAGTATAACCCGTATACACCTTCCAGAAGGAATATGACCGGTTCCGATTTCAGCGAGATCACCAAGACTACACCCGAGAAGTCACTGGTAGTGTCCCTGAAGAAGAATTCCGGCCGTAACAATCAGGGTAAGATTACGGTGAGACACCGCGGAGGCGGTTCCAGAAGAAAATACAGAATCATTGATTTCAAGCGCAACAAAGACGGCGTACCCGCAACGGTGACTGCCATCGAGTACGATCCCAACAGAAGCGCCAACATCGCGCT
Source organism: uncultured Lachnospiraceae bacterium (assembly GCA_947623905.1). Classification (GTDB taxonomy): domain Bacteria; phylum Bacillota; class Clostridia; order Lachnospirales; family Lachnospiraceae; genus CANQHX01. The sequence continues at coordinate 4,386 of CANQHX010000019.1, forward strand.
GATCTGCTACGCGGACGGCCAGAAGGCATACATCCTCGCTCCCGATGGACTGAAGGTGGGCAGCAAGGTGATGAACGGACCTGAGGCCGAGGTGAGAGTGGGCAACTGCCTGCCTCTGGAGCAGATCCCCGTCGGTACACAGATCCACAATATCGAGCTGCACCCCGGCAAGGGCGGCCAGCTGGTCCGCTCCGCAGGCGACGGCGCGCAGCTTATGGCTAAGGAAGGCAAATACGCCACCCTTCGTCTCCCCTCCGGCGAGATGAGAATGGTTCCCATCGTATGCCGCGCCACAGTAGGCGTGGTGGGAAATGGCGATCACAACCTTATTAATATCGGTAAAGCCGGCCGGAAGCGTCACATGGGTATCCGTCCCACTGTCCGCGGTTCTGTTATGAACCCCAACGACCATCCCCACGGCGGCGGCGAGGGCAAGACCGGTATCGGTCGTCCCGGCCCCTCTACTCCCTGGGGTAAGCCTGCTCTCGGCCTGAAGACCAGGAAGAAGAACAAGCAGTCCAACAAGATGATCGTAAGACGCAGAGACGGCAGGGCCATCAAGTAAGCGCTGTTGTCCGGTCAGAGTTTGTATTATTAAGGAGGTAAGCCATATGGCTCGTTCATTAAAAAAAGGACCATTCGCAGACAAGAGTTTGTTAAAGAAGATAGACGAACAGAACGCATCCGGCCAGAAGAGCGTCATTAAGACATGGTCCCGCCGTTCCACTATCTTCCCTCAGATGGTTAGCCATACCATCGCCGTTCACGACGGAAGAAAACATGTGCCCGTATATATCACAGAGGATATGGTAGGCCACAAGCTGGGAGAGTTTGTAGCCACCAGGACATACAGAGGCCATGGAAAAGACGAGAAGAAATCCAAGGTGAAATAAGGCCGGAGATTGAAAGGAGGTAACATTCATGGCAAAAGGACACAGATCCCAGATCAAGAGAGAGAGAAATGCCAATAAAGACACCAGGCCCTCAGCTAAGCTGTCTTACGCGAGAATTCCTGTGCAGAAGGCCTGCTTCGTGCTGGACGCGATCCGCGGCAAGGATGTAAAGACCGCGCTTGCTATCCTGGCGTACAATCCCAGATACGCTTCAGGCGTGATAGAAAAGTTATTGAAGTCGGCAGTTGCCAACGCTGAAAACAACAACGGTATGAATGTAGATAACCTGTACGTGGCAGAGTGCTACGCCAACAAGGGCCCCACTATGAAGCGGGTGCAGCCCAGAGCGCAGGGCAGGGCTTATCGGATCGAGAAGAGAATGAGCCACATTACCGTTGTGCTGGATGAAAGATAGGAGGACGAAGAATGGGACAGAAAGTTAATCCTCATGGTTTAAGAGTAGGCGTGATCAAAGAGTGGGATTCCAAGTGGTATGCGGAAGACAACTTTGCTGACTGCCTTGTGGAAGATTACAATATCAGGAAATTTCTGAAGAAAAAGCTGTACGCTTCAGGCGTGTCCAGGATCGAGATCGAGAGACGTTCCGACCGCGTGAAGATCGTGATCCACACTGCAAAGCCCGGCGTTGTCATCGGCAAAGGCGGCGCTGAGATCGAGAAGGTAAAGGCCGAGCTGGCCTCCATGCTTTCCGGCGACGTGAAGCTGTATGTGGACATCAAGGAGATCAAGCGCCCTGATGCGGACGCCCAGCTTGTTGCGGAGAATATCGCGCAGCAGCTTGAAAACCGTATTTCCTACAGACGTGCCATGAAGTCCTGCATGGGCCGCAGCATGAAGAGCGGCATCCAGGGTATCAAGGCAGCCTGTGCCGGCCGTCTGGGCGGCGCTGATATTGCCCGTTCCGAATTTTACAGCGAGGGTACCATTCCCCTGCAGACACTGAGAGCGGACATCGACTACGGTTTCGCGGAGGCTGATACCACTTACGGCAAGATCGGCGTAAAGGTATGGATCTATAAGGGTGAAGTACTTCCCGTGAAACAAGGTAAGGAAGGGAGCGATAAATAATGTTAATGCCTAAGAGAGTAAAGCGTCGTAAGCAGTTCCGCGGTTCCATGGCAGGTAAGGCCCTTCGTGGCAATACCATCACCAACGGTGAATATGGAATCGTTGCTGTAGAGCCCTGCTGGATCAAATCCAACCAGATAGAGGCAGCCCGTATCGCCATGACACGTTACGTAAAGCGTGGCGGTAAGGTCTGGATCAAGATTTTCCCCGATAAGCCCGTGACCGCAAAGCCCGCCGAGACACGTATGGGTTCCGGTAAAGGCGCTTTGGAATACTGGGTAGCAGTAGTAAAACCCGGCCGGGTAATGTTTGAGATCGCAGGCGTACCTGAGGATGTGGCAAAAGAGGCCCTTCGTCTTGCCACCCACAAGCTTCCCTGCAAGTGCAAAGTTGTTTCTCGCGCAGACTTAGAAGGCGGTGAATGATCAGATGAAGAGTGCAAAGTATTTAGAAGAATTGAGATCGCAGTCAGCTGAGCAGCTTAACGAGCAGTTGGTAGCTGCCAAAAAGGAACTTTTCAATTTAAGATTCCAGAACGCAACCAACCAGTTGGACAACACAGGCAGAATCAAAGAAGTGCGCAAAAACATTGCAAGAATCCAGACTCTGATTACAGAGAAGGCCAAAGCGTGAGCTGTGTCGGAGGACGTGAAAGGAGATTAGTGTTGTGGAAAGAAATTTGAGAAAGACAAGGACCGGCAAGGTTGTTTCCAATAAGATGCAGAAGACCATCGTCGTTGCCGTAGAGGACCACGTAAAGCACCCTCTGTACAACAAGATCGTGAAGAGGACTTACAAGCTGAAGGCTCATGACGAGGAGAACAGCTGCAATATCGGTGATACCGTAAAGGTTATGGAGACAAGGCCTCTGTCCAAGGACAAGAGATGGAGACTTGTTGAGATCGTAGAGAGAGCAAAATAGTCTGAACGATCATATTCGGACTGTACAGATTTGACAAGGAGGTTAATCCGCATGATTCAGCAGGAGACAAGACTGAAGGTCGCTGATAATACCGGTGCAAAGGAACTCCTCTGCATCCGCGTTATGGGCGGCTCTACAAGAAGATATGCCAATATCGGCGATGTGATCACTGCTACCGTTAAAGATGCAACGCCAGGCGGAGTTGTTAAGAAGGGTGACGTGGTGAAGGCTGTTGTGGTCCGCACCGTAAAGGGCGCCCGCCGTCACGATGGTTCCTATATCCGTTTTGACGAAAACGCAGCGGTCATCATCAGGGAAGACAAGAACCCCAGGGGAACCCGTATTTTCGGGCCGGTTGCCAGAGAGTTGAGAGAAAAACAGTTCATGAAGATCGTGTCTCTGGCTCCCGAAGTATTATAGGAGGTTACAGGATGGCAACAATGAAAATAAAGAAGGGTGACACTGTCCGTGTCATTACCGGTAAAGACAAGGACAAGGAAGGCAAGGTGCTTTCCGTAGATAAAAAGAACGGCAAGGTGGTCGTTGAGGGCATCAATATGGTGACCAAGCATTCCAAGCCCAGCGCCGCGAACCAGCAGGGCGGCATCGCCCAGCGGGAGGCAGCACTTGACATTTCCAATGTAATGTATGTGCACAAAGGCAAGACTACAAGGATCGGTTTCACCGAGAAGGACGGCAAGAAAGTACGCGTTGCCAGGTCTACCGGCGATATCATTGACTAATCAGGAGGGGAGGTTCATCATGAGCAGATTAAAAGATATGTATAAAAATGAGATCGTAGACGCTATGATCAAAAAGTTTGGCTATAAAAACATCATGGAAGTACCGAAACTCGAGAAGATTGTCATTAATATGGGCGTAGGCGAGGCAAAGGAAAACGCCAAGATCCTGGACTCCGCCATGGGAGATCTGGAGAAGATCGCCGGTCAGAAGGCCATCATCACCAGAGCCAAGAATTCCGTGGCTAACTTCAAGATCCGTGAGGGCATGCCCATCGGATGCAAGGTGACTTTGAGAGGCGAGAAGATGTATGAGTTCATGGATCGTCTCATCAATCTGGCACTGCCCCGCGTGCGTGACTTCAGAGGCGTAAATCCCAACGCTTTCGACGGCAGAGGCAACTATGCCCTGGGTATCAAGGAGCAGCTGATCTTCCCCGAGATCGAGTACGATAAGGTGGATAAGGTGAGAGGTATGGACGTGATCTTCGTGACCACCGCCAGGACCGACGAGGAAGCCCGGGAACTGCTGACACAGTTCAACATGCCGTTTGAGAGATAAGGAGGGAATATCATGGCAAAAACATCGATGAAGGTGAAGCAGCAGCGGAAACCGAAATTTTCCACGAGAGCATATACCCGCTGCAGGATCTGCGGCCGTCCTCATGCTTATTTGAGAAAGTACGGCATCTGCAGGATCTGTTTCAGGGAGCTGGCTTACAAGGGACAGATCCCCGGCGTGAAGAAAGCAAGCTGGTAAGAGCGAATTAGATCAGGAGGAACGAAGATATGACAATGAGCGATCCTATTGCAGATATGCTTACAAGAATCCGTAACGCTAACACTGCAAAGCATGATACAGTAGACGTTCCCGCTTCCAAGATGAAGATTGCGATCGCAGATATTCTTGTGAATGAGGGATATATCAGGAAGTATGACATTGTTGAGGACGGAAACTTCAAGACCATCCGCATCACGCTGAAATACGGCAAGGATAAGAATGAGAAGATCATCACCGGTCTGAAGCGGATCTCCAAGCCCGGTCTGCGGGTGTATGCCAGCAAGGAACAGCTGCCCAAGGTGCTGGGCGGCCTGGGCGTAGCGATCATCTCCACCAATCAGGGCGTGATCACTGACAAGGAAGCAAGAAAACGGAACGTAGGCGGCGAAGTGCTGGCTTTCGTTTGGTAATCGGAAAGAGAGGTAACGGGCATGTCACGAATCGGAAGAATGCCAATCGCGGTACCGGCAGAAGTTACTGTCGATATTGCAGAAAATAATCATGTGACTGTAAAGGGTCCCAAGGGAACGCTGGAGAGAACGCTGGCTCCCGAGATGGAGATCAAAAAAGATGGCGAGACCATTGTGGTCACAAGGCCCAATGATCTGAAGAGAATGAAATCCCTGCACGGTCTTACAAGAACGCTGCTCAACAACATGGTCATCGGCGTGACGCAGGGCTATTCCAAGACGCTGGAAGTGAACGGCGTAGGTTACAGGGCGCAGAAGCAGGGCAACAAGCTGGTGCTGTCCCTGGGATATTCCCATCCCGTGGAGATGACAGATCCGGAAGGTCTGGAGTCCAAAGTGGATGGCAACAAGATCGTGATCACAGGTATCGACAAGGAAAAGGTTGGCCAATACGCTGCCGAGATCAGAGAAAAGAGAAAACCTGAGCCTTACAAGGGCAAGGGCATCAAGTATGCTGACGAGGTTATCAGACGTAAGGTTGGTAAGACCGGTAAGAAATAATTAGGAGGGTATCAGAATGATTAACAAGAAGTCCAGAAGTGAAGTTCGGGAGAACAAGCACAGAAGAATGCGCAGTCATTTAAGCGGCACCGCGCAGCGTCCCCGTCTTTCTGTCTTCAGAAGCAATAATCATATGTACGCTCAGATTATTGACGATGAGGCCGGAAGGACGCTGGTATCCGCTTCCACAGACCAGAAGGCTGTGAAGGCAGAGCTTGAGAAGACCAACGACGTTGCAGCTGCAGCATATGTGGGAACCGTTATCGCAAAGAGAGCCCTGGACGCAGGCATCGATACGGTGGTATTTGACAGAGGCGGCTTCATATATCACGGAAAAGTAAAGGCACTGGCAGACGCAGCCAGAGAAGCCGGATTAAAATTCTAAGAAGGAGGGGAGAGCATGAAACGAACGATCATTGATACAAGCGCAATGGAACTGGAAGAGAAAGTGGTTGCCATCAAGCGTGTTACAAAGGTTGTAAAAGGCGGACGTAACATGAGATTTACCGCTTTGGTTGTAGTAGGTGATAAGAACGGTCATGTAGGTGCCGGGCTTGGCAAGGCTACCGAAATCCCTGAGGCGATCCGGAAAGGCAAAGAGGACGCTACAAAGAAACTCATTACCGTTGCACTGGATGACAACAGCAGTATCACCCACGATATTACAGGCAAGCATACCGGAGCAAGCGTGCTCCTGAAGAGGGCGCCCAAAGGTACCGGCGTGATCGCCGGAGGTCCTGCACGAAGCGTGTGTGAACTGGCAGGTATTGAAAATATCCGTACCAAGTCTCTTGGCTCCAACAACAAGCAGAACGTGGTGCTCGCCACACTTGACGCCCTGCGTCAGTTAAAGACGCCGGAAGAGGTTGCAAGACTCCGCGGAAAGACTGTGGAAGAGGTTCTGGGCTGAGCCGGTATGGTTTCGGATACAGTGTAAAGGAAGGAGATCGGCATGGCAGATAAATTAAAAATCACATTGATCAAATCTACGATCGGTGCGGTTCCCAAGCACAAAAAGACCGTAGAGGCACTGGGCCTTCGCAAGCTGAACAAGACCGTGGAGCTGCCCGACAACGCAGCTACAAGAGGTATGGTTCAGCAGGTAAGACACCTGGTGAAGGTAGAAGAAATCTAATGGACAAGGAGGTGTCATAATGGACTTATCAAATTTGAGACCCGCGGAAGGCTCCAAGCACAGCGATAATTTCAGAAGAGGCCGCGGCCACGGTTCCGGTAACGGAAAGACCGCAGGCAAAGGCCATAAAGGTCAGAAGGCACGTTCCGGCGCTCCCAGGATCGGTTTTGAGGGCGGCCAGATGCCTTTGTACAGACGTATTCCCAAGAGAGGCTTCACCTGCAGGAATTCCAAGGATATCTGCGCTATTGACGTAAGCAGGCTGGAAGTGTTTGACAATGACACAGTGGTTTCCGTGGAAATGCTGATGGAAAAAGGTATTGTGAAAAATCCCAGGGACGGCGTAAAGATCCTTGGAACAGGAGAATTAACCAAGAAGCTGACAGTCCAGGCAAATGCGTTCAGCGCAGGCGCTAAAGAAAAGATCGAGGCAGTTGGTGGAAAAGCAGAGGTGATCTAATGCTGGAAACACTTCGTAACGCATTTAAAATCAAGGATATCCGCAACAGGCTGTTGTTTACCTTCGGCATGCTGGTAGTGATCCGTCTCGGTTCCCTCCTGCCCCTGCCCGGTGTGGACAGCACCGCGTTTTCCCAATGGCTCCAGAGCCAGAGCAACGATGCGTTTAACTTTTTCAATGCACTGACCGGCGGTTCCTTTGAACAGATGTCCATCTTTGCATTGAGCATTACCCCGTATATCACATCCTCCATTATCATGCAGCTGATGACCATCGCCATTCCCAAGCTGGAAGAGCTTCAGCGGGACGGCGAGGAAGGCAGAAAGAAGATCGTGGAGATCACCCGTTACCTGACCATCGGACTGTCACTGATCCAGTCCATCGCCATGGCCATCGCATTCGGAAGAAGCGGCTATCTCGTATCTTACGATGCGTTTACCGTGATCGGCATTGTCTGCGGTCTCACCGCCGGCAGCGCGTTCCTTATGTGGTCCGGCGAGCAGATCACAGAGTACGGCGTGGGCAACGGTATTTCCATCGTGCTGCTGATCAACATTGTGTCACGTATGCCTGCTGATATCGCGCAGCTGTGCGAGCAGTTCGTGCTCAGCCAGAAGCTGGCGCCGGGCATGCTGGCAGCGCTGATCATCCTGGCAGTGATCGTGATCACCATCGTTCTTGTAATCCTGCTCAACGACGGCGAACGCCGCATCCCTGTGCAGTATTCCAAGAAGACAGTAGGAAGAAGACAGCTGGGCGGACAGAGCACCCATATTCCCCTGAAGGTGAATACGGCGGGCGTGATCCCCATTATCTTTGCTTCTTCCATCATGCAGTTCCCCGGTCTGATCGCAGGCTTCCTGGGCAAGGGCAACGGTACGGGCATCGGTTCTCAGATACTGCACGTGCTCAATTCCAACAACTGGTGCAACCCCAGCAATCCTGTTTACAGCATCGGCCTGCTGATCTATATCATACTGGTAGTGTTCTTTGCGTATTTCTATACATCGATCACGTTTAATCCGTTGGAGATCGCAAACAACATGAAAAAGGCAGGCGGCTTTATACCGGGTATCCGTCCCGGCAAGCCCACCTCCGACTACCTGAAGAGCATCCTGGGATATATCATCTTTATCGGCGCCGTTGGCCTGATCATCGTTGCGGTGATCCCCATCTTCTTTAACGGATGGTTCAACGCGAACGTATCCTTCGGCGGCACCTCACTGATCATCATCGTGGGCGTTATCCTGGAGACTCTCAAGCAGATCGAAGCCAGAATGCAGGAACGTCACCACAGAGGTTTCCTGACAAAATAATGGACCGGACAGTTCCCGGCGCGCGGCGCTGCCGTATGCGGGGAATGTTCCTTCCCGCAGAAGATAAGAACGCACTGTCTCCGTGACGGAGACAGCTGCGTTTTCTGTGCAATAGGAAATATGTGATCGCAGATATTAGGAATGGGGAGGTTTTACAGGATGAAGCTTATCATGCTTGGCGCGCCGGGGGCCGGAAAAGGCACCCAGGCAAAGATGATCGCGGAGAAATATGATATTCCCCATATCTCCACGGGAGACCTGTTCCGCTACAATATGAGCAGCGGTACAGAACTGGGAAAACAGGTGAAAGCGTATATTGACAAAGGGCAGCTTGTGCCGGATGACGTGACGGTAGCCATGCTCATGGACCGTATCGGTCAGGAGGACTGCCGGAAGGGATATGTGCTGGACGGATTTCCCCGCACCATTCAGCAGGCGGAGGCCCTGGATGACGCGCTGCAAAAAGAAGGGACTGCCGTCGATATGGTCATTGACATTGAAGTGGACGACCAGTCCATCGTGGAACGTATGTCCGGACGGAGGACCTGTCCCGGCTGCGGCGCCACCTATCATATTGTGCACAATGCGCCCCGGGAAGAGGGCGTATGCGACAAGTGCGGAGAGAAACTGGTAAGCCGGGCGGACGATGCGCCCGAGACCGTGCAGAACCGGCTGAATGTTTATCATGAACAGACCCAGCCCCTTATTTCTTATTATAATGAGCAGGGCATTTTGAAAGAAATCGACGGCACCATGAAAATGGATGCTGTGTTCGGACAGATCACTGCATTTATAGATGCCATGTAAATAGAAGATAAGGAAGTCAGATCGATATGTCAGTAACAGTAAAGTCTCAGCGGGAAATCGAGTTGATGCGGGAAGCCGGCAAACGGCTGGCGGAGACCCACATGAAAATGCGGGAAGTGATCCGGCCCGGCATTTCCACATATGAGATCGACCAGGTGGGAAGAAAGTTTATTGAAAGTATGGGCTGTATTCCTTCCTTCCTGAACTACCAGGGATACCCGGCGTCTATCTGTATATCCGTCAACGACGAGGTGGTCCACGGTATACCGAAGAAGGAACGGATCCTTCACGAGGGAGACATCGTCAGCCTGGATGCGGGACTGATCTATAAAGGGTATCACGCGGATGCCGCGCGGACTTACGGAGTGGGAGAGATCTCTCCGGAAGCCCGGCAGCTGATCCGGGTCACCAGACAGAGCTTTTTTGAGGGCATCAAATATGCCGTGGCGGGCAACCATCTCCACGATATATCCAATGCCATCGCCGCCTACGCGGAATCGTTCGGGTACGGCGTGGTGAGAGATCTGGTGGGACACGGTATCGGAAGGGATCTTCACGAGGATCCCCAGATCCCCAATTTCCGTCAGCGGCGCAAAGGCCTGAGGCTCACCGCGGGCATGACGCTGGCCATTGAACCCATGATCAACATGGGCCGTATGGACGTATGGTGGGAGGACGACGACTGGACCGTATCTACGCAGGACGGCAGCCTGTCGGCTCACTATGAGAATACGGTGCTGATCACGGACAATGGTCCGGAGCTGTTTACCATTGAGCCGGAAGGAATGAGGGATGATGACTGATATTGCTGTGGGCATGCTTGCCGTTTCATTGGCGGGACATGACAAGGGCGCCGTATACGTGATCACCGGAATAACGGAAGAACGTATCCTGGTGTCGGACGGACGGCTGCATCCGGTGGACCGGCCCAAGAAAAAAAATCCCGGACATCTGCAGGTGATAAAAAACAGACGCCATGAAGGCCCCGCAGGTGATACGGAGATCAAACGCACCATAAAGTTGTATCAGATGGAAATCAGGAAAAGCATGTAGACGTATACAGGAGGTTATATATGTCAAAGGCAGATGTTATTGAGATCGAAGGAACCGTTGTGGAAAAACTTCCCAACGCCATGTTTCAGGTAGAACTGGTAAACGGCCATAAGGTGCTGGCCCATATCAGCGGAAAGCTGAGGATGAATTATATCCGTATCATCCCCGGCGACAAGGTGACACTGGAACTTTCCCCCTACGATCTGACCAAAGGACGCATCATCTGGAGAGACAAGTAAGAAGATTTTTTGCATAGCAAAAAATCTTCGATACTTCTTGACCGTCAGGTCAAGAAGGTACCCGTAGTCGATACTTCTTGACCGTCAGGTCAAGAAGGTACGTGAATTTTAAATTTGTGTTAAATCTTCCTTGACATTACAGGGAAATATTGTTAATATAGAGGCTGGACTTTTTTTGAAAGGAGGGCGAAACCATGAAGGTTAGGTCATCTGTAAAGCCTATGTGCGAAAAGTGCAAAGTGATTAAGAGAAAGGGAAGCATCAGGATCATCTGTGAAAATCCCAAGCATAAACAGCGTCAGGGATAAAAAAGATAACCAGGTGTTGTCTTTGAGAAAATCTTTGATTTTCCGCCTGAGAGGTTGTTTATTCAAATTTGAGCGGCTGCAGTATATGTGTCCGTCAACGCATATGCTGATTTTATAACCACAGCGGTACTTCGCGGCTGGAGTATGTTCTGTGGTATTTGGTACGTCTTTATACCGAGAGACGCACCCGGAACTTAGTAGATCAATGGAAAACTGATGGAGGTGCAACACATGGCTCGTATAGCTGGTGTAGATTTGCCGAGAGAGAAACGTGTAGAGATCGGACTGACATACATCTATGGTATCGGTGTGTCCAGTTCCAGGCGCATCCTTGCGGAAGCTAAGGTGAATCCTGATACACGTGTAAGAGATCTGACAGACGACGAGGTGAGAAGGATCAGCGCCGTGATCGAGGAAAGCCAGATGGTAGAAGGTGATCTTCGCAGAGAGATCGCGCTGAACATCAAGCGTCTGCAGGAGATCGGATGCTACAGGGGTATCCGTCACAGGAGAGGCTTGCCTGTACGCGGACAGAACACAAAGAACAATGCCCGTACGCGCAAGGGTCCCAGAAGGACTGTAGCAAACAAGAAGAAGTGATCATTGGATTAAGGAAGAAAGTAGGTTAGTTTTAGATGGCGAAAAAAGTTGCAAAAAAAGTAACAAAAAAGCGTGTTAGAAAAAACGTTGAACGCGGACAGGCACATATTCAGTCCTCTTTTAATAATACGATCGTTACCATCACCGACAGTGAGGGCAACGCTCTGTCATGGGCAAGTGCCGGTGGTCTGGGATTTAGAGGTTCAAGGAAATCTACTCCTTATGCTGCGCAGATGGCAGCAGAGACTGCTGCAAAGGCAGCGCTGGTATATGGCTTAAAGACAGTGGAAGTTATGGTAAAGGGACCCGGCTCCGGCCGTGAAGCAGCTATCCGTGCCCTGCAGGCATGCGGACTGGATGTGACCAGCATCAGTGATGTGACACCTGTACCCCACAACGGCTGCAGACCGCCCAAGCGTAGAAGAGTCTGATTAGGAGGTAGATTGCAATGGCAGTTAACAGAGTTCCTGTCCTGAAGAGATGCAGGTCTCTTGATCTGGATCCTGTATTTCTGGGAATTGATAAAAAGTCACGCAGACAGCTGAAAAGATCCAACAGAAAGATGAGTGAGTACGGCCTGCAGCTCCGCGAGAAGCAGAAGGCAAAATTCATCTACGGCGTACTGGAGAAACCTTTCCGCAATTACTATGAAAAGGCAGCCAAGATGCCCGGCATGACCGGTGAGAATCTGATGGTAATGCTGGAGTCCAGACTGGACAATATCGTTTACCGTCTCGGTTTTGCAAGAACCCGTAAGGAAGCAAGACAGATCGTGGACCACAAGCATGTGCTTGTGAACGGCAAGCAGGTAAATATCCCTTCTTACCGGGTAAAGGCCGGCGATACGGTTGAGATCAAGGAGAGCAAGAAGTCTTCCAAGAGATATGCCGAGATCAGGGAGATGACCGAAGGCAGGATGGTGCCCGCATGGCTGGAGTCTGATGTGGAGAACCTGAAAGGTGAAGTAAAGGAAATGCCCAACCGGGAGGCTATTGACGTTCCTGTAAATGAGATGCTTATCGTCGAGTTGTACTCCAAATAATCGAAGAAGCCGGAGGCATAATTTATGTTCGATTTTGAAAAACCCAATATTGAAATTGTTGAGATTTCTGAAGACAAAAAGTATGGAAAGTTTGTCGTAGAGCCTCTGGAGAGAGGTTATGGAATTACTCTGGGCAATTCTCTGAGAAGAATTATGCTTTCCTCTCTGCCCGGCACTGCCGTGAGCCAGGTAAATATTGACGGTGTCCTCCACGAATTCTCCTCCATTCCCGGAGTAAAGGAAGACGTGACAGAGATCATCATGAACATCAAGAATCTGGCGATCAAAAACACGGGAGACATCAATGAACCCAAGACCGCGTACATCGAATATGAGGGCGAGGGCGTGGTGACCGGCGCGGATATCGAAGTGGATTCTGACATTGAGATACTCAACCCCGAACAGGTGATCGCTACTTTGAGCGGCAGCAACGCAAAGCTGCACATGGTGCTGACCATTACAAGCGGCAGAGGCTATGTGAGCGCTGAAAAGAACAAGGACGCGGATCTTCCCATCGGCGTTATCAGCGTGGACTCTATCTACACACCCGTAGAGCGGGTAAATATGAATGTGGAAAATACCCGTGTGGGACAGATCACCGACTATGATAAGCTGACACTGGATGTATACACAAACGGCACTCTGGCGCCGGATGAGGCGGTAAGCCTTGCGGCCAAGGTGCTCAGCGAGCATCTGAACCTGTTCATAGATCTGTCTGAGACGGCCCGCTCCGCCGAGGTCATCACTGACCGTGAGGAGGACGTGAAGGAAAAGGCGCTGGAGATGAACATCGACGAGCTGGAGCTCTCCGTTCGTTCCTTCAACTGCCTGAAGAGGGCCGGTATCAATACAGTGGAAGAACTGACAAACAAGACGCCCGAGGAGATGATGAAGGTCCGCAACCTGGGCCGCAAGTCTCTGGAGGAAGTGCTCGGCAAGCTGAAAGAGCTTGGCCTGCAGCTTAGTTCCAGCGAGGAATAAGGCTGCGTGTGACGTGGCGCCCGAAGATCGGGCAGCCGGACGATTTATGGAAGAAAACCCTTGCCGGTAAGACCGAAGAAGCGCGGCAATGCGGTTCCACAAATGGAGGTTAATATAACATGGCTGGTTACAGAAAACTCGGAAGAACTTCAGATCAGAGAAAGGCAATGCTCCGCGGTCTCGTGACTGCTCTGCTGGCAAACGGCAAGATCGTCACCACAGAGATGCGGGCGAAGGAAGCTGCGAAGATCGCAGAGGGCCTTATTGCTATGGCTGTGAAGGAAAAAGACAATTATGAGACCGTTACCGTCAAGGCAAAAGTGCCCCGCAAGGACGCGGACGGTAAGCGCGTAAAAGAAGTGGTGGACGGCAAGAAGAAGACCGTTTTTGACGAGGTGGAGAAGACCATCAAGAAGGACAATCCTTCCCGTCTCCATGCAAGAAGGAAGATGCTGAAGGTGCTGTATCCTGTTAAGCAGGCAGGAGAGACACCCAAGAAGACAAAGGAAGTGGATCTTGTAGCAAAGCTGTTTGACGAGATCGCTCCCAAATATGCAAGCCGAAACGGCGGGTATACCCGCATTGTAAAGATCGGACAGCGCAAGGGCGATGCCGCTATGGAGGTATTGCTGGAGCTGGTATGATCTGCGTGCCACGCAATCGTTTACAAAATGAAAAGCCGGAGAGCGTTGTTCTCCGGCTTTTTCATGCAATAGGAAAATGCGCGGGCCAGACAGATGGATAGCGCGCGAAAGCCAGGAGTATGTTTCATGGAGCATATGATCGAGACAAAGGATGTTTCATTTGAATATCGGCAGTATGACGACAACGGCAATGTGGAGACGGTCCGCAGGGCGGTGGATCATGTAGATCTTTACGTGAAGCCAGGACAGTTTATCGCCATTCTTGGCCATAACGGGTCGGGCAAATCTACCCTTGCCAAGCATCTCAACGCCATACTTCTCCCTACGGAGGGCACTGTGTGGATCGACGGGAAGGATACGGCGGACCAGAGAAAGCTGTTGGAGATCCGCCGGACGACGGGAATGGTGTTCCAAAATCCCGACAACCAGATCATCGGCTCTCAGGTAGGGGAGGATGTGGCTTTCGGACCGGAGAACCTGGGCAGAGAGTCCTCCTGGATCCGCCGGAAGGTAGAGGAAAGCCTCCGGGCTGTCGGTATGGAAAAATACCGGAACAAATCACCCAATCATCTTTCCGGCGGACAGAAGCAGAGGGTGGCCATCGCGGGCACCGTGGCGATGGGATCCCGCTGCATCGTGCTGGACGAGCCTACCGCCATGCTGGATCCGGTAGGGCGCAGGGAAGTGCTGGACATCGCCCACCGGCTGAACAGAGAAGATCACACCACCGTCATCCTCATCACCCATTACATGGAAGAGGTCATTGACGCGGATTATATATATGTTATGGATCATGGCGCCATCGCCATGGAAGGAACGCCCCGGGAAATATTTTCCAGGGTGGAGCGCCTGCAGCAGCTCAGGCTGGATGTGCCCCAGGTGACCATACTGGCCCACCTGCTGAAAAAAGCCGGTCTGGACATACCTGACGGGATCCTCCGCCCGGAAGAACTGGTGGACAGACTGGAAGAATTGAAGAAGGGATGACCGATGAGCATTCTGAAGCTGGATCACGTAAATTATATTTATGAGGCGGGCACCGCCTTTGAACACCACGCCCTGACGGACATCACCGTGGAATTTGGCGCAGATGAATTTGTGGGCATCATCGGACATACCGGTTCCGGGAAATCTACCCTTATCCAGATGTGCAACGGGCTGGAGAAGCCCACGTCCGGCACCGTGCTGTTTCACGGGGAGGACATTCATCAAAAGGGCTATGACCTGAAGTCTCTGCGCTGCAAAGTGGGTCTGGTGTTCCAGTATCCGGAGCATCAGCTGTTCGCGGAGACGGTCCGGCAGGACGCCGCGTTCGGCCCCATGAATCAGGGCCTGTCCAGAGAGGAAGCCCTGGAGCGGGCATCGGCTGCCCTTGCCCTGACAAGGCTTCCGGAAGAACTGTATGACTGCTCGCCCTTTGAACTGTCCGGCGGACAGAAGCGCCGGGCGGCTATTGCGGGGGTGCTGGCCATGGAGCCGGAGATCCTCATGCTGGATGAGCCGACCGCCGGCCTGGATCCAAAAGGCCGGGACGAGATACTGGATCTGATCGCGGGGCTTCGCCGCGAGAGGTCCATGACCGTGCTGCTGGTATCTCACAGCATGGAGGATGTAGCAAAATATGCGGACAGGCTGCTGGTGATGGACGACGGGAAGCTTCGCTATCATGACACGACGGAAGCAGTATTTGCGCACTATAAGGAGCTGGAGGAAATGGGGCTGCGGGCCCCTGCCCTTTCTTATGTGCTGCACAGCTTAAAGGAGAAGGGATGGCCCGTAGGGACTTACGCATCTTCTCCTGAGGAGGCGAGGGACATGATCCTGGGCGCTCTGGGGAAGTAATATATTGCCGGAACCGGTCTGTACCTTTGGGACAGAACCATGCCGCCGGCTGACGATCGGTTTGAAATGAGGATGACGCCAGTATGCTGAGAGAGATCACAATTGGACAATATTATCCTGTAGAGTCTGTTATCCACAGGCTGGACCCCCGGGTGAAGATCCTGGGAACGATAGGGTATCTCATATCCCTCTTTGTAATAAAGGGATATCTGGGATTTATTTTTGCGGCCCTGTTTTTGGGCGTGGTGACAAAGCTGTCCGGAGTGCCCGTTTCCTATATGGTGCGCGGCCTGCGGGCTATTGTAGTGCTGGTGGCGATCACCGCGGTGTTTAATCTGTTTTTTGTGCCGGGCGAGACCCTGTTTACGGTTTTCGGCATCAGAGCCACCAGGGAAGGACTGGTGATGGCTGTGCTCATGACGGTCCGCATGGTGCTACTGATCCTCGGCACATCTCTCATGACCTTCACTACCACTCCCGGCAACCTGACGGACGGCCTGGAGCGGCTTATGCGGCCCCTGGAGCACATAAAAGTGCCGGTAGCGGACATTGCCATGATGATGTCCATCGCCCTGCGTTTTATTCCCATCCTCCAGGAAGAGACGGTGAAGATCATGAAGGCGCAGACCGCGAGAGGCGCGGATTTTGATTCCGGCGGTCTGATCAAAAAGGTAAAGGGGCTGGTGCCTCTGCTGGTGCCGCTTTTTGTCTCCGCGTTCCGCAGGGCGGACGATCTGGCCCTGGCCATGGAGGCGAGATGTTACAGCGGGGCTGTGAGGAGGACGAAAATGGAGCCGCTGGTATTTGACCGGGTGGATTATGCCGGACTGGCGATAATGGCCGTGTATCTCGCGGCAGCCATAGCGCTTCCGTGATAAACGTATCTCCCGGATTTTTTGCCGGAAGATCCTTTCGGGAAGCGTTGCGCAACCGACATTCCTGTGATAAAATAAACAAGGATTATACACAATTTTCATATATAATGACATTGATCGCGGCGCCGGGCGCAAGGCAGGCGCGGAGCTTTCAGTGGGAAGCGTTTCATACAGGAGGGGACTATTGTGATAAAGGTCAAAAACCTGACGAAAAAATACGGCGACCATCTGGCCGTGGACAACGTGAGCTTCACGGTGGAGCAGGGTCGGATCTACGGTTTCCTGGGACCTAACGGCGCCGGAAAATCTACTACCATGAATATGATCACAGGGTATCTGGCGGCTACGTCCGGCCAGGTGACCATCAACGGTTATGATATATTTGAGGAGCCTGAAAAGGCCAAGGCGTGCATCGGGTATCTGCCGGAGCAGCCGCCGGTGTATATGGATCTCACCCCGAAGGAGTATCTCCATTTTGTGGCAGAGCTGAAAAAGCTGGACAAGAGCCAGCGGAAGAGCCTTATAGAAAAGGCCATGGAGCAGACTGGCATTGTGGACGTGCAGAACCGTCTGATCAAAAACCTGTCAAAGGGATACCGGCAGAGGGTCGGCCTGGCCCAGGCTATTCTGGGATATCCGCCGGTGATCATCCTGGACGAGCCCACCGTGGGACTGGATCCCCAGCAGATCATTGAGATCAGAGAGCTGATCCGCAGCCTGGGTCAGCAGCATACGGTGATCTTAAGCTCCCATATCCTTCAGGAAGTCAGCGCCGTGTGCGATCACATTCTTATCATCTCCCAGGGCAAGCTGGTGGCCAGCGACACGCCGGAGAACCTGCGCAGGCAGGCCGGCGGCAAGACCGTACTGGAGATGAAGATCAAGGCGGAGGATAAAAAGATCCGGGACGTGCTGCGGCAGGAGCCGTCCATCCTGAAATTTGATATTACCGCGGATAAGGAAGCGGGTATCTATACCGCCCGTATTGAGACGCCCCAGGATGTAGACCTGAGAGAAAAACTCAGCTTCGCTCTGGCGGCCGGAAAGATGGCCGTGCTGGAGATGAAGATGGAGGAAGTTTCCCTGGAAGATGTCTTCCTGGCAAAGATCGACAAGGGTTTTGTCCCTTCGAAAGAAGAACCTGAGAAGAAGGAGGATACAGAGGCATGAAAGCCATTTATAAAAAAGAACTGAGATCCTACTTTGCATCCCCCATCGGGTATGTGCTCATCGCGTTCATGGCGCTCATCGTGGGCATCTATTTTACCGCCTACAACCTGCGGATGCATTATTCCTGGTTCGGGACGGTGCTCAATTACACCACGTTTATCTTTCTTATCGTGGTGCCTCTTATGACTATGCGTATGCTGGCGGAGGAGAGGCGTTCCAAAACGGATCAGCTGCTGTTTACGGCGCCTATCCGGATCATAGATGTGGTGCTGGGCAAATACCTCGCCCTGCTTACCGTGTTTGCCATCCCCATGGCGCTCTTCTGCCTGTATCCCCTGATCCTGCTGCAGTTCCAGAAGGATCCGGCGTCGCTGGCAATGGACTACACTGGCATCCTGGCATTTTTCCTGCTGGGCGCGGCCAATCTGTCTATCGGACTGTTTCTTTCCTCGACAACGGAAAATCCTATCGTGGCCGCCGCGATTTCTTTCGGCGTGCTGCTGGTGCTGTTCTTTGTGGGCAGTATCGCCCAGCTGATCCCTTCTTCAGCGGGAGGATCCCTGGTAGTATTTACGGTGATGATCGTTATTCTGGCGCTGATCCTGTTTGCCATGACGAAAAGCTTCATATTCGCCGGCGTCTTCGCGGCGGTGGCGGAGGTGGCGCTGCTGATCGTCTACCTGGTGAAGTCTTCCCTGCTGGAAGGAAGCGTGGCGAGCCTGCTGAGCATATTTGATATCAGCAGCCGCACCACAAATATGCTGTACGGGCAGCTGGATTTCACGGCCATCATTTACTTTGTGTCCATCAGCGGCCTGTTTGTATTTCTCACCGTTCAGTCCATTCAGAAACGGCGCTGGAGCTGATCCGGCGGCAGGTGAAATGACAGTGGAGAGGAAAGGGATACTATCATGAACAATAAAAGCAAATTATTCCGCAACGGTTCTTACAGCGCGGTGCTGACCGTGATCGTCATTGCCATTGTGGTGGTGATAAATGTGGCTGTGAACTATCTGCCTTCCAACTGGACCCGTATCGATCTCAGCCAGGAGCAGCTGTTTTCCATGAGCGAGCAGACGAAGGAGGTCGTAGGGGGCCTTAATGAGGATGTGACTGTGTATTTTGTCACCCAGGAGGGCTCGGAGGACGATGTGCTGGAGGAAATGCTCAACCAGTACAGGGCGCTGTCCTCTCACCTGAAGGTGCAGAAGGTGGACACTGCCGTCAATCCCACGTTTACAAGCGGCTATACCACCGACGGCCTGGTGGACAACAGCCTCATCGTGGAGTCCGCCAAACGGTTCCAGGTGATCCCCAACGACCAGATCTATGTGACGGGGACCGCGGTGAACACCTCCAATTCCCAGACTATGGAGACCCATGAATTTGAGGGAGAGCAGCGTCTGACCAGCGCAGTGGATTATGTGGTCAGCGATGATCTGCCCAAGATCTATACGATCACCGGACACAGGGAGACCGATCTTTCGGAGAGCTTCCTGACAGAGATCTCCGGGCAGAACATTGAAACGGAAAACCTGTCCCTTGTCACATCCGGAAAAGTACCGGAGGACGCCAAGTGTCTTGTGTTCAACGCTCCTTTGAAGGATATCTCAAAGGATGAGGCAGATATGCTGACGGCCTATGTGAGGAACGGGGGCAATCTGCTGGTGATCTCTTCCTACATGGCGGACGATCTGCCCAATCTGGACAGTGTGCTGAAGCTGTACGGCATGGAGATACAGTCCGGCATCGTGCTGGAGCAGGACAGCAGTCACATGTACAGCAATGTAGCAGATACCATTTTCCCGTCGCTGCACAGCCACGAGATCACCGATCCCCTCATGGACAGCAACATGACGCTGCTGGTCATGACGGGACAGAATATCGCGCTGGATACGTCTCTTGATAATGTGACCCAGGGTTCCCTCCTGACGTCCTCCGGCACTGCCTATATCAGACCCGTGGAGGATGTGCTGTCCGGCGCCGCCGGTTCTACCAGGAAGGCGCCCGGGGATCCCTCCGGCACCATGACCCTGGCCGCTGCCGCGGAGCTGGCCATAGACGAAGACACCGTCTCCAGGGCAGTGATATTCGGTTCTCCCTACATGCTGGAGGATCAGGTCAATGAGATGGTGGCCGGGGCAAACTTTGATTTCGGCATCAATACCGTGGGATGGATGTGCGAGCATGAGAGCGCCATTTCCATTCACAGCAAGAGCCTTGACGGGGAAAACCTCATCATGACTTCCGCTCAGGAAAATCTGTGGAACGGCATCCTGGTGGCCGGGCTTCCCATTGTGATCATCGTGATCGGCATTATCGTCTGGATCATAAGGAGGCGCCGCTGATGTCAAAGAAAACAAAAACCATGCTGCTGACTCTGGGCGTCCTCGCAGTGCTGGGCGCGGTGCTGGCCGGCGTGCTGCTCCTTCACCGGTCCAATGAGGAGAAAGACGCGGCGCAGCAGGATCTGGAAGAAAACGGCATTGTCATTGACACAAACGATAAAGACAAGATCGTCAGCTTTTCCTATACAAACAAGGATCCCGGTTATGAAAACGGCACGTTTGTCTTTGAGAAAAACGGCGATAAGTGGATCTATGCCGGCGACCGGGAATTCCCCCTGACCCAGGATCTGGTGCAGGCCAAGGTGGACGTGCTGGAGAAGGTCTACGCCAGGCGTGTGGTGGAGGAATCCTGTCAGGACCTGGGCAAATACGGCCTGGACGATCCTGTCATGACGGTGGCATTTACCGACGGATCCCATGACAAGACATATTATATAGGGGATTATAACGCCAGCGCCCAGGGCTACTATATGTACATGGACGGCAGTGAAACGGTATACATGGTAGACGGTACGCTGTGGGGCACCTACAGCGTGGAGCTGTACGATATGGCGGCCATTCCTTCTTATCCCAGTTTGTCGTCGGATCATTTTACCCATGTGACCTTTGAGATCAAAGGCGGGGATACGCTGGATTTCTATTTTGAGCGGGATCCCGACACCGGAGAAACGCCCAAGCCTTATGAGAACGGCAAAAAGACCATTACCGGAAAATGGTATATTCTGGACAAAGATGGAAATAAAACAGCGGCCAACGCGTCCCGCGCGTCCATCCTCATGAGCAGCCTGGTGGATCTGGAATATGTGCGGGAAGTGACGTACCATGCCACGGAGGAGGACCGGGAAACGTTCGGACTGACAGATCCCGCGGTGAAGATCACCATTGTTTACACAGAGGATGTGATGGACGAGAATACCATTAGCCAGACGCAGGTGGAAGACAATCTCAGCGAGACCCAGTGGGATACCAGAGAAGAAGAGAAAACCGTGGTGATCAATATCGGCGACATGACGGACTCCTATACCTATTCGGACGATTACTACGTGCAGCTGGACGGTATGAAGGAAGTAGTCACACTGGATGAATCTACCGTGGAGATATTTTCCAGGCTGAAGCTGGTGGATTATATCGCGGGAAAATAAAAGATTTTCCAGAAACAATCAGAAATCAGAAAGGGTATGCGCGGCATACCCTTTTAAAATTTTGATCGTATATTTTGAGGAAAACAGGACATAGTAGAAATGAGAGCATTTTGCTTAATACATTGATAAGGAGCATTGATTATGAAGCAGTTGCGAAACATTCTTTATGTCATGTTGTCCGTGCTGGCATTGTCCATGTTTACAGGGTGCGGCACCAACGACCAGAATAACGGCAGCAACAATAACGGCGGCGGACAGACGCAGGAAACAGAGAAAGCAGACGATACAAGAGAGACAGAAAAGGCTGATGATAACATGAACGGCAGCAGTGCACAAAACGGAACGGGGAACAGCGCCGCGGGAACAGATGCCCCGGCAGCCGACGGCAATGAGACCGGAAATCCCGCCGCGACGGACAATGATGATAACGGAGCAGGTTCTGACGACGGCGTGGTAAATGACGCGGTAGACGGCACCGGGGACGCAGCCGAAGATGTGATTGACGGCGCAGGCGATGCGGCGAAAGATGTGATCGACGGCGCCGAGCAGGGCGTAAATGACGCCGTAGACGGCGTAGAACAGGGCGTGGACGACGCCACACAGGGCAACACAAATCCGTAAAGGACGGATGCGTCATTGAAAAAGGTAAAAAAGGAACGATGAGGATTCAGGCTGTTTTGGCAGCCTGAATTTTTTGTGTTTTTTTGGCTCTTCAACCACAGGTTCAATGATTTGCCGTGAGAAGTATGCTATGCTGTAAGCAGAAAGACATTTCCATTTTCCGGACAAAAGAGAAAGATATTTTGCGGCAGAGGATGGGAGGAAATCTTCATAGGAACGATCAATGTAAGAACGAAACAGTTCATGGCGGACAACAGGGTGTTTGCCGACGCCTTTAACTTCCTGCTCTACGGCGGGGCGCCGGTGATCCGCCCGGAGCGTCTGCGGGAGCTGGACGCAGGGCAGACCGCCCTGGTAAGGAAGCGGGACGGGAGAGAAAAAGGAGTGGAAAAGACCCGCGACCTGTTAAAGGAACTGGCCGCGAAAGAAGACGGCGAGCGGGCGTATCTGATCCTTGGAATAGAGGATCAGATGAATGTCCACTATGCTATGCCCGTGCGGAGCATGATGTACGATGCCATGAGCTATGAGAAGCAGGTAAAGCAGAAGACAAAGGAACGGGAAGCAAAAGGACAAGGAACACAGGGGAAGAAAAAACAGGGGCGTAACGCTCCGTTGAAAGGGGCAGAGTACCTGTCGGGGTTTGGAAGAGAGGACAAACTCCTGCCGGTGATCACACTGGTGATATATTTCGGCAGGGGATCGTGGGACGGACCCACAAGCCTCTACGAGATGCTGGAGATAAAGGATGAGAGGATCCTGCCGTGGGTGAATGACTATAAGCTGCATTTGCTGACACCGGAGGGGCTTACGGAAGGGGATTTTGAAAAATTCCGATCGGAGCTGGGGCCGGTGTTAAGGTATATCCGCTGCAGCGGGGACAGGGAGAAGCTGGAGGAGCTGACCGAGGGAGAGGAGATATACCGGAGCCTGAGCCGTGAGGCGGCCGAGGTGTTAAACGCCTGCGCAGGGTTCAGGTTAAAGATTGGCGAAGAGGAGGAGAAGATAAATATGAGGAACGCATGGGATGAACAGTTTGATAATGGGGTGGCGAAGGGCCGCCAGGAAGGTCGCCAGGAAGGCCGACGGGAAGGCCGAACCAGCATGTTTCAGGAGATGGCGGATATGTTATCGAAAAATATGTCGTTGGAGCAGATCGCAAAGCAGCTGAACATGGAACTGCCGGCGGGCAGCGGGACAGGTGTTAAATGAAAAATACAGTTTTTCAGTGCAGGGCTGTTTTTGCCCTTCGATAGAAAAGAAAGGTATTCCGGAATGCTAACACCTGATAAGGAAGTAATTTAGAAACTACATCTAATGCATTGAATTATCCGGTATTAGCAAAGACAAGTCCAAAAGATGAATACCGAGAAGAACTGTAACAGGTTTTTCTCGGTATTTTTCTGTTTATAGCGGCACATTCGACTATTCAACCGCCTTTGAGTACAATTATGGTAGAAAATCAAAGGAGGTAACAATATGGGGAAATTTATAGAAGAATTTTATTACGACAACATTGATCCGCAGTCACGAAGCACCAAGCAGAACAAAGCCGTGCAAAAGCAAATGGAAGTACTGATGCTCAATGAATATTTCCTAACAGAACGGCTATCAGGTGAAAACAAAAAGAAATTTCTTGACTTTGTTAATGCGTGGAGCGTGGTAAACGGCGAATCCAACCTTGACAGTTTTATGATAGGGTTTCGGTTGGGAGCAAACTTTACATACGACACCTTCGTTGCCACAGACACCCCGTTCCAAGATTTGCTGAAGGAGTGACCGATATGCGTGATAAGAAGTATTACATAGCACTTGATGATTTTGAGCGCAGGGTGATTGTGAATTGCCTAAACGAAATGCGAAACAACTTAATTGCTAATGGCAAGTACACTGATGCGGTGGATGAGGTTCTGCTGAAAATCATTGATGCAAAGCAAAAGAAATTCAAGATAATCTACAAGGAGGCGTGATTATGGAAAAGGTTATTTATGATGAAAAGAACGGTCTTTGGTACGAACTGCAAGGCGACTATTACATTCCCTGCTTGAAGTTACCGGAAGAAGAACAACGGTCTATCGGCGTATGGGGACAACGGCACTTACGATATATCAAGCAACACCGCAAGGTGCTATATCTTAATCTGCTGACAAGTGGCAAGTTGAACGGATACCTTGCAGACCTCGATAAGCAGGCAGAAGAAATGTTTTCTCGGCTTGTAAAGCAAATGGCAGAGCGTGAGGGGGTAACCGAACAACTCAAAGCAGACAATCAAATGGAGTGGGTTGGTCGTATGAATAATATCCGTAGCAGAGCCACAGAAATTATCAATAAAGAAATAATTTATAACTGAATACCCATTTAATAAAGTAAACGAACACAGGGCAGAGTACTATAAACTCTGCCCTGTGTTCGTGGATATTGTGTTGGAAAATGGATTACTTTTATAACAAATTATTTAAGCCACTTTTTGTCGGTAGATTCGACAATATAACTTCTTACTATAGTTTTGCAGTCTTTGCATATATCACAGTGTATCTGTGCCACTACACTCATAAGTCCTTTGCTAAATCTAAAGCCAACCGGACTTCCGTTGAGCGACTCAAACATTCTCAAGCCTACTTCAATATTTTCGCTGTTACAATGTGGACATTTCATAGCCAAGTTCTCCTTATTCGTCGTTTTCGCTTTTCTTCTCAATGTGCTTCTTTATCCAATATACAAGCACCACTACTAAGATCAAAATACTAATTAACAAAGCACCAGCGCTTTCGGTAATCATTGCATTATCTATTAAAAGCTTTTTACCCGAAATAATGTCAGGCAAATATACAATCAGCAGAGCAACTCCGCAACCGCCCAATGCAGAGATATTCAATTTTTCACCAGCATTTGAAACACCGTCATAACCGTTCTTAATAATCATTGAAAGCATATATATTGCGATTGGCAAACCTATATTTATCAGACAGATTGCACCATTGGCAAAACCTATTCCAATAAAATCGCTTAATAAATAAATGATAATATTTACTACGATAGCACAAGTGAAGGCGTATTGAAACGATTTTCCTCTTTCTATGATTTGTTTTTCGTCATATTGCTTTTTACTCATAATCAATCCCTCCAAAAAGTTCATCTAATGTTTTATTTAAAACTTTGCATATAGCAATACATAATTTAATCGTTGGGTTGTAATCACCTTTTTCAATTGCGCTCATCGTTTGCCTGGAAACACCAACAGCTTCTGCTAATTGAGCTTGTGTCATATCCTTTTCAATTCGTGCAATCTTAAAAGGAAACGGTGCAACCCCTTTTACGGGGTTACACCTTACCTTACTTAAAATACTTCCTTACGTGGTCTGTCCATTCCCGAGTCCGTTTTTTGTTCCGATCATATCCGCCGTCCATCGGCCGACCGAATCCTCACGACAGCTTAAAGCCGCCGCGCTCGATGTAGTAGCCGGTCGTGAAGAAGCACACGTCGCGCGTTTCGTGCACGTCGTCGCTGACGTACCAGTAGTAAGTTCCCGTCGGGTCGATCCCCTGACCGGTGTACCACACGAGCGTCTCGTAATCGTACCGGAACGCAACGCGCGCCCTCTTCCACATATTGTGGTTGATGTAGTTCAACGTCTCGTAGCAGTAGCCGATGCGCGAATACGGCATATCCACGGCGGCGACAATGGTGTTGCCCTTTGCCTGCCAGCCGCGCGGCTGGTCGTAGGTCGCCATGTAGCACTGATAAATATCGCCGTTGATATGGAACACGACGTTGTTTTCCATTATTCCTCTCGCGACCTCGCCGTACATGCTCCCGGCAAAGAAGGAGCCCTTCGTATTGTGGCTCATGTCCTGCATCTGGGTGATGCCGTAGCCGATGTAAGCGATGAGGTTGTTCTTTATCGTGACGTTTGTTATCCTGCTCTTGAAATAGCCGTTCTCGTCGATGGGACCGCTGTTCCATATCTCGGGACCGCTTCCGCACGCCGTCATGACGTTGCCGATGTATTCAATGTTTTGGATCTGTTTCGGGTTCTCCACATTGTCCAGGTCGGTGTTCTGGCTGGTGAGCGTCCCGTCCATGATATCGTGAATGTAGTTGTTGTAGAAATACGCGCCGTCCGTCGCGCCGTAAATTTCGATTCCGCTCTCCGCCGACTCCATCTTGCCGCCCGCAAAAGCGATCTCGCAGTTGGTGTATTTCACGTTTGAACCCCACGCCTCCACTATGTGGCGGGAGGAATGCTTGGCGGCAATATTGTCGACCCAAGTGTTGTTGCCCATTGCCATGCACGCTCCGCTCCGGGAGATG
>CANQHX010000020.1 GCA_947623905.1 uncultured Lachnospiraceae bacterium
GACTACGATACTTTTTTCCACGCACATTCTTTCCGATGTGGAGCGTATCTGCACCGAAGCCGCATTTCTGGATAATGGCAGGATCGCTATGCAGGGAGCGATCGCGGAATTAAGAAGTATGCGGCCATCGGATGGATTTATTATCGAGCCGGAACAAAAAGAAACTGTCAGCACATTGATGAAAGCATTTGGCGACCTAAAAGCCCCAGAAGGAAACTCGCTTACTTTTCATGGAAGCAAGGATCGTTTCTTTGACATTATGCGATATGTTGCCGAGAACAGAATACCGATACAGAGGATCGAGCGAGTCGAACCGACGCTTGAAGCGCTGTTTTTGGAGGTGACGAAATGAGGACACTGTTTGCGTTTCTGAAAAAGGAATATCTGGAAACCGCACGGACGGGCAAGCTCATGATCCTTGTGCTGTTGTTTGCTCTGTTCGGCGTCATGAATCCTGCAATCGCAAAACTGACGCCGTGGATGATGGAAATGTTTTCCGACTCCTTAGCAGAAAGCGGATTGACCGTCACAAATGTTCAGGTGGACGCGTTTGCCTCATGGACGCAATTTTTTAAGAATATTCCGATCGCGCTGATTGTCTTTGTACTGATCTTTAGCGACTGTTTTACAAAAGAATACAAATCCGGGACATTACTGCTCGCACTCACAAAAGGTCTGTCGAGATATAAGGTCGTACTGGCGAAAACCGTACTGCTTTTATCTCTGTGGACATTAGGCTATGGTTTTTGCTTTGCGATCACCTACGGCTATACTGCTTATTTTTGGGACAACAGTATTGCGGATCATTTATTATTTGCGGCAGTAATGTGGTGGTTGTTTGGCGTGTGGATCATCAGCCTCATCGTTCTATTCTCGTCACTACTGCAAAATAATACGAGCGTTACCCTGTGTACCGGCGGAATTGCAGTGTTTGCCTATCTATTAAGCGTCATACCAAAAGCAAAAGAATATTCGCCCGCTCTGCTGATGAATACCAATTCTCTGCTGTCCGGAGCAGAAGAAACAGCTGCGTATATGGAGGCAATCGTCTTAGCTGCCGTATCCGCTGTGATATTTATTACCATCAGCGTTCTTAATATGAACAAAAGGCAAGTGTAGCAGATGGAAAGCGCGCTAAATAAAGAAATGTTATGTTTCACAGCTGTAGGATCTAATACATCCAGCCATGCTCTATTCCTGCTTCTTTGCCTTTTTTACAATTGTGGATACCTGTTTTAATCCAACATTCAAAAGAACCAGTACCGTAACGACAGCAATAATCGTCAGACACCACTGTACCAAATAAATGGAACTGCCAATTGGAATCGGCATATCCCATATAGCGTGCAGTATAATAACCAATAACAAAAATTTAAGAAATCTTGCATTCAACACAGCATCCATCTTCAGATGTGTTTCCCCTTTTGAGATAACGAGGCCTGCTCCCGCAATTGCAGTCCATACCACATGTCCGCCAACTGCCAAAACTGCACGAATAAACAGTACATGGAGCATATAAGAAATATTTTGAAAATTCCAAAGAGCCTGAAAGCTGTATCCGGCTGTTTCAAATACAGCAAAGCCAGCACCCACACAGGAGCCTAAAAGCAAGCCGTTTAATATGTATTTCGTATCTTTTCTTTTGACAACAATCGCAACAATTGCGATTTTTCCGATTTCTTCAACAAAGGCAATCATGATTGCCCCAAAATAACTAAGCACACCGGCACCGGTAAGTTGATATAAAAATATGCAAAACTTTGCATCAGGCAAAATCTCATGTCCGCACTTAATGCATACATTTTTTTCATCAGTTGAATCTTCATATTTTGTTCCACATTTACTGCAAAAATCAGCTATAATAGCAGCAACCCAGAAGATAAAACTTTTATCCTCTGGGCTGCAAATCATTCTATTACATATTCAAGATAAGGGAGCGTCTGTTATAAGCATTATGATAAATTAATTCAATTTCTGAGATATTTGGTTTTCAGTTTGCTGCATCCCATTTTATTTTGACAAATGTATTCCTCTTCAGAAATTTCACCCTTGAAATATAATTCGTACATTTTTTCAACGTTGCAAATTTCTGGCCTGTCCAAATATATTTCACACAGGTTGTTTTCTGACAAATAAATACATCGGCCATTTCCAGAATCAAATTCTTTAAGTTGAGGTATTGAATCGATATGTTGACAGCATATCCCACATTTATCACACTCAAACGTCATGCAACTATTTCCTCAATCTTTTTTTGAGTATTCTCAATAACCATACCAGATTCCTTTGTGAGATTTCCAGCTTCATCAAGAATAGGTGTATCTAACACAGCCTTAATCGCACCTGCTAATGACATAGCTGACGCAACAACCTTTTTTTCTTCATCAGAAAAAAGCCTGAAATCAGTTCCTCTTGCGTCAATAATCTCCGACATTTTATATACCATAGGGTCGAAAATGGTTTGAAGTCTTATCAAAAATCTGTTAAACATTGCAGAACGTCTTCTAATACCATTACACAAATCCGCAGCGGTTTTCATTTCTTCCTCAAATTCCTTTGCTTTTGCCAAATTTGCATTTGCTTCTTCAAGATTCTTCGAGGCCTTCGCACCCATTACAACTCCTAAAACTGCTAATGCAGGTCCAGCAACTAAACCACCCAAGACTGCCGTACCCCCTGCCATTCCAAAGCCCCCTGCCGCTAAGGATCCACCTCCGAAAAATGCCAAAGTTGCATTTGTTGCTGCAGCTCCACTTAATGAAGCAATTGCTGTTCCCGTAGAAGCAGTTGCTAATGCCCCTGCTGCACCATATGCGCCAAATGCCGTAAGTGCTCCCGCCATAACTCCTGAAGCCAATCCACCTGCCAACGCCGAGGCCATACCCTGTAATTCTTTTAAATCTGAAAAAGATTTCTTATCTATAACTAATTTTTGTAATTCATTCAGTCCACTCGATTCACTTAGTTCAACGTGATTCAATTTTTCAAACTCACAAATAAACGTTTTAATGCTTCCGTCGAGCACAGCAACTTTTCTCTCCCCAAGCTTGTCGATAGCCTTTCCACAATTTTCTCGACTTTCATTTACCTTTTCTTTTGCGTGTTCTACTTTATGCTCTGAAGCCTGATTCGTATCACTAGCTTCCTTCTGATCAAAACCAGCTTTAATTCCTTTTCCTACTCCAAATACAGCTGAAGCTGCACCAGCAGCAATAAATAAAAATGGTATTGGCATATATAATCCCTCCTTTAAAAATCAATCTCTGAAATAGTTGTTAGTATCATTTTCTGTACATGTTTAAGATCCTTCTTAACCTGCTTAATCTTTTCCAGTTTATAATCTGTATCCGGCAGCCCATCGACCCACATCTTATGTTTTTCAAGAGCCAGGCAAGTTTCGGCGACATCGATCATTTCCTGATATAAACTATCTGGGATCTCCCAATATTCCCTTAAAAAGTCTACAACTTCTCTTTCATTAATTGAAAAAAATGAATCTGAATATCCTAAATTTATCAAATTCCATAAAATTTTAGCTTTATCTTCATCTGAAACATACTTATTAAGATCGATATCTAGTATTCCATTCATATGAGATGCTTCTGCATTCTCTTCTACAACATCAATACAAGTCATTTTTTCTTCTTTACTTATTTCATTACATTCTTGTTTGATCCTTTTTTTATCGTCTGCATCCAAATACAATTTTTTACATATTTTATCAAATAATTTCTTCTCACCATCTGATACATCACCATCTGACATCATGTACAAATAGTACAACTTAGCTTGTCCCCTATAATTCATCGTTTTTCCTCCCCCTAAATTTTAAATGTTTCATTTAACAACATTTTTTTGTTAAATTCATCCATTGTTTCAAACGGTTTATTTCCACCGAGAGAAACTGTGATGTTGTTTGCGCTTTCAATCAACAAATCAACATCTCCTATATCCAAAGCATCCTTTATTCCAGAAAAAGAAGCATTAAAGATTTCCATAGCACCAGACAAATATTTTTCTATTATTTCATTCATCTGCGCCCTATACCCGCGGATCATTTTTATGTGTTCTTCACAAGCTTTCTCAATTGCAATCCTTTCTTCATGTGCAACTTTTGCCTCTTTTAATGAGTTCATCAACACCCCGTATGTAGCTGATGATAATGCGTATCCCACCATACCGCCAATTAATCCTCCCACAACAGGGATTGGTATAACCGCTTGTCCTATGACTGTAAACATTGAGGAAGCAATCATACCAGTGCCTTGTTCTCCCAAATCTTCTAAACACTGTATTCCATCTATCTCCCCCTTAAAATACTTCGAAAGAGTTTTTGATGCACTAACTGTTACTGCAACAATTGTGCCGGCAACATTTGTCTTTGCAAGCGCTCTAGTATATTCCGATGCTGAATTTTGCATTGTACCTTTTATTGCTGTACCAAAAAAACCAGTTCCATATCCAACTGCTGCTGATTGGGCCGTATCCTTTACAACATTAAACACTGCTTCATCGGCTTCAATTTTCCCCTGGCACATATCCACTATATTTCTTACAAGCGAGACGCTTCCGCCAATTATCGCTGATGTTTCTGCGGTTTTTATGCCTGCTCTATGTGAGATATCAGCAACGCTTTTAATTGTAGATAACTCCGGATTATCAACAGCTTCCAGGGACTGCTTTCTTGTAAGCTTACTTGGTCTAAGATTTTTCTTTAACTTATTTAAATTATCTATCTTTTTTTCTAACGATGCTACTGCCTGATCATTTCCGTTTGCTCTTGCTCTTTCCAACTGTTTTTTTAAAGAACTAAGTTCCTCGGTTGCCCTATCGATCATTTTCTGATATTCATCTTTAGGTACTTCAATCGTTACATCATTATCTATATACTTTTGAAAAGCTTTAGACTGTAATTTTTTTAATGCCCTATCAGCATTACCTGCACCTGTCGGATCGCTCGTTGACGCTCCAATAAACTTCATTTGGCTTCCTGAACCAGCAATGATATTACCATCTGAATCCACTTCTACATGATCAAATAATGGATGATTTGCCGACGTATTAGGCAAATCATCATGTCTTACTTTTCTGTTACTCTTTCCAGCAATAATATTCTCCGCATTTGAAGTAGCTGTATCCTTAACTTCTGCTGCCCAGCCCGCCTTTTGCTGTCGTATAGAAAAAGCATATTCATCATTTGTTCCTTGGTTCTGAATACTTTTTAAGCTTTTTTGTAAGCGCGTTCCTGTTTCATTATCTATTCCAGAATACCCGACTAAATGTTCCTTAGCTGCCGAACCATATCTCTGTACTGTCTCATATGACGCCCCGGCAATTCCTGCACGCAACAAATCATCTTGTTTATCTTTTTTGCTATTATTTTGTGTCAATCAATCGCCTCCTATAAATCTAAATATATTTTCTCTATTTGCATTCTGTATTGCTTATAGTTCTTTATTTTAGTGCATTTTCATTATAACATTCCAATCATATAAATGCAAGGCTATCGTTTTCTGTCCAAACTTCGTTCTGATCTGGACCACATCATTTCTTTTTGGCAAAACACATGATTTTTGTCAGATAGTGTACTCGTCGTACTCAAAAAATAGAGGACAGCCTCAACGACTATCCTCTATTTTTACCGCGAGCGCAAACATGTTTCTGATGAAGCCAAGTTTGCTCACTTTTGATCGAGTGGAGCTGAGGGGAATCGAACCCCTGTCCGAAAATCCGTCCATCAAGGCATCTCCCATCACAGTCACTGTTTTATCATTCCCTCTGTGACCCGCCCGGTGACAGGCTGGTCAGTTCAGTAGCTTCATCCATTCTTTTTTACCCGCAAAGCTTAAGGTAAAAAGTGCCCCGCTGATTTGATGCCGGACTCACCAGCCGCGAGTTACTGGTGGCCGACAGCTGCCCTTAGGCAGCGATTGCAAGATTTTCGTCTGCGTTTATATTTAATTGCGGTTTTTTACATGGCACCGCGCCATGGATGGCTTCCCTGACTTCAAAATCCCCGTCGAAACCAGTACAACCCCGAAAAGTTGACTGACGCAGAACGTTGACTGTAAGTCATTGAAAAACAAGCAGATAACGGGAGTCGAACCCGCCTCTCCGGCTTGGGAAGCCAGCGTTCTACCGATGAACCATATCTGCATGCATGGATAGTGTATCACATTTTCAGAAAAATGCAAGCAAAATGTTTTTGAAATTTTTGCAGCCACAAAATTTGAATCTCATTGCTCCTTCACCAGATTGTTTACCCATCTTCTGCTCTTCACCAGCCGGAAGCCGATCACTCCTTTGATGAGATTCAATCCTTCTATGAGAAGATACATCTCTACTACCGGCACCGCCGTAAAGCGGGACAGCACAAAGGCTGCCGGAATGCTCAGCACCCAGAGGAACATGCAGTCAAACACAAACGTGATGATCGTCTTGCCGCCGGAACGCAGCGTAAAATAGCTGGAGTTGATAAATGCGTTTAAAGGCATCATCACCGCCGAGACCAGGAGCAGGCGGGAAGCCAGATCCTTCACCGCTCCTTTTGTGTTGTATATCCTGGGGATATACGGCGCCAGAACCGCCATAATCCCGCCGACCACCACGCTCAGCGCCACAGAGAAGGCGATAAGTTTCGTATTTTCATCCACAGCCTGCTCCAGTTTTCCCGCGCCGAGTAGCTGGCCCACCACGATGGAAACGGTAGTGCCCATGGCCAGAAAGGCGCAGAAAAACAGGTCGGAAACCGTCGTGGAGATATTGAAGGCGGAGACCACCTCCAGGCCGCGGACCGAATAACACTGGTTCAGCGTCGTCATTCCCGCGGACCAGAGGACTTCATTTGCCATAAGGGGCGTTCCCTTTACGACAACCTGCCGCACCAGAGACAGCGGCACGCGGAAAGACCGGTAAACGCCTTTGATATACGTATTCCTGTCCCTGTGGCGGTGGGTCCAGCATACTACGATAAGACATTCCGCGAACCGTGCCATCACCGTAGCCACGGCGGCGCCTGTCACGCCCATGGCAGGGGCGCCGAGCTTTCCGAAAATGAATATGTAGTTAAATGTTACATTTATAAATACCGCCGTTATGCCTGCCTTCATGGGCAGCATCGTCTCTCCTGTCTCCCTGAGCGTGCTGGCGTATACCTGGGTCAGGGCAAACGGCGCCATCTGCAGGAGCATCACATG
Organism: uncultured Lachnospiraceae bacterium; assembly: GCA_947623905.1. Lineage (GTDB taxonomy): Bacteria > Bacillota > Clostridia > Lachnospirales > Lachnospiraceae > CANQHX01. The sequence goes on from CANQHX010000020.1 coordinate 7,197, forward strand.
GAGATACTCCATTCCGAAATCCAGAGTGGCGTCCAGATCAAGCCCGGCCTCTCCCTCATGGAGAAACAGAGAGATCAGCGCGCCGCCCTTCGCCAAAAACAGCAGCAGGAAAAGCGTAAAGGAAGCCATCCCGATATACAGCTTGATACGAAAAGTATCCCGCACCCCTCTGCTGTCTCCTTTTCCGTAAAACTGGGCAGTAAAAATACCGGCCCCGGACAGACCGCCAAATATGCAGAGGTTGAACACAAAGATCAGCTGATTGACGATGGCTACGCCGGACATGGGTTCCGTTCCCACCTGTCCTACCATGATATTGTCAAGGAGGCTGACAAAATTCGTGATGATATTTTGGATCAGCACCGGGGTCATGACAGCAAAAAGCCGCCGGTAAAACCCACGGTCACCGACAAATTTGCTCAGATTTATCTTCATTTTCGTCAAATAGGATCATCCTGCCGGATGCTTATTTTCCCAGCAGTTTTTTAATGGCCGGCGCGCTCAAGGGCAGCGTATCGGGCGAGTCCCAGTTGGGGTGGATCACAAGATAGGCGGACAGTTCGTTGGCAGACTTCATATCGATAGCCTCGGGATCAATGACAGGAGCTGTAATACTCATGTCCATTGTAGGCAGAATACATGTCACCTGTAACGCCGTCCGTGTTGGTGATATTGTAATACACCATCACGAGAGGCAGTTCCACATTCTTATAATCCTGCGTGCAGTAGCGTACATCAAGGATATCATTGATCACGGTTCCTTCCGGATATCTTCCGTTATAAATGTCAGCCACGCAATCTACGGCGTACTGGGTATAATTGATGATGGAGATTGCCCTTGCCTGATATGCGCCGTCGGGAATGGTCCGAAGGAGCTCCGACGCCTTGTCAAACTCTGCCTGGTCTACAAGATCGATCGTCTGCCCGAAAATGATCTGGGACATCCATGACGGGATCTCCCCATAGTCAGGAATGGTATCCGCCAGTTCTTTCGCCTTGTCCCACTCCCCGCTGTCCATGGCGGTCCGTACCTTGTGCTGGGTGATCTGCTTGTTATACTCCGGTGTTTCTTTATAATCCGGCATAGTCTGAAAGATTGCTTCTGCCTCGTCATACTTTTCTTCCGCGATCAGCTGTTCCGCTTCCCGATACCGGATATCCCGCAGGTAGGAACTGCTGTCTTCGTAATCCTCGCCCACCTGGACCAGCAGTTCTTCCGCCTGTTTCAGATCCCCGTTCTGATAAGCTTCCAGTCCCTGCATATACAGCGATGCTTTTCGATTGCTCTCCGTCACATTCCGGTAAATGAAAAAGCCGCCTGCGGCACATGCCGCAAGCACAACAACCAGTATCAGGATCCCTATCTTTTTCTTCATGTCATTCTCCATTCCGGAGCCTTTGTATCTCCGCCGCGCAGTAAAGAAAACAATATAACCATTTAACGAAATCGTACCTTAAAATCCTTCTCGGCTTCCCGCATCTGGTCTCTCCTGGCAATATCCTGCCGTTTGTCATACAGCTTTTTGCCCCTTGCCAGACCGATCTCCACCTTCACAAGGCTGCCTTTGAAATACACCTGCAGAGGCACCAGCGTATAGCCCTTCTGGGCGATCTGGCCTGCCAGCCTGCCGATCTCATGCCGATGCAGCAAAAGCTTGCGCACCCGCAGGGGATCTTTATTGAAGATATTTCCCTTCTCGTAGGGACTGATGTGCATGCCGTACAGGAACACTTCATTGTTCTCAATGCGCACAAAAGCCTCCTTGATGCTGCATTTGCCCATGCGCAGAGACTTAACCTCCGTGCCCGCCAGAGAGATCCCCGCCTCGAAGGTATCTTCTATAAAATAATCATGTCTTGCCTTCTTATTGTTGGCAATGAGCTTTCTCGATTCCTTGCCCATGTCCCCTCCCGTTTCATTCCAGGGAAAAGAAAAGACTGCCAAACCTCAGTTATGACAGTCTTCGCATTTATTCTGCATCTGCTGCGCCGTCAGCCGCCGTATCATCTGCCGTACCGGCATCGGCCCCGCCGTCGTCCGTTGTGTCTGTATCCTCATCCGAAGAAGCTGCGTCGTCTCCGGCATCTTCTCCTGTGGCGTCATCTGCGCTGTCTGTCTCCGCGGGAACTGTCGTAACGGTAACGCCGGATGCATCGCTGCCGCCTGTATCGGATGTGGTGCTTGCGCTGGTACGGTCAAAATTGAGATTGAGCACGATAGCGAGCACGATAAAACCGATGGCAAGAAACTTCGTGAATTTTTCCAGCTTACCTTCAATAGAACGTCCTTTATTTTTGCCCCAGTATGTCTCCGCCATACCGCTGATGGCGCCGAGACCTGCGGACTTACCTTCCTGCATGAGAACGATCACCGTAAGAGCGATGCAGACAAGAATAAATATAACTGTTAAGATAATCTTCAGTGCACCCATTGTAAACCTCCATTCTGATGGCCCGGAGGAACCTGCGCATACAAAAATAACATTCCATCAGGCCATGCTTGAATAGTTTAACACAGGCATTGAGGAATTTCAACCATTTTTTAAAAGAAATGGCGAATTCATACAAACTTAATATAGCTGTTCTTCAATGCGGAGCAGCTGGTTGTACTTGGCCGTCCGCTCTCCTCTGCAGGGCGCGCCGGTCTTGATGAACCGGGTGCCCAGGCCAACTGCCAGATCCGCGATGGTAACGTCCTCCGTTTCTCCGGACCTGTGGGACATGATAGCCTGATATCCCTGACCGCGGGCCATCTCCACCGCCTTCACCGTTTCTGTCAGCGTACCGATCTGATTGGGCTTGATGAGGATGGCGTTTCCGCACTGAAGCCGTATCCCCTTCTCCAGTCGGCTGCAGTTTGTGACAAACAGATCGTCTCCCACCAGCATGACCTGATCTCCGATCTCCTTCGTGAGGCGGTTCCATCCGTCCCAGTCTTCTTCATCCAGCGGATCCTCCAGCGACAGGATGGGATATTTTTCGATCATCTGCTTCCAGTTTTCGATGAGTTTTCCGGTATCGTATTTCGTCCCTTTTTTGGGCAGGCGGTATGTTTTCTTTCCTTCTTCCTTCCACTCGCTGGCAGCCACATCCAGAGCGATCATAAAATCACCGTCCGTCTTCGCGCTGTAGCCCGCCTTCTCTATTGCCGTGAGGATCAGTTCGATGGCTTCCTCCTCATCCCGCAGATCCGGGGCAAATCCGCCTTCATCTCCCACACCTGTATTCAGGTGTTTTTCCTTTAAGAGACTTTTCAGTTCCCTGTACACATCGCAGCACCACTGTATGGGCTCCCGCAGGGAGTTTTTCATATAGACGCTCTCATCCCCTGTTCCCATACCGCCGATGGGTACGATCATAAATTCCTGAACGTCAAGATTGTTTGCGGCATGGGCGCCGCCGTTGAGGATATTCATCATGGGAATAGGCAGCCGGGGCGTATAGATGCCGCCCACATACTGATACAGGGGAAGCCCCACGGATCCTGCCGCCGCCTTTGCGCAGGCCAGAGACGCCCCCAGGATGGTGTTGGCCCCCAGCTTGCTCTTGTCCTCTGTGCCGTCAAGCTCCAGCAGCTGAACGTCTACATCCATCTGATTTAAGCAGTTCATTCCCTTCAGCCCGTCATTTACCACTGTATTTACGTAGTGAACCGCCTTTTCCACCGACTTTCCGCCGTACTTTCCGGGATCGCCGTCCCGCAGCTCCAGCGCTTCAAACTGCCCGGTAGACGCGCCGGAGGGGACTGCCGCCCTGCCGGTAAAACCGCCCTCCGCGCGCAGTTCCACCTCCACAGTAGGGTTGCCCCGGGAATCCAGTATCTGTCTGCCTTTTACGTCTATGATCTTTTTTGTTTCAAACATAAAGCACAATACCTCCTTTTGGGAGATATTGTGCTCTGTTTGTACCGGGAATATGTTGAAACGAAAAATATTTCAGCACTTGCGATCCATTTTTATCGCAAAATTTCTTTGCATGCCTTCTGGAGCCACCGCTGGAAAATAAAAAAGTAAATGATGAGGCCGATGAGCATGACAAGCTTTACCAGATTGACGATGGCATTGCCGCTGCCTACCAGTTCCAGCACCACAAGAAGACAGCCGACACAGATCATAATACCGCCAAACAGCTGAATACGGTAAAACACGTGATCGATAAAATCCTTGATCGTACTGGTGTCCCTTACCGTCACATCCTGTCCGATGAACCATCCGATCTTGATCTTGCCGCTGGCCTTCATGCTGTAATCAGATACCAGTGTGATGATCCCCACCACGATAAGCAGTACGTAAAAAACAATTCCCCAGCTCATAGTTCCTCCGTTCCTGTTACTTTTCTTTCAGAAAACCTGTGACTACCTGCTCCATCTCATCCACCGCGCATGTCATTTTATGAAGTATCTGCGCGTCGCGGATGTCCTCGATAGCCCGGGGGATCTTCACCCCGGAAAGGGCCTCCATAGCATCTGTCAGCTCCATATCCGTCATGCTGTCATACGACGGATCTATGGCTCCCATCACGCTGCGGCCGAACTTGTAAGGGCTGGCAGTGGAAGCGATCACGGTTGTCTTGCTGTCTCCTGTCTCTTCCCTGAACTTATCGTACACCGCGGCAGCCACTGCCGTGTGGGTATCAATGATATAATGATCCTCCTTCCAGATCCGGCTGATGATCTGCGCCGTCTCCTCCTCAGAGGCATAGCCGCCGTAATAATCCTTCAGTTTCTCCCGCATGTCAGGCGTAATGGTATATTCTCCCTGCTCTGAAAGAGCCGTCATAAGCGCCGCGTTGGCATCCGGATCGCAGTCCGCCAGGGCATAGATCAGCCGCTCCAGATTGCTGGAGATGAGAATATCCATGGAAGGCGAGGATGTGAGCACAAAAGGCCGTTTCCTGTCATACACGCCGGTGCGGAAGAAATCATACAGCACTTTATTTTCATTGGAGGCGCAGATGAGCCGGTCAATGGGCACCCCCGCCGCCTTTGCGTAGCTGGCCGCCAGGATGTTGCCGAAGTTGCCGGTGGGCACTACCACGTTCATGGGCTGCCCTTCCTCCAGCACGCCTCTCTTTAACAGATGGGCATACGCGTATACATAGTACACCACCTGAGGAGTGAGCCGTCCGATGTTGATGGAATTGGCGGAGGAAAACTGATAACCGGCTTTATCCAGCCTTTCGCAGAGTGCCTTGTCGTGAAACATGTTCTTTACGCCGGTCTGACAGTCGTCAAAATTGCCGTCCACACCCACCACAAGGGTGTTGTCCCCCTTCTGGGTCACCATCTGCAGCTTCTGGATGGGGCTCACGCCGTCCTTGGGATAAAATACGATGATCTTCGTGCCGGGCACGTCCGCGAATCCCGCCAGCGCGGCCTTACCCGTATCCCCCGATGTAGCCGTGAGGATAACGATTTCATTATCCGCGTGGTTTTTCTTAGCGGATGTGGTCAGCAGATACGGCAGGATAGACAGCGCCATGTCCTTAAAGGCAATGGTGCTGCCGTGGAACAGCTCCAGATAATAGGCGCCGTGTGCTTTCTTAAGCGGCACGATCTCCTCCGTGTCAAACTTGCTGTCATAGGCGCAGTCAATACAGTGCTTCAGCTCCTCCTCCGTAAAATCCGTCAGGTACAGCTTCATCACTTCATACGCCACCTGCTGATACGTCATGCCCTTTAACCGAGAAAAGGGCACATCCAGCTTCGGCAGCTCCACAGGCACAAACAGGCCGCCGTCGTCCGCAAGGCCCTTTAAAATAGCCTGCGACGCGGTCACTTGTACATTGCTTCGGGTACTTGTATATTTCATGTCAAACCTCATTCCAATTTGTCTTTCCCCCAGATATCCATATCCGGTGTTTTTATGAGCAGCTATCTCCCCGGCATATCCGCGCGGGATCATAATGGTAACCTGTCAAATATCCTAGCACACAAACACCGCAAAGTCAACAATTCTGCGGCGCGGCATATCCGTTTGATCAGGGAATGAAAGAATGGACGGCCAGCCGGGAGAAGTCAGGAAAAACAACGGATGATATAGTCCACATATCTCTCCACAAGAGGAAACTCCATGCACTGATACAGCATTCTCGCTCCTGCCACATCCTCGATCTCATTGAACACCGGTCTTCCCTCATGGTACATAAGATCGATCCCCGCCAGATCCATATGCTCCATGGCAATGATCCGCTCCGCCATGTGCCGTTCCTCCCGGGTCAGGGCATGCACGGACACGCTGCCGCCCAGAGAATAATTGCTGCGGAAATCCGTGTCTGACCGGCGGAGGACCGCTCCGATGATCGCATCGTTGAGCACATACACCCGCAGGTCCCTTCCCGGCGTATCCACCGGACGCTGAAGCAAAATCTTCCCTTTTATCCCTGCGGCGGCCGCCTCCAGCTGGTTCCGGTCCTCCGCCCAGAACACTTCCCTGCCCCCGTGGCCGTCCAGAGATTTTGCCACCACGGGATACCCGAGGGGATTGTCCGCCACATGGCAATGGTCCGTGAGACAGGATTCCGGCACCGGCACCCCCAGCGCTTTCACTGCTTCCAGGGAACGCCACTTGTCGTTTCCCAACCGGCAGAGTGCCGAAGAATTGAACACGCGGCAGCCGTTTTTCTCAAAGGCTCTGCTGATCTGCCAGTCCCGCTGACGGCTGATCACCGCGCAGAGCTGTTTTGGCACCGGTCTTCCGTCCAGAAGGATCGTCTGTTGTCCGTCATCTGCTGCAAAAGACAGCCGGGTCGTCAGGATCATTTCAAACTGCCAGCCCCGGCTGTGGCAGATCCTGCGGTGTTCGTCGATGTACCACTTATTTTTCTCCGCGTCCTCCGGAGCGTAGAGCATCCACAGGAGGGGGCCGGAGAACTTGTCAGCCAATGTATTTTTTTTCAAACAAACATCCAGCCTTGCCAAACCGCTTATTGTTCCTTTCCGAGAATGTGATCTATGATCAGATCCGCCGTATTCACGCCGGTACAGTCATAAATATTTTTAAAATGGGCGTTGCTGTTCACCTCGCACAGTAAGGGGCCGTCCTTGGAAAACAGGATGTCCACGCCGCCGAAATCCATATCGAGTGCGATGGCGGCTTTTATGGCGAGCACCAGTTCATCCGCCAGGGGACGATACGCCTCCATGGTGCCGCCGCCTGTTATATTTGCCCTGAAATCATGCGGATTCCTCCGGATCATGGCGCAGACCGGCTCCCGCCCTACCATCTGGATGCGGATATCGATCCCTTTTCGGTAGGAAATATACTGCTGCAGGATAACAGGCTGTCCGGCCATGGCAGTCAGGCGCTGTATCAGTTCTTCCCGGTCTTTTACAAGAAATACCTGCGCGCCGAAAGACCCATGGCACGCCTTCACCACAAGAGGATACCCTCTTACCGCCCGCGCCGCGGCGTCCAGCCAGTCCCAGCTGGTATAGCCTACATTGCCGAAGGTCATGGGACACATGACCGTAGCAGGCATGGGAACGCCGTATTCCTGCAGGGCGCTGTGGGTCAGTCCCTTGTGATCGCACACCTCTATGACGCGGGCGCTGTTGTACAGCCGCAGACCGCAGGCCTCCAGGGTGCGGGCCAGCATCACGTCCTTGTCCCAGAAAATGGCCCAGCGGATATCATCCGCGGCGATCTTCTCTTTGATGGATTCATGATCGGTGAGCAGATGCAGAAACTCCGTGTGGGCCACAGGTCTCAGATCCACATCCCGCTTTTTGGCCGCGTCCACCAGCCACTGGTATATCGTATCAAATTTTTCTCCCCGGAGAAAACCGTTTGTGATCAGCCATGCGTTCATCTTTTTTCCTCATGCTATGTAAATTTTTTTCCGTTCAATACGTTCTCTTTCATTGGTCGCGCCGATCTCCAGGCAGCTCTCCGTCATCCGTCGCCCGGTCCCCGGGCAGTTCTCCGTCATCCGTCGCGCCGGCTCCCGAGCAGCTCTCTGGTGACCTGCGCCACATCCCGGTGCCGGATCTCCCGCGGTTCAAAATGGATCAGCGAATACACAAGCTGCATGACGGCTCCGGCGCCAAAGGTACTGAGCAATGTCCCGATCCCCACCGGCCCGCCGAGAAGCCAGCCGACCAGCAGCACCGCCGCCCACAGCATAATCTCCACTACGCCGATGGGAATGGCGGGCATACGTTTCCCAAGCCCTACAAGCAGCGAATCCCTCGGCCCGCAGCACTGTGCCCCTGTCATGTAGATCCACATCCCCAGCGCCATAAACACAAAGCCTGCCAGCATCACCGCGATCCCGATCCACACATTATGATTTTCGGGCAGCGTATTGATATTGTTGTAAAGCTGCACCAGATTTCCCGTGAGCAGCGCGTCAATGATCGTGCCATACCCGATCCGTTCCCGCAGCAGCAGATCGATCAGGAGTATCACCAGCGACATCACCGTCATCGAAAGCCCGTAATTCAAAACAGTATGATTGGAAATGCCCATCCCAAGGCAATCCCAGGGAGCAAGGCCGATGTTTGCATAAATGGTCAAATGTACGCCGAGGGCAAAAACGGCAAGCCCCGCCGCTATCCGGCACCATTGCGTTATGATTTTTTTCCTAGTCATTATCTGATAAAATTGGTGGAAACCCTGGGCTCCATCTCGGGGAAACAGATGCCGTTTTCCTTCCCCAGCTGAATGCATTTGAGCATCCATGCCATATTGCTGCCGAGGGTGCGCATGATCTGCAGTCCTTCTTTATCCTGCCGCACTTCCTCCGGTGTATTGCCATGAACCTGGTTCCAGTACTGGGACGATACAACAGGCATACAGTTGATGGTAAAATACTTGTTCAGCCGGTCAAAGGAAGCCGTGGCGCCGCCTCTCCTGCAGCTGACCACCGCAGCGCCGGGTTTTCCGCTCCAGCAGCCTTTGCCGGAATAGAACAGCCGGTCAAGAAACGCCGTCAGCTGTCCGGCCGGTCCTCCGTAGTACACAGGGGAACCCACGATCATACCGTCAAATTCCACGGCTCTCCGGTTCACCTCATTGACCATATCTTCCACAAAACACGCGCCGGTGCGCCCGCAGCTGCCGCAGGCGATACACCCGGCGATGGGCCTGACGCCCAGATACAGCAACTCCGTGCCGATACCGTTTTGTTCCAGCGCATCCGCCACTTCCTTCAGGGCGGTGTATGTACAGCCCTCTCTGTGAGGGCTGCCATTGATCAGCAATACTTTCATGTAAATCTCCTTTTCTCTGTTTCCATCCGGTCCGGCGCCTGCCGGCGTCTGGTTCCGTATCCGCCCTGTCTCAGTTCTGCCGGCGGATCTGCTGGCCCGTGATCATGGGATAAATGACCGGCCTGCACCCGTCCAGATTTTCCCTGTGCATATCCACCGCCGTGATCTGGCTGTTTTCATAAGAAGTATAATAGTAGATCCCTTTGTCCATATTGCAGCAGGAGCTGTATATGGTATACTCATATTCCCCGCTCTCCAGGCACACGCAGCCCCGCTGCTGGGCAACAGACCCCAGAATGTGGAAAAACTGGCTGATGCTCTCGGATTCCGAATCTCCCGATACGGCATTCATCCTTGTAAACGCCGCCTTTACAAACCGAGACGCCGAGGAAAGATCTCCCGGCAGGCCCATGGCGCCCATGCCCCGGCTATAGGCTTCCAGATGCAGTTCCCTGCAGAAACGGTTCTGGGCCGGATGAGGGGAAAGATTCATGAAATTGCAGAGATACTGCATCTGCACGTCAAAGGTGGGGTTGTTTGTCATCACGCCCACCGGGTTGTCATAGACCTTCAGCCCGTCTGCCACAGACTCTACTACGAGAGATTCTGTTCCGTCAGAGATCATCCAGTGAAGGGGCGATACAGGCAGTTCTTCGCTGAAGCTCACGTCCACCAGATTGAGCCGCTCCAGCAGAGCGCGCACTTCTTTCATATTTTCACACTGGGAGAGCACCCACGGGATAAACTCAAAAGGCGCAATATTGTCCTTCTGCCCTTCATGGCTGTTGTAATGAGCGTTTTTCGGAAAATTCAGTCCGGCCATGCCGATACCCTTTTCATTGACCGCGTCATAGTAAAGGGGATACCCATCCACCACATAAGCCATGCCGATCATGGCATAATGGCTCTGCAGTTCTCCCGCCCTGCGGAAGCGGAACGGATAATTTCTCGGCGTAACCGTCACCGTATCCTTGTAGGAAAATTCAAAATCCAGACTTCGCCCGAAATAGCTGTCTTTTGTCTTATAAGCAATCGCTGTGCACATACGAAACCTCCAAAACATTATTATGTTATAACTGTTACCATATCTTATAGTCTTTCTGTTTTCCGGAACAAAAAATCCCGTCCTGCATATGAGAACGGGATTTTTTACAGATAACAGATGCGTTCCGTGCACCTTACACCGCGGAATGTCAGTTGTTATTGTTGGATCCCGCTGCTCTGGCCGTATTCAGGTGATCCTGAATGATCCGCTCCAGCGCCACATACAGCGCCACGATCACATCCTTCTGAGACTCATCCACGATATTGATATAGAAGATATTGTGGACGGAGATCATCTTGCGCTCGATCTCTGCCAGCAGATTGCCGGAGGCATCTTCCATCACATAATTATGCTCCAGGAAATCGCCCCGCAGCTGCCATCCCAGCTGATCGATGGTGATCACATCCTTCGTGATATGCAGCATATTTTCTTTCAGATCAAAACTCTGTCCGCTGCTCATCTCTATATGATGAGCCTCATGAAGGGTAAGCATCTTCCTTGTGATCGTCGCGATATCTTCCCCCTGCGCATTTTTCACAAAAGTAGTATTATGCACTGTGATCACCTTGCTCGAAACAGTATAGGCGACATCCTCATTTTCATCCAAAAGCTCCATCTTACTGTGAATACTGAAGAGTTTGGATTTCATCTGCAGTTTCATGAAAATCTCCCTTCCGCAGCAAAAACATCTGCTTGCTCCATGCTGCCTGACCCTTATTTATCGTAGCAAACAATGGTCCCGAAATCTGCCTTGAGAGACGCGCCGCCCACAAGTCCGCCGTCAATGTCGGGCATGGCGAACAGCTCTGCGGCATTGCCCGCGTTGACAGAACCGCCGTACTGGATGCGGATGGCGTCTGCCGTGGCCGGATCGTAGATCTCGGCGATACACTCCCGGATGCCTTTGCAGATTTCCTCCGCCTGCTCGCTGGTAGCCGTCACACCTGTTCCGATCGCCCAGATAGGCTCATAGGCGATAACAGCGGTCTTTGCCTGCTCTGCCGTTACATTCTGGAAACCGATCTTCACCTGCTGGCGCACCCAGTCCATGGTAATGCCCTGCTGTCTCTGCTCCAGAGACTCGCCGCAGCACATGATGGGAGTAAGGCCGTGTTCAAACGCCTTCAGTACTTTCTTATTGATGTCGGCGTCTGTCTCTTTGAAATAGTCTCTCCGCTCGGAGTGGCCCAGGATCACATATTTTACCCCTGCGTCTACCAGCATGCCGGGAGAGATCTCACCGGTGTACGCGCCGCTCTCCTCAAAATACATATTTTCTGCCGCAACGGCGATATTGGTGCCCTTGCAGGCCTCTACTACCGGCACGATATCGATGGCGGGCACGCCGAACACCACGTCCACGTCGTCATTCTGTACGAGGGGCTTCAGCTCCTCCACCAATGCGACTGCCTCGCTGGGCGTCTTGTTCATCTTCCAGTTGCCGGCAATGATCTTTCTTCTAGCCATATTCTTTACCCCTTTCCGCTATGATTATTCAGGCTGTCCTTTTTTGACTCTGTTCTGTTCGGGACGTTATCATTTATCGGTTGCAGCTGCCACGCCGGGAAGCTCCTTGCCCTCAAGGAATTCCAGGGAAGCGCCGCCGCCTGTGGAAATATGGGTCATCTTGTCGCCGAAGCCCAGCTGGTTCACTGCAGCCGCGCTGTCGCCGCCGCCGATGATAGTGGTAGCGTCTGTATCAGCCAGTGCCTTTGCCACCTCGATAGTGCCTTTTGCAAGGATGGGGTTCTCAAACACGCCCATGGGGCCGTTCCACACAACGGTCTTGGCGGTCTTTACAGCGTCCGCATACAGAGCGGCGGTCTTCTCACCAATGTCAAGGCTCATCATGTCTGCGGGGATCTTGTCGATGTCCACCGTCTCGATGGCGATGTCAGCGTCAATGGGATCCGGGAAGGACTTTGTGATCACCGCGTCCACGGGAAGCAGCAGCTTTTTGCCAAGCTCTTCTGCTTTTTTGATCATGTCGCCGCAGTAGCCGATCTTCTCTTCGTCCACAAGGGAAGTGCCTACTTCATAGCCTTTTGCCTTTAAGAAGGTATAAGCCATGCCGCCGCCTACGATAAGGGTATCGCACTTCTCCAGCAGGTTGGAGATCACGTTGAGCTTGTCGGCAACCTTTGCGCCGCCCAGGATGGCCACGAAAGGCCGTACAGGGTTGTTCACGGCGTTGCCGAGGAAATCAATCTCCTTCTGCATCAGATAACCTACCGCAGCGGTGTCTACCAGCTGGGAAACGCCCACGTTGGAGCAGTGTGCCCGGTGCGCGGTACCGAATGCGTCATTTACAAATACATCGCACAGAGAAGCAAGATCCTTGCTGAACGCCTCGCCGTTCTTCGTCTCCTCCGCGCGGTAACGGGTATTCTCCAGAAGGATCACATCGCCGTCAGACATAGCAGCTACGGCTGCCTTTGCGTTGGCGCCCACCACTTCATCGTCAGCGGCAAACTTTACTTCCTGTCCCAGAAGCTCGCTGAGGCGCTTTGCCACGGGAGCAAGGGAAAGTGAGGGATCAACGCCCTTGGGCTTGCCCAGATGAGAGCACAGGATCACTCTGCCGCCGTCAGCCACCAGCTTTTTGATAGTAGGCAGCGCTGCCACAAGACGGTTCTCGTCCGTGATCACGCCATCCTTTAAAGGCACGTTGAAATCACATCTGCAAAGGACTCTCTTGCCTTTTACATTGATATCGTCAACAGATACTTTGTTTAACATAAATTTTCCTCCTTTTATCTCTAATCTCTAACAAAAGAGGCCCGGCCCATAGGCCGGACCTCACTTATCCAGACTTGATTCTGTATGCGGCTCTTATGCAAGCTCAGCGAAATACTTGATGGTGCGTACCATCTGGCTTGTGTAGGAGTTCTCATTGTCATACCAGGAAACTACCTGTACCTCGTACAGATCGTCGGAGATCTTGCTTACCATCGTCTGGGTGGCGTCGAACAGAGAACCATATCTCATACCGATCACGTCGGAGGATACGATAGGATCTGTGTTGTAACCGAAGGACTCGGAAGAAGCAGCCTTCATGGCGGCGTTGATGCCTTCTACGGTCACGTCAGCCTTCTTTACCACTGCGGTAAGGATCGTGGTGGAGCCGGTAAATACAGGCACACGCTGTGCGGAACCGATAAGCTTTCCGTTGAGCTCGGGGATAACGAGGCCGATTGCCTTTGCGGCGCCGGTAGAGTTGGGCACGATGTTGGCAGCGCCTGCGCGTGCTCTTCTCAGGTCACCCTTCCTGTGGGGGCCGTCCAGGATCATCTGATCGCCTGTGTAAGCGTGGATGGTGGACATGATGCCGCTCTGGATGGGAGCGTAATCATTCAGTGCCTTTGCCATGGGCGCAAGGCAGTTTGTGGTACAGGAAGCAGCGGAGATGATGGTATCATCAGCGGTCAGCGTCTTCTCATTTACAGAGTAAACGATAGTCTTCAGGTCATTGCCTGCAGGTGCGGAGATAACAACCTTCTTTGCGCCGGCATCGATATGAGCCTGAGATTTCTCCTTGGATGTATAGAAACCGGTACACTCCAGAACTACGTCAACGCCGATCTCTCCCCAGGGAAGATTAGCGGCATTGGCTTCCTTATAGATCGTCAGGGTCTTGCCGTCAACGGTGATGGTATTTGCCTCATCGTCAGCCTCAACCGTATGGATGTTCTCACCGATCTTGCCGCAGTATCCGCCCTGAGCGGTATCGTACTTCAGCAGATGAGCAAGCATGGAAGGAAGGGTCAGATCGTTGATCGCCACAACCTCGTAACCTTCAGCGCCGAACATCTGACGGAAAGCCAGACGACCGATACGGCCGAAACCATTAATCGCAACTTTTACTGCCATTGTGAATTCCTCCTATTTCGTTTAAAAATATTGATTGTGAAATTTAAATCAATCTGAAAATATAATAACCAATATTCACCAAAAATTCAAGTCCCATTTGGGTTTTTTATCACAATTTACCGATTTTTCTCAACAATCGCTTCTGTTCTTCTCGTAATTCCATATTGATTGACCGTTCCTGCGGCAGATGATATAATAACAAACCAGCAGAACGATTTTATTCCACGAAATTTCCTTGTTCAAAACCAAACACAAAAGCCTTTAACGGAGGACACAATTTATGATCGATACCCATCTGCACACTTGCTTTTCCGGGGACAGCGACGCCCCTGTGGAGGAAATGATCGAGGAAGCCATCCGGCTGGGCCTGTCCCGCATCTGCATAACGGACCACTACGATCCGGAATGGGTGCCCCAGGAGGAGGAAACGGACCCCATTTCCTTTGAACTGAAGACCGACAGCTATTTCCGGAAGCTGTCCGCCATGCAGGCACAGTATTCCGACAAAATAGAGATCGACATCGGCGTAGAACTGGGCGTGCAGCCCCATCTTACCCAGTTTTTAAAAGATTATGTTAAAAAATATCCCTTTGACTATGTGATCGCCTCCACCCACCTGATCAACGGCAGGGACCCTTACTACCCTTCTTTTTTTGACGGCAGGCCCCAGGAGGACGCGTATATGGAGTTTTTCAAGGCGACGCTGAAAAATCTGTACGCCTTTCCCTATGCCGACGCTGTGGGACACCTGGATTACATTGTCCGCTACGGTCCCCAAAAGGACAAGGGTTATTCCTACAAAAAGTACGCCTCCGTGCTGGACCGCATCCTGCGGTTTATGGCGGAGAAAAACATGGCCCTTGAAATAAACACCAGCGCCTACGGGTATGATCTGTCCGTTCCCAATCCCACGCCGGACATCATCCGCAGATATCTGGAGCTGGGCGGTCCGTATATCACCCTTGGCTCCGACGCCCACGATCCGGAACACATCGCCCAGGGCTATGACCGGGTCCTGCCCCTTCTGCGGGAATGCGGCGTAAAGGAGATCACTACATTCCATAAACGGAAACCGGCTTCCATACCCATTGAAGCGTGAAACGCCTGTGTCTGAGCTGCCAACATTTTGGCCGCTGTTTTCGGAACATATAGAGGAAACGATATGAACCAGAAAGAAAGAATGCTGCAGGGTCTTCCTTACAAAGCATGGCTGGATGATCTCGAAACGGAAAGAGAAGCCTGCAAAGCGATCATCTATGAATTTAATTTATTAAAGCCGGACGAGCGGGAAAGAATCCCGGAAATTTTGAAAAAGTTGTTCGGAAAAACCGGCAATGAAATATGGATCGAACCTCCATTTCACTGCGACTATGGATGGAACATCGAAACGGGCGAAAACCTGTATGCCAACTATGGCCTGACGATTCTTGATGTGGGCAAAGTAACATTTGGCAGCAATGTTATGATCGCGCCGAATGTTTCCATCTATACTGCCGGGCATCCTGTTCATCCTGACAGCCGAAACTCCGGATATGAGTACGGGATCCCCGTTGTCATAGGAAACAATGTGTGGATCGGCGGCAGCGCTGTGATCCTGCCGGGTGTGACCATCGGCGACAATGCTGTGATCGGAGCGGGCAGCGTGGTCACGAAAGATATCCCGGACAATGTGATCGCCGCGGGCAATCCCTGCAGGATCATCCGAAAGATCACGGACGCAGACCGAAAATTTTACTATAAAGATCGGGAATTTGATGTGTCAGATTACTGATCGGCGAAGAAATTCACATTGTCCATACCGGCTTACGGGGTCCATGGCGGACTGTAAGCCCATATGGACAATGTTTTTTAAATGATTTTTTCTTATTCTATTTTATGATCTTCTTCAGCACTTCCAGCGTATACTGCAGTTCTTCTCTCGTGGTATCCTTTCCGATGGTCATGCGGATGGCCCCGGAAATGCACGCGTCATCCAGCCCGATGGCCGTCAGCACGTGGGACGGCTCCCCGGAATGGCTTGCGCAGGCGCTGCCGCTGGAGGCGCAGATACCGGCTCTGTCCAGCTGCTCCAGTATCTCCCCCGCGGGATAACCGGGGAAGGAAAAGTGGATGTTGTTGCTGAGCCGCTGTACGGGATGGCCGTTTATTTTTGCAATGGGGATCTCCGTGGTGACCCTGCCCATGAACCAGTCCCGCATCTGCTTCTGGCGGCGCATCCTCTGACCCAGGGTACGTCCCGACAGTTCCGCCGCTTTTCCGAATCCGACAATGCCCGGTACGTTTTCCGTGCCGGACCGTCCCCCGTTTTCCTGTCCGCCGCCAAAAAGCAGCGGTTCCAGCTCCAGCCCCTTTCTCACATACAGGCATCCCACTCCCTTGGGGCCGTAGCATTTGTGGGCGCTGGCGCTTAAAAAATCAATGTGCATGCGGTTCACGTCGATGGGGATCTGGCCGAACGCCTGCACCGCGTCGGTGTGGAACAGCACCCCGTATCTTCTGCATATCCTTCCGATGGCTTCCACCGGCTCTACGGTGCCGATCTCATTGTTGGCAAACATTACCGACACCAGGCACGTATCTTCCGTGATAGCATGATCCACCTGCTCCGGCATCACCATGCCGTAGCCATTGACCGGCAGATAGGTGACCCGGTATCCCATCTGCTCCAGATGCCGGCAGGTGTTCAAAACAGCGCTGTGCTCGATCATGGTAGTGATAATATGCCCGCCCGGATACTGCTGGCTTTCCGCTGTTCTCTGCAGCACCCAGTTGTCACTCTCTGTTCCTCCGGATGTAAAATATATCTCGTCCGGCGACGCGCCGATCACGGACGCCACCTGCCTTCTGGCCCGCTCTACTGCTTTTTTGCAGACAGCGCTTTTTCCGTAACTTCCAGAAGGGTTAAAATATTCCTCCTGAAAATATGGTTTCATGGCGGCTTCCACCCCGGAAGCAGTCCTGGTGGTAGCCCCATGATCCAGATAGATCAATGTATTCATAAAACTGTCATACTCCTTCCAAAGCCCGGACGTCTGCATATTTAAAGGTCTGTCATGGACAGTCTGCGCATATATTTGCTGTAACAATACTTCTCCGGCTTTTTCTGGCTTTCCGGAGAGAAGGCAGGCACGTGAAAAAAGGCGCCCATCCTATCATAAAAGGCACATTGCTGCTGACAGTCACAGGATGCATCACCCGACTGATTGGCTTCTATTACAAAATATTCCTCTCCAGGCAGATTGGTGCAGAACAGCTGGGGATCTATCAGATGACCTTTCCCCTTTTTTCCCTGTGCATCGCCCTGTCCACATCGGGGGCGCAGCTCACCATCTCCCGGCTTATCGGCGCGAGCCACGGGGATAAGGCCCGTATGCGAAAAGTGCTCCGCACAGGCCTGATCCTGTCCGTTGCCCTGGCGGGACTGTGCAGCCTTCTGCTCTGCGCTTTTCCCCGGCAGATCGCCCTGTACATGCTGGGAGAACCCGGCTGCGCGCCTGCTCTCCGGATCCTGGCATACGCTCTTCCGCTCTCCGCTGTGCACATCTGCGTCAGCGGGTATTATTTTGGCCAGCAAAAAACGCTTGTGCCCTCTGTGGCGGAGCTTTTGGAGCAGCTGGCAAGAGTAGGCGGCGTGTGGCTCTTATGCCAGATCGCCGTCAGCGAGGGCCGACCCGTCACAGTGTCGGTGGCTGTCAGCGGCCTTCTCATCGGGGAGATCGCCTCCTGCCTGGTATGCGCCACCTGCGTCACACTGGAATCGGTCCCGAAAAGAAAGAAGACCCTGCTGCCTGACAGAGAGCTTTTCGCTGTGTTCTTCCGCCAGGGAGGACCTGTCACCGGCAACCGTGTCATACTGTCCGCCCTGCAGAGCCTGGAGGCCGTACTGATCCCCGGACAGCTGCAGCAGGCGGGCATGACCCAGAGCGAGAGCTATGCCATGTTCGGCGTGCTCACCGGCATGGCCATGCCCTTCATCCTGTTTCCCTCCACCTTTGTCAATTCTTTTACCACCATGCTGCTGCCGAAGGTAGCAAAAGCGCAGGACGAAAAAAGCCATGGCCTGTCCGGTACTGTCAGCAGTTCTCTGTGCGCCGTGCTGATCCTCGGGATATTCTGCACCGGCATGTTTCTTACATATGGCAATGACCTGGGCCGCATCTTTTTTCACTCCGACCAGGCAGGATACTATATCACCGGCCTTGCCTGGCTGTGCCCGCTCATGTATGTCAGCACCACCATGGCCAGCATTCTCCACGGCATGGGCCGTACCGCCACTGTGTTTGCCATCAACCTGACGGTGATGATACTGCGTGTGGGACTGGTGTACGTACTGCTGCCGGTTTACGGTCTTTCCGGCTACCTGTGGCTCCTCCTGGGAGTGCAGATCGTCAGCGCTCTCTGGTACTGCATCCGCGTCCACAGGGAGATCCCTTACGGGTTTGACGCAGTAAGCGCGATTCTGATCCCCTGCCTGGCCGCCTTTGCCGCCGTAAAAGCCGGAAATATGGCAGGAGAACTGACCGGTCCGGCATCGGAGCTGTGCCGGCTCTGCCTGGGCGGCAGCGTCAGCATCATGGTGTTTGGTGTGATCCTGTGGGGATATTTTGAGATGCGTAAAAAACACTGAACCATATAAAAAATAATTTGGATATCCTTACCAATTCTTAACCTTTTCCCTTCTTTTATCCTAACCTTCCTTTGCTATCATCAGAAGTACAGAGGCAGGGACGGCCCTCAGGCCCGTTCCTGCCATACAAAAGGGAGGCGGCTGATCCATGACAAAACGTATCCATATCTTTCTTCTGGCTGTCATTTGCGTCACCTACATATCCGCTGTATTCACAGACGCCCTGTGGTTTGACGAGGCCTTTACCCTCTGTCTCCAGCAGCAGGACTGGCCCGGGTTTCTGAGGGCTGTCCGACAGGACGTGCATCCCATAGGCTATCCCCTTCTTGCAAGGGGCGTTCTCCTGTTTGCGGGATGTTCTCCGGTGAACGACCCGTCCGGAGCGGTCATGCTCCTCCGGCTTCTGTCTGTCATCCCCGTGATCCTTACTGCAATCCTGGGACTGACCCATATAAGTCCCCTGTACGGCCGGCGGTGCGGACTGCTGTTCACCCTGCTCTTTGCTTTTTCCCCGGCCACATTTTATTACGGAACCCAGATACGCATGTACTCCTGGGCTGCGCTGCTGGTCTTTCTGACCTTCTTAAACGTCTGCCGGATACCGGAAAGAAACTCCTGTGACAGTCCCGGCGCAGCCGACAAACGACCATGGGCGGGCATGTGCCTGTGGGGAACCCTCGCCGCGTACACCCACCACTACGCCCTGCTGGCTGTGGGATGCATAGAGCTGTATCTGCTGTGCCGCATCCGGGAAGACCGGGCAGACAGGCGCCGGTGGCTGCTCTGCGCAGCGGTACAGGCTGCAGCCTACACACCGGGGCTGCTCCTCACATTAAAGCAGATACAGGCAGTATCCTCCGGCTACTGGATCACCATGGACTCGGCACATCTGTTTTTTGAGACGGCAGCGTTTTTCCTTCAGGGCTCCCTTCCCCTCCTGCCTGCCGCCGCTATGGGGCTGTTCCTCTGGGCACTGGTGCTGATCCATACAGCACATCTTGTGAGAAAAAAGAAATGGAACGCCCCTGGGTGCGCCGCTGTTTTCGTCATATTTCTTGTGCTGGCCGTATCCCTCCTCTGCTCCCTGAAACAGCCTGTCTACATTCCCCGCTACCTGTTCCCCGTGGCCGGTCTGTTCTGGCTTGCTGCCGCCCGGACGGTGGAAAGCTGCGTCACGGCCATTGCCCGGCAGAAGCCCACGGCCAAAAAGACTGTGATGACCATTTTTCTTGGAACAGCGGCCGCTTTCTGCGTGACAGTAAGTGCCTGGGGCATATTGTACGGCCGGAGCGCTCTGCTGTCCCAACAGAACAGCCGGTGGAAGGACACCGTAGTCCGATCTGTCAGGCCCACAGACAGCTTCTACTATTCCGATCTGCGGGTGGGTTGCCTCGCCGCCGCCTATTTTCCCGGAAACCGGCAGCTGTTTTCCAACCAATACTGCTGGAACGACAAGAACGGCCTGTCGGGCTTCGGAAGACTGGAGACCGTCAGCCATCCTCCTGCCGACAGCCTCCTTCCCGGCCAGCGGGTATGGATCATAGACAGCAGCCGCACGCTCCTTTCCCTGAAAGAAAGCGGGGAACTGACCTGCCTCATGTCATCCCGTCCCTGTACGCTCCCCTACTGCGGCGAAGATATCCGTGTGTCTCTGTGGCAGAAAAAGACGGAATATGGCATAATGAAACCTGACAATAGGCTTGCCGGACTCTGGTCCCGCAGGCTGCCCCAACAGAAAGGAGCTGCTTATGTACAGAATTCTGGTATGCGATGATGAAAGGGAGATCGTGGAGATCATCCGGATTTATCTGGAAGAAGAAGGCTATGAGGTGCTCTGCTGCTATGACGGAAAGGAAGCGCTGGATGTCCTGGCCCGCGAAACGGTCCATCTGCTGATCCTTGATGTGATGATGCCCAAAATGGACGGCCTCACTGTGGCGCGGACCATACGAAAGACCAATCCGCTTCCCATCCTGTTCTTATCCGCCCGCACCCAGGACACAGATAAGATCATCGGCTTAAACGCCGGAGGCGACGACTATATCACAAAGCCCTTTAATCCCCTGGAGCTGACGGCCAGAGTGCGGTCCAGCCTGCGCCGCTACACAAAGCTGGGCGGTCTGGAGCAGACAGACGCCATCGGCACAGGGGATCTTACCATTGACGACGTCAAAAAAGAAGTGCGGGTGAACGGACGGCTGATCCGGCTCACCCCGCTGGAGTACAACATCCTCTATTTTCTCACCAGCCACAAGGGACAGGTGTTTTCCATCCCCCAGCTTTACGAGCAGGTGTGGCACGAGCCCTTCGACGGGGCAGAGAAAAAAGTGGTGGTACACATCAGCCACATACGGGACAAGATAGAGATCGACCCTAAAAACCCCATGTACCTGAAGATCGTATGGGGACTTGGCTATAAGATAGAAGACTTCGAGCGGGACCGGCCTCGCAGTACGGTCTGAAAGGAGGCGCCATATGAAACATCCTGTTGTTGAAAATCATCCCATCGGTATCCGCATCCTCCTTGTGCTTCTCATGCTGCTGGCCTTATGCCTGGCCTGTATCACCGGGGATTTTCTGCACCGGTGCTTTTCTCTCTTTGGCACGGATGTGTTTACCACCCATTCCTTCTCTGAGACAGGCTATGCCGGATGGCGGCTGTCCACGGAGATCACCAACATGACCCGTTCTCCCCATGGCCGGTCAGAGGAGCGGACCCGGGCCGACGGGGATGGCAGCCGGGTCTTTTATCAGATCCCTCCCCGCGTTGGATCCTCCCAATACTTTTTCCGCTTTTTGGAAAAAGACGGACCGGTGATCTATACTACCTGGCGGAACCCTGACTATCAATCCGTGGAACACTTGATCGAACAGACAGACGGCTGCTTCTACCAGTACGACTCCGCCACAGACACGGTACAGACAAATACAGCCAATATGCAGACGTTCATCCCTGACTTTTCATACGTCCACAGTGCATTTTTCGCAGATACAGAATCGGAATATTTCTTTTATATTTTCTGGGCTCCGGAAGGAGACGCGATGTCGCTCTACTATACGTTCCGGCAGTGGGGCGTCTGTCTGATGCTCTTTCTGTTTGTGGATCTGTACGCCCTGCTCTTTTTTATCCAGCGGTTCGCGCGGATCACCGCCCCGGCCTTTTACCGCCGACCCCTGGTGCGAAAAGCCCACTGGGCGCTTGTCATCTCCTGCTGTTTTGGCCTGCTGCTGCTCATCAATGGCAATGAGATACTGCGGGGAAATATATGGATTCTGGGCATCCCACTTAGCTGGATCGCGGACGCGGCCGCGCTGCTGCTCCTGCTTTGGGGCGTATTTGGATATTTCTCTCTGGAAAACAGGATCATGGACCTTGCCCGGGGAGAGGCCGTGAAAGAGAAGCTGCCGCCATGGCCCTTTGCCCGGGCTGGGCTGGAGCTGTCCCACATCCGGGACGGGGTGGAGGCCGCCGCCGCGCGGCAGATCCGGGATGAGCGGATGAAGACAGAGCTGATCGCCAACGTGTCCCACGATCTGAAGACGCCTCTGACTTCCATCATCAATTACACGGCCATGGTGAAAAAAAAGCTGCCCGAAGGCAGCGGCTGCGAATCCTATGTGGAAATACTGGAAAAGAAATCTCTGGAGCTAAAGAGCCTGACGGAGGATCTGCTGGAGCTGTCCCGGCTCTCCTCCGGGAACGAGAAACCGGAATGTACGATGCTGGACTTCGGAGAGATGGTGCGCCAGGCCAACGGGGAGTACGGCGAATCCATGGACCAAAAAAGGCTCACCCTGCGGAGCAGTCTGCCGGATGAACCTCTCATGGTATATACAGACGGGAAAAAACTGTGGCGGGTGCTGGAAAACCTCTACAGCAATATGGTGAAATACGCCATGGAGGGCACAAGAGGATTTGTCCGGGCATCCCGGGAAGA
>CANQHX010000021.1 GCA_947623905.1 uncultured Lachnospiraceae bacterium
TTCACATAGCAGGGTACAAAGCCGAACTGTGTCTGGAACGCGGGCCAGCATTTTCCGGCGATGGTCACATACTTCCGGTAGCCTTTATGAGCCTCGATCCAGTCAAGAAGCGTCAGCTCATACTGGGCAAGCTTCGGCAGGATCTCAGGCTTCTTGTTGCCTGTGCCAAGCTCCTTCTCCATGTCGGCCACCACTTCGGGGATACGGCTGTCGCCGTCATGATTCTTGTACGCTTCAAACAGATCCAGCTCGGAATTCTCCTCGATCTCAACGCCGAGATCATAGAGCGGCTTGATGGGCGCGTTGCAGGCAAGGAAATTCAGAGGTCTGGGTCCGAAAGAGATCACCTTCAGGTTCTGCAGGGCATAGATGGCTCTGGCAATGGGAACAAACTCTTTTATCATGTCGGCGCATGCTTCCGCATCCCCTACAGGATATTCCGGTATGTACGCCTTTACGTTGCGGAGCTTTAAATTATAGCTGGCATTGAGCATACCGCAGTAGGCATCTCCTCTGCCCTGTACCAGATCGTCGCCGCTCTCCTCCGCGGCGGCCACATACATGACAGGGCCGTCAAAATGCTTCGCGAGAAGCGTCTCGGAGATCTCGGGTCCGAAGTTGCCGAGATAAACCACCAGACCGTTGCACCCGGCTTTTTTGATATCCTCGAGCGCCTGTACCATATGGATCTCGCTCTCCACGATGCAGATGGGACACTCGTAAATGTCATCACTGCCATACTTCTTCGTATAAGCCTCCACAAGGGCCTTTCTGCGGTTGACCGAGAGAGACTCGGGGAAACAGTCGCGGCTTACCGCAACGATACCCAATTTCATTTTTGCTACATTGTCCATAATGATCCTCCTCCTGTTTCGTTTTATAAATAACAATATATATTTATCCGATCATTCATCCCGACTGATCCGGTCATTGTTCATAGGGAAATTTATAATCGCTGATAACAACTTTCCGCAGAACACACAGCGCGTCGCTGACAGTAATACCTGTCACATTATCAACATCCGCGAGCAATTTTTCTTCTTCGGAAGGTTTATAAGCTCCCACAACAATCTTCAGGATGATCAGCGCGTCATCGACCTTTATACTGCCGTCCTTGTTGACATCTCCAGGCATTGCGGGATCTGCAGACTGCCCCGGCGTAGGGGTTGTCCCGGAGCCATTGTCTGAATACGGTAACGTACAGGCGAGATAAGTCAGGGCAGGCTCCCTCACTCCGTCATTGTCCTCAAAATCATAGTACAGCCGGAAAACAGAATCCTCCACCGTTTTATTTTTATGGAATGTCACCGTAGCCAAAACTTCCCCGTTCTGGCTCACAAAATTACCATGATACGCATAAGAAAACCATATCGCGCCATATTTCTGGGACACATTGCGGGCAGAAATCGATGAAAAAATAGAATAAAGTCTAAAGTCTCTGCTCTCACATGTATAACACTCATTATCATACATGAGGAGCATGTCATTAATCAGATCTTTTGTTTTGAACGCTTTTGTATGTATGGTCAGGGAAAGCGTATCCGGCGAGACTTCTTCTATGGTCATGAAGAGATGATCGCCCGTCAGCTGTGATACGACCGGAAGATCCGTTTCCTCACTCATACCTGTAAATGTCAGTCCCATTATCATGGAAAACGTAAGCAGAGCACAGATTATTCTTTTTATGCTTTTTTTCATGATCTATCTCCTTTATCAGTATGCATACAGGCAACCATCTACCTGCGTCATACATTATTTTATCATAAAACGCATCCGTCATAAAGGGTTTTTTAATCATTTCCCGTGATTTCCTCTTCCACGGGAAACTTGTAAGACGGATCCGCGCATTTTTTCAGGATACAGAGGGCATCCCGGGAAGAGATCCTGCCGTCGCCGTCCAGATCAGCCGCCATTTTCTGCAGTTCTGTGGGCTGAATGTTTTTTACTACTATGTTTAAAATACATAATGCGTCATCCACCTGTATCCGGGCATCCCCGTTAAGTTCACCGTAAAGGAGCGGCGCTTCCGTCTGCGGAATATCCGGCTGTCCGGAAGGCTCCGGACTCTGGGTCGGCGTTTCTGAAGGCTCCGGGCTCTGAGTCGGCGTTTCCGATGGCTCCGGGCTCTGGGTCGGTATTTCCGATGGCTCCGGACTCTGGGTCGGCGTTTCCGAAGGTTCCGGCATATTGTACCATTCTGTGTCCACCAGCCATTTATCCTGAACCCCGGTCGACGCCCTGAACCAATAATACAGATCAAATTTCACCGGCCCAGTGATCGTTTTCCTGTGAAAAACAACGGTCATCAGTTCCATTTCCCTGTCGACCGCGATCTCTCCAATCTTAAAAAATGCAAACCTGACCTGGCCTTTTGTCTCCATAATGTTGGACATCATAAAGTCCATCGACAGGTTTCTAAGTTCATCAGATATCGCTATATCCTCCCTGCTGCAGGAAAACGCGTCGGTGTCATAGGTGAGCGCTATCTGATTTTGCAGGTCGGTCCTGGAAAAAGGCGCGGTCTTTATCGTGATCTTCACATCACCGCCAGCCATTTCTTCCATCGTCATGGATAATTCATCCATGAGCTTGCTCTTTTTATCACGCTCCCTTTCCGCGTCGGTCAGTCCCTCTCCCATACCAGTAACGGTCAGTCCCATCACCAGAGTGACCATCAGGAAAAAAGAACATATTTTTTTTGCAGCATATTTCATCCTATATCTCCTTATCTGTTTTTTCGGTGTGAATGGATCTTCTGCCGGAGATTTCCCCGTATATTTTTGATGCGTCCCATGTCAATATCTCTTGCCCTTCCAACGGCGCAGATACAGGAACACACGTAATACACGCTCAGCAGGATCAGAAGAGCCTGGATACAGGAGCGGCCGAAGCGTCTTGTCGCGGTCTCAACGATGAGCTGATTCATCTTTTGGAGAAATCCGAACATGAGCACTGTATACACGCCCCACGCCAGCGTGCTCTCCAGACAGATGATACCTTTATAATTAAACGGTTTGTCATGGTAATCCCACCAGACGCCCCCTAAAAATCTTTCCATGATATGGGCAACACAGAATTCAAAAAAAGTTGCCAGTATGGCTCCGCAAAAGTAAAGCAGGATATAATTGTTCCGAAACGGCTGCAGGATCACATAGACGGACAGGGCTCCGATCCCGTATATAGGACAGATCGGTCCTTTTATGAAACCTCTGTTGGTCCATTTACGGCTGCAGGCCGACATATATAGCGACTCTACCGCCCATCCCATGATGCTGTACACGAAAAAATAGCTGAGCAAATGATATACATCGCAGTTGAGCACCGGAACATTTGCGTCAAACAGCATAACGATCATCCCCTATTTACAGTAAAACGCTGTAGAACCTGATAGTTTCAGGAAATACATTTGTATTGTAACATGAGATACACCGCATAATTGTTAATTTTCTCTAAACATTTTATGAAGGCAGCTGCACCAGGCCTTCCCGGCACAATTGTTCCAGGGACATCAGAATGCCGGTCTTGCCATGATACCACGTAAGTCCGCCCTGAAAGTACACCGCATACGGCTCCTTCAGAGGACCGTCCGCGCTCAGTTCAATGGAGGACCCCTGTACGAACGCTCCGGCTGCCATGATCACCTCAGCGTCATAACCGGGCATGTCCCATGGTTCCGGAACTACAAAGCTGTCCACGGGAGCCGCCGCCTGGATCCCCTTACAGAAAGCGATAAGCCGCTCCGGGGTGCCCAGCGTTACGGCCTGTATGATGTCATATCTGGGTTCCGTTCCGTTTGGGATCACCGGAAAGCCCAGGCGTTCATAAATGTTGGCGGCAAATATGGCGCTCTTCAGCGCGCCGGCTGTCACGGTGGGAGCCAGGAACAGCCCCTGGTAAAAGCTGCCGAGCAGGCCAAGGGTAGGGCCGACCTCTTTTCCGAGACCGGGGGAAGTGAGCCGGCGGGCCGCCTGCCCGATGCACGCTTCTGTCCCCGCGATATAGCCGCCCACAGGGCACAGGCCGCCGCCGGGGTTCTTGATGAGAGATCCCACGCACATATCGGCTCCCACCTGTGTGGGTTCCAGTTTTTCAACAAACTCCCCGTAACAATTGTCCACCATACAGATCACATCGGGTTTAACAGAACGGATAAACGCGATCAGTTCCTTAATACGCTCTACCGACAAGGTAGGCCTCGTATCATACCCTTTGGAGCGCTGAATGGTCACAAGCCTCGTGCGGTCGCAGATGGCGGCGCGGATGCCCGCAAAGTCAAACCCTCCGTCCGGCAGCAGGTCCACCTGCCGGTACGTCACGCCGTACTCCGCCAAAGACCCCTGTGAAGGACGGATCCCGATGACTTCCTCCAGTGTATCGTATGGTTTTCCTACGGGAGACAACAGTTCATCTCCCGGCCTGAGATTCCCGGACAGAGCCACGCTGAGAGCGTGGGTGCCGCAGGTGATCTGCGGCCTTACAAGAGCCGCTTCCGCGCCAAACACCTCTGCATAAACCTTTTCCAGCGTTTCCCTGCCGAGATCATTGTATCCGTATCCCGTCGTGGCGGCAAAGTGAATGTCGCTGACCCTGTGTTTCCTCATGGCCTGCAGCACTTTCAGCTGATTGTATTCCGCCGTCTCATCGATCTCTCTGAAGCGGTCCGCCAGATCTTCCAGTACCGCAGTCCCGAAATCCAGCACAGGACGGGAAATGCCTATAGCTTCATACATCTGTGTCAGATCCTTGTCGTTTTTCATACTTCCACCCGTTTAAATAATATGCCTGTCTTTCAGTATATCGGTCATGCGCTTCAAAATAGCTGCGTCATCATAAGCAAAGGATTCCTTATCCAGCCAGATCACCTGCTGTTCCCTGCGGAACCATGTGAGCTGCCGTTTTGCAAAATGCCGGGTATCCCTTTTGATCCGGTACACAGCCTCCTCGAGAGTACACACGCCGTCCAGATAATCCAGTATCTCCTTGTATCCCAGCCCGGCCATGGATGTCATACCCCGCGTGCACCCCATATCCTTCAGGCGCTTTACTTCCTTCACCAGTCCCTGCTCCATCATAGCGTCCACCCGGCTGTCGATCGCGGCGTAGAGACGTTCTCTTTTATCGTTGAGCACAAAATAAACGTAATTATACGGAGACTGCTTCTGCCGTTCCCGCTGGTTGTGGACGGATATTTTTTCACCGGTCAGATGGTAATATTCCAGGGCGCGGATCACCCGCTTCACGTTCCCGGGAGGTATGGCCCCGGCGGACGCGGGATCGATGCGTTCCAGCATTTCATGCAGCGCGGTTTCCCCTTCGGTCCGGGCGCGCTTCTGGAGCATGTCCCGGTAAGAAGTGTCCGACGGTTCCTTTGTAAACGCGACATCCCTTATGACACTCTGGATATAAAATCCCGTGCCTCCCGTGAGGATGGGAATGCGGCCCTTTTGCAGGATGGTTTTCACGGCATCCTTCGCCATGGACTGAAACCGCATGATGTTAAATTCTTCCGTGGGGTCCAGCACATCGATCAGATAGTGGGGGACCCCGTCTTTCTCCTCTTCCGTGACCTTTGCGGAGCCGATGTCCATATGCCTGTACACCTGCATGGAGTCCGCGGAAATGATCTCCCCGCCGATGGTCTTCGCAAGGAGAACGGACAGAGCCGTTTTTCCCACCGCGGTGGGGCCGGTCAGTACTACAAGAGGTTGTCTGCTGTCATTTTCCATATATCAACCTGTGATCCGTTTAAACTTCTTTTCTATCTCTGTCCTGGACATGGCGACCATCACGGGTCTGCCATGAGGACAGTGGAACGGGTCATCCAGCGTCATGAGCTGTCTGACCATTGCCTCCGCTTCTGCCGCGGAAAGCCGCATGTTTCCCTTGACCGCAGCCTTGCAGGATACAGACGCGATACGGTCCAGCAGCACGTCAGGCGCCGCTTTCCCCCTGCGCTCCGTTTCCAGTTCATCCAGCACATCCATAAAAAATCCCGCGCCGGTAAGACGGTAAAGGTTGTCCGGCACTGCAGTCAGCGCAAAATCATCTCCGCCGAAGGATTCGATCCGGTAACCCATCTGCTCAAATCCCTCCCGGTAAACTTCCAGTTTTTCCCGGTCAAGGGGCGACAGGTGCAGCACAACCGGAGGGCTCACCACCTGGCTTGTCATCTGACGGACAGAAAGGCGCTTCACCGTTTCTTCGTACAGGATCTTCTCGTGAGCCGCATGCTGGTCGATCATGTAAAATTTATCTTCCCATTGCGCAAGCCAGTATGTGTCAAACAGCTGGCCGATAAGCCGTATACTGCTGAACAGACTTTCCTTCTGGACGGAAAACAGTTCCATCTGCACCGGCTGCACATCCTCTGCGGTACCGGATATCGCACCGGCGGCTGCCAGCGCGTCGGAAGATGCCGGCCAGACCGTTTTCTCACGCACTTCCTCTTCTTTTTTCAGCGGAACATCCGGCATAAAACTGCTTTCCTTCAGCGTGGACATCTGCTCGCGGATCCGGCCTGCCAGAAGTTTCCTGCTCTCCTCCATCCGTTCCTTCTCAAAAGGCTCGGACAGCACCACCGGAGACGCTGCTTTTTCCTCCGGTTCCTCCGTTCTCTCCTCATCCAGCAGCATCGTGCCGCCAAGACACCTTCTGACCGTGTCGTAGACAAATTCATATACCTGGGGATCGTTCTGAAACCGCAGCTCCCGTTTCGCCGGATGGACATTTACATCCATCAGCCTCTGGGGAAACGTAAAATACAGTACCGCGAACGGAAATTTGTGCTGCATCAGATATCCCTTATATCCATCCTCCAGCGCCTTGCTTATGGTATTGCTGCGGATGCATCTGCCGTTGATGAAATAGTATTCTCCATTGCGGTTTCCCCGCCCGGCAAAAGGTTTCCCGAGAAAACCTTCTATTTTCATGGTCTCCGGCTCCCGGGTATCCGCTCCCGTTTCCGGGGATCGCTCTCCGGAAACCGGTACAAGAGACTGAACCGCCCCGCGGCCGCATACCTGATAGACAACCTCCTTAAGAGAAAGATTTCCCGTCGTCTGCAGCTTTGTCTGCCCGTTCACGGACAGCTTCAAGGCAATATGCGGGTTCGCGAGGGCAAACTGCGTCATAAGCTCCTGCACATAGCTTCCTTCTGTCTGAGGCGTTTTCAGATATTTGCGGCGGGCCGGCGTGTTGTAAAACAGATCCCGCACGGTAAAGGTCGTGCCCTCCGGCACACCGGCTCCTTCCATGAGACGCTCCCTGCCGCCCTCGATCATATAGTGGATGCCCATGAAATCTTCTTTCGTCTTGGTGAACAGCTCCACTCTGGCCACAGCGCTGATGCTGGACAAAGCTTCTCCGCGGAATCCGAGACTGCTGACGGTGAGCAGATCCTCCACGGAACGTATCTTGCTTGTGGCATGGCGCTGAAATGCCAGGGGGACCTGAGCGCCGGGGATCCCTCTGCCGTTATCCGTCACGCGGATCATGGAAATGCCGCCGTCCTTAATATGCACGGAAACGGCCGTCGCTCCGGCGTCAATGGCATTTTCCACCAGCTCCTTTACCACGGAAACAGGGCGTTCGATCACTTCTCCCGCCGCGATCTTATCGATTGTCTGGGAATCCAGCAGTTTGATCTCTGACATAATACTCCTCACTCCGGAATGTTTGCGCGGTTTCTTTTATCCTGTATGATCATTTCCAGCGGTTCTTCAGCTTATTCTGCAGTTCATTGAGCTTGTTGAGAGCGGCAAGAGGCGTCAGCTGACTGATATCCAGCCCCTTGAGTTCTTCCAGTATGTCATCGTCCTTTACTGTGTCAAACAGGGAAAACTGCTCCAGCTCCACCGGTTCCAGCTTCTTTGTTTTTTTCGTGCCTGACACCTGGGCGATCTCCTTGGCACGCTGTACCATATCGCCTTCCACCAGGTCCGCCACGATCTCCTTGGCGCGCTGGATGATACTGTCCGGCACGCCGGCCAGACGGGCTACCTGTATGCCGTAGCTCTTGTCCGCGCCGCCTTTGATGATCTTGCGCAGGAACACGATATCATCTCCCTGCTCCTTAACGGCGATGCAGTAATTGTTCACGCCGGCCAGCCTGCCCTCCAACTCTGTCAGCTCATGGTAATGGGTGGCGAACAGCGTCTTCGCGCCCAGCAGCTTTGTGCTGCTGATATGCTCCAGCACCGCCCAGGCGATGCTGAGACCGTCAAACGTACTGGTGCCCCTGCCAATCTCGTCCAGGATCAGCAGGCTGTTGCCGGTGGCGCTCCGGAGGATATTGGCGACCTCCGTCATCTCCACCATAAAGGTGCTCTGTCCGCTTGCCAGATCGTCGGACGCCCCTACTCTCGTAAAAATGCGGTCCACGATCCCGATATTGGCTTCCTTTGCCGGCACAAAGCTTCCGATCTGCGCCATGAGCACGATAAGCGCCGTCTGCCGCATATAAGTGGATTTGCCCGCCATATTGGGGCCCGTGATGATAGCGATCCGGTTCTTTCCGTTATTCAGGAACGTATCATTGGCTACGAACTGATTGGCAGGCATCATTTTTTCCACCACGGGATGCCTGCCCTCCCGGATCTCTATGATCCCCTTTTCATTGAGTCCCGGGCGCACGTAACCGTTGACCGACGCCACATGGGCAAGGGAACAGTACGTGTCCAGGCGCGCCAGCGCGCGGGCTGTCGTCTGTATGCGGGTGATCTGGGCGGCAAGCTGCTCCCGCACCTGGCAGTACAGCTGGTATTCCAGGGACACGAGCCGGTCTTCCGCTCCCAGGATCGTATCTTCCAGTTCCTTTAATTCCGGCGTGATGTAACGCTCCGCATTGGCAAGGGTCTGTTTTCTCGTATAATAATCCGGGACCATGTCCTTAAAGGAGTTGGTCACCTCCAGATAATATCCGAACACCTTGTTGTAACGGATCCGCAGGTTTTTGATGCCCGTGGCTTCCCTTTCCTTTTCCTCCAGCCGGGCAAGCCAGTTTTTTCCTTCTGTTCTGGCGCTGCGCAGCCGGTCCACCTCCTCGTGGAATCCGTCTTTGATGATGCCGCCGTCCCGCACGGAGATGGGCGGGTCATCCGGAATGGACTGTTCCAGCAGGGTATAGAGATCCGGCAGAGTATCCAGTTCCTCCGCGGCCTTTTTCAGATCAGCGCTTGCGCAGTCGCCCAGAAGGGCGGCGATATGCGGCAGCATGGCAAGAGAATTGCGGAATGCGATCAGATCCCTGGGGTTGGCCGTGCGGTAACTGATCCGGCTCAGCAGCCGTTCCAGGTCATATACCGGCTGCAGGTATTCCCGCAGTTCTTCCCGCAGGATACTGTCCTTATACAGCTCCTCTACACTGTCCAGCCGCCGGGAGATCTCTTCCCTGTCAATAGAAGGCTGTTCGATGCAGCTTCTCAGATATCTGGCTCCCATGGCGGTCTTTGTCTTGTCCAGGACCCACAAAAGAGATCCCTTTTTGTTTTTCTCCCGGAGGGTTTCTGTCAGCTCCAGGTTCCGCCGCGTGGCCGTGTCGATGACCATGGATTTTCCTATGGTATAGGTGGACAGCTCCCGCATATGCTCCAGCTGGTTCTTCTGCGTCTCCAGCAGATAGGTGAGCAGCGCTCCCGCGCTGATCAGCCCGCTGTTCATGTGGGCGATGCCCAGGCCTTCCACAGAATGTACGTGAAAATGGGTCGTCAGCTCCCTGCAGCAGTTCTCCTCATCCAGATACCGGTCCTCTATGGGATATACGGTAATGTGCAGCCGGTCCTTCAGCTCGTCCAGCGGCACCCCGCTCATGTACATGGCGTTATTGCATATGATCTCAGAAGGCATAATGCGGTAGATCTCATTGAGGAGATTATCTTTTTCCTCCAGTTCCGTCACGCAAAATGCCCCGGTCGTCACATCCGCGGCAGATACGCCGAACCGGTCCTCCGTATACACGATGCACATGATATAATTATTTTTTGTCTCATCCAGCGCCTGGACGTCCAGATTGGTCCCGGGGGTAACGATGCGCACTACTTCCCGCCGGACGATGCCCTTTGCCTGCGCCGGATCTTCCATCTGTTCACATATCGCTACCTTGTAGCCCTTTGACACCAGCTTGTTCAGATACCCTTCCACAGCGTGATAAGGCACTCCGCACATGGGGGCCCGTTCTTCCAGACCGCAGTTTTTTCCCGTGAGCGTGATCTCCAGTTCCCTGGACGCGGTAAGGGCGTCGTCGTAAAACATTTCATAAAAATCCCCGAGCCTGTAAAACAAAATGCAATCCGGATATTCTGCCTTCGTCTGCATATACTGCTGCATCATAGGCGTCATCTGTGCCACCGCTTTTTCCTCCTCAGTCTGTCAGATGTTTTATCACTTCGGCCAGCCGGTCATAGTAGCCCGCAAAGGTCTTTCTGCAGCATAAGGGATCCTCTATGATGATGCCCTCCGCGCGCAGTCCCATAAGGGTAAATGCCATGGCCATGCGGTGATCGTCATATGTTCGGATCGCCCCGGGAGCCGGACTGCCGGGATGGATCTCCAGCCAGTCTTCCCCCTTCCGGCATTGTATGCCTCGTTTTACCAGCTCCGTATATACGGCTTCCAGCCGGTTGCTTTCCTGGTAGCGGATATGCCCGATCCCCGTGATGGTCACGGGACGGTCGGCAAAGGGCGCGATGGCCGCCAGTGTCATGGTCTGATCCGAGCAGGCGGACAAGTCGGCGGTAATGCCCCGGATCACGCCGTCGGCGGGGGGATACAGCCACAAGCCGTCCTCTGTCTCTTTCAGGCGGCAGCCCATCTGTTCCAGGATCTTCAAAAACCAGATATCCCCCTGAATGGAGTGCACCTTTACGCCGTCCACCTTTGCGGGAATCCCCAGCAGCGGGCACATGGCATAAAAGTAACATGCCGCGGAAACATCCGGCTCAATGGAATACGCTCCCGGGGTGTATCTTCCGCTGCCCCTTACAAGGAGCCTCCGTTCCCCGGTCTGCTCCACCGTCACGCCAAACTGGGACATCATGGCGGCGGTCATATCGATATACGCCATGCCGTGGGAACCCTCGATGGAAATCTCCACGTCATCGTCACTTATGACGCTGCTGATGAGCAGGGCACTCAAAAACTGGCTGCTGTGCCGGATATCCACTGTCAGGCTGTAAGGACCGGATATGCCTTTGGATGAAATGGTAAAGGGAAAATGTCCCGGTTCCTTATGAAACGTAAACTGCGTCCCTATATGGGAAAGCGTTTCCAGAAGAGGCGCCATGGGACGCCGTTCCATCTGGGGAGACGCGGTCATGTGAAAACATCCTTCGCTCATGCCCAGATAAGCGGTGAGGAACCGCGCCGCCGTGCCGGCGCTTCCCACATAGACCGATCCTTCCTTTACCGGCACAGGCCCTCCCAGACCGGTAACCTCTACCGTACAGGCAGAATCATCCTCTCTGATAGCAAAGCCCAGCTGCCGGAGCCCTTCCAGGAACACAACGGAATCCTCGCTGAACAGCGCCCCGGTCAGGCGGCTTGTGCCGTCTGCCAGAGCGGCGATCAGAAGCGCCCGGTTGGTAATGCTTTTTGAGCCGGGCACATGGGCGCGGATGGTCCGTCCCGGCTTGATCTTGTTATATATGACAGGTACGTGATACTGTTCCAATCCTGTTTCCTCTCTGAAGGCGGCTTCCGGCCTCAGTCCAGCTCCGCCTTCCCCGTATACAGTTCATAATATCTTCCCTTCAGCTCCAGCAGCTGCTCGTGGGTGCCCCGTTCTATGATCTCCCCATGCTCCAGCACCATGATCGCGTTGGAATTTCGCACCGTAGAGAGCCGGTGGGCGATCACGAAGGTAGTCCGGGTGGACATGAGCGTATCCATACCCTTTTCGATGAGACGCTCCGTCCGGGTATCCACCGAGCTGGTAGCTTCATCCAGGATCAGCACCGGCGCCTTTGAGATGGCGGCTCTGGCAATATTCAAAAGCTGCCGCTGGCCCTGGCTCAGATTTGTGCCGTCTCCCTCCAGCATAGTGTCATATCCGTGTTTCAGACGCCGGATAAAGCCGTCGGCGCAGGCCATCCTGGCCGCCTCTCTTACTTCCTCGTCCGTGGCGTCCGGTCTTCCGTACCGGATATTTTCCATGACCGTGCCGGTAAACAGATGGGTATCCTGCAGGACCATGGCGATGTTTTTCCGCAGGAAATCCCGCCGGTAGTCCTTTATATCTATATCATCCAGCGTGATGGTGCCTTCTTCGATATCATAAAAACGGTTGAGCAGGTTGGTGACGGTAGTCTTTCCCGCGCCGGTAGAACCCACAAAAGCGATCTTCTGTCCCGGCCTGGCGTAACAGGACACGTCTTTTAAGATCACGTGTCCGGGATCATAGGAGAACGTCACATGTTCCAGACGCACATACCCGTCCACCTTTTCCGGCGCGACGGCGTTTTCTTTATCCTCTGCCTCCGGCGGCTGGTCCATGACGTCAAACACACGCTCGGCGCCCGCCAGGGCGGCAAACACGGTATTCATCTGCATGGACAGTTCATTAATCGGGCGGGAAAACTGCCTGGCGTAATTGGTGAACACCGTCAGGCCGCCGATATCAAATCCGCTGGTAATGCACAGGATCCCGCCGACGGCCGCTACAATGCCATAGCATACCTGGCTGAGATTGCCTACCACCGGTCCCATGATACCGCCGAAAAACTGAGCGTCCATCTGCCGTTCCCGCAGAAATCCGCTGAGCTCGTCAAACTCTTCCGTGGCCACGGACTCATGGTTGAACACCTTTACTACCTTCTGCCCGGTGACCATCTCCTCAATGTATCCGTTCAGGGCGCCGAGAGCCGTCTGCTGTCCCCGGTAATATCTGCGGCTGCGGCCGCCGATAAAACGGCCTGCCATAACGATCACCGGCATCATCAGCAGGACGACGGCGCTTAAGATCAGATTGGTGTACAGCATGAGGAACAGGGTGATGGCAATGCTCATGATCCCCGTAATAAACTGTACGAGCGTATTGTTGACCAGTTCCCCGATGGCGTCGATATCATTGGTAAACCGGCTCATGATCTCGCCGTGGCTGTGGGTATCGTAATACCGCACCGGCAGGCGCTCCAGCCGGGCGAACAGATTCTCCCGGATGCGCACTATCGCGTTCTGGCCCGCGTGAAGCATAAAATAAGAACGGCTGTAGGCCGTAGCAACGCCGACGATGTACAAAACGAACATCACAAGAAGACCGTTGAGCAGCGCATCTATCTTCTCCGCCGCCGGAACCGTTCCGTCCACTACCGCGTTGAGCACCGGCCGGATAAGATAGGAGCCGCCCAGAAGGGTCACGGCCGATACGATAGCGCTCACCACCGCAAGGATCAGTTTGTATCTGTCCTTTCCCATATAGGAAAACAGACGCATGACGGAGGAAAGAAGATTTTTCGGCTTTCCTCTGGCGGCAATATATTTATTGTTCCGTCTCCCCGGACCGCCCATGGAAGGACCCCTGGACGGAGCAGCTTCCGACGCGCCGTATTTTTTCAGCAGCGCTTCTCTGTTCACCGCCATTACGCAGACACCTTCTTTTCTTCCTCTGTCTGGGAATAATAGATCTCCTGATACGGAACGCAGTCCTTCAGCAGTTCTTCATGAGAACCCTGTCCCACCAGCTTCCCGTCGTCCATCACCCAGATGCAGTCTGCCTCCTTCACCGTGGAGATGCGCTGGGCAATGATAAATTTTGTAGTATCCTTCAGCTGATGGTCAAACGCGTCGCGGATGCGGGCCTCCGTGGCAGTATCTACGGCGCTGGTACTGTCGTCCAGTATA
This sequence comes from uncultured Lachnospiraceae bacterium, assembly GCA_947623905.1. Classification (GTDB taxonomy): domain Bacteria; phylum Bacillota; class Clostridia; order Lachnospirales; family Lachnospiraceae; genus CANQHX01. The sequence continues at coordinate 13,834 of CANQHX010000021.1, forward strand.
AGGATCCGGGGGTTTTTCAGCAGCGCCCGGGCAATACAGAGCCGCTGCTTCTGTCCGCCGGATACATTGACGCCGCCCTGCCCCAGCACAGTCTCGTAACCCTGCGGGAAGGACGACACGAAACCGTCCGCCTGGGCGCAGCCGGCCGCCTCAGTCACTTCCTGAGCGGAAGCGTCCGGATCGCCCCATAAAAGATTTTCGGAGATGGTCCCGGAAAACAATTCATTTTTCTGCAGGACCATGCCCACACCGTCCCGCAGATGTTCCAGGCTGTATTCTCTTACATCGATGCCGTCTACCAGCACACTGCCTTCGTCCACATCATATAATCTGGGGATCAGCTGTACAAGCGTGGATTTGCCGCATCCGGTGGAGCCGATGATTCCGATTGTCTTGCCGGGCTCCACTACGGCGCTGATATGGGACAGCACCCACTCGTCAGAATTTTTGTGGTACCGGAAAGACACATCTTTAAATTCTACCCTGCCCTTTAACACCTGCGCGTCCTTTTTCCCGGCATGAACATCGTCCACATCCGGTTCCGTCTCCAGTACCTCGCGGATACGCTGGGCGGAGGCAAGGGCGCGGGTGCTGTTGATGATGATCATGGACAGGAACATAAGCGAGGATAATATCTGGGTCACATAATTGATAAAAGCGCTGAGATCACCGGCATCCATGACGCCGCCGATGATCTGGTTCCCGCCCAGATACACCACGGCAAGTGTCGTGGCGTTGGTGGCCAGCTGCATAAGAGGCATGACAAAGATCATCAGGCCCATGGCCCGCAGAGTGCTCTCCTGCAGCTCTATGTTGGCATCGTTGAACTTGCCGCACTCCATATCCTCCCGCACAAAGCTTTTTACTACCCGCACGTTGGTGACGCTCTCCCGCACTGTAGCATTCAGGCTGTCCAGTCCCGCCTGCATCCGGCGGAAACGGGGAAAAGAGATCTTCAGCACGACCAGTATCCCCACCACGAGCACAGGGATCATCACAAAGATCACCATGGCCAGACTGGGATTCATGATAAATGCCATGACCAGCGCGCCGATAAACATACCGGGAGCCCTGAGGGCCATGCGCATGATCATGACGATGATATTTTGTATCTGTGTCACGTCATTGGTCAGCCGGGTCACCAGGGAGCCGGTGCTGAACCTGTCAATATCTGCAAAGGAAAACGCCTGGATCTTGCGGAATATATCCCTTCTGAGACCGTCGGCAAAACCGGTAGCCGTGCGGATGGCAAAAAACGCTCCGCCGATACCGCCGATCATCATAAAAAGAGCGGTGCATACCATGAGGACCCCCATGGCGGCAATGAAATGGACGCCCATTCCTTCCCCGGAATACCCAACGCCGTCATTGATGATCCGCGCCAGGAAAAACGGCATCAGCACTTCTCCTATAACCTCCACGATCATACACAGAGGCCCCAGTATCATGGAAACGATGTATGGACGTAAGTATTTTGCGAATATCTTCATACCTGTTTATTTCCTGCCTCCTGCCTTATCCATACAGGCATGAACAGCCTGTATCACGGCGCTCCGGAACCCGTTCTGCTCCAGCGCTTCCACCGCTGCGATGGTAGAGCCGCCGGGCGTGCACACCGCATCTTTCAATGCCGCGGGATGCTCTCCTGTCTCCAGCACCATTTTCGCGCTGCCCAGCACCGCCTGAGCGGCGAAGGTATAGGCTGTCTTCCGGGGCATGCCTCCGGCCACGGCGGCGTCCGCCATGGCTTCGATGAACATGTACACATATGCGGGACTGCTCCCGCTGATGCCCACCACGGCCTCCATCTGGCTCTCCCCGATCACTTCCGCTCTTCCGAAGCTTCTCAGTATCGCGCAGGCAGTATCCAGCTCCTCCTGCGTCACAAGCCGGTTGAGGCTGACGGCAGTCATGCCCTCCCCTACAAGGGCCGGGGTGTTCGGCATGGCGCGGATGATCTTTTTCGGCACGCCAAAATAAGATTCCACCATGGCAATGGTCTGTCCCAGGGCAACGGAGATGAACACGGTGGCGGCAGTACCGTGTCCGGCACATTCCTCCGCCACTTCTTTTACCGCGCCGGGATTCACTGCGATGATACAATAATCCGACAGATCCGCCACCTGTCCGGCGGAATCAGCCGCGGTAATTCCCAGACGCTGCGCAAGAGCGTCCAGCGCATCCTTCCGCTTGTCATATACGATGATGTCCTCCGGTGCTGCCGTCTGTTTCTTCAGCATTCCCTCCATGATAGAGGTCGCGATATGTCCGCCTCCGATAAATCCGATCTTCATCCTGTTTCCTTCTTTCTTTATGATTACAGTTCCAGCAGTTCCTCCGGTCTGTCGATTATTATATCGGCCCCGGCGTCCGCAAGTTCCTTTTTGTCCCGAAAGCCCCAGGTAACGCCCACCGTATACAGCCCGGCATTTTTTCCCGTAAGCATGTCCGTGTTGGTGTCTCCCACGTACAGGCAGTCTGCCGCGTCACAGGCAAACTGCTCCAGTATGCGGTACACACCAGCAGGATCCGGTTTTCCCGGCTGTCCGTCCAGCATTCCCTGTACGAAGTCAAACAACCCGTCTCCGAACAGATCCCGGATCACTTCCCGCGCCCGGAGGTGGGGCTTGTTGGAGAGAACGGCCAGCTTCACCCCCTGCGCTTTCATGGTGCGCACCGTCCGGGGAATGCCGTCGTAGGGAACTACGTGATACATACAATATTTCTGAAACAATTCCCGGTAAGCTTTATAGGCCCTGTCAAAGCAGGCACATTCCCGGTCTCCCGCCGCTTCCAGCGCCCGCTTCACGAGATTGGCCGCTCCGTCTCCCGCATAGCGCTTGTAATTCTCTGCCGGATGAGGAGGCAGCCCCACACCTGCCAAGGCGCGGTTGCAGCAGAACGCCATGCTGTCCACAGTGTCCGCCAGCGTTCCGTCCAGATCAAAAATACAGCATCGTCTTGTCATTTTTTATCCTCAGCAATAAACCGTTTCCACATTTTACCGGATCTCCACACAGCAATTGACCCCGTCCAGATAGGAATATGTACCGCGGCTGTTCTGCTGGATATCCAGCGGCGTAACCGTGCACTGCTCCACAGGGATCTTTTCGCCCTCGTCTGAAAAATATCTTTTGAAATCATGGAGGGCGTACACCTGTCCGTCTTCTACGCCGAGAAGCATCATTACATGGCCTTTCATCAAAAGGAGTGATCCCGGCTGGCAGCCGGAAAGGACCTCCGTCTTATCCTCGGGCCCGTACCCGGAAAGATCCGTATTGTTTTCCGGTATTTTTTTCATGTCCGATGTGTTTCTTGGAAGAGAAAAGCCAAAACAGCCGTACACCGACAGCATAGTAGCGGAACAGTCCAGCGTATCCTCCCCCTTGCAGCCCCATCCATAGGAGATGTTCAGGAGCTTCATGGCCTGATTGATCAACTGTGTCCGGGTAAACGGGAGGTAGCCTATATGCCATGCGCCGTCCTTAAGGGGAACGGACAAGAACTTATGATCCTCCTGCACAACATCTGACGGTTCGGGTATCAGCGCGCAGATCGCTCCGTCCGATTCCGTATAGGGAAGGCGTATTCCCATGGGCAGAGAGAGCTCTCTGCCGTCCGCTTCTACGCGCTGAGGACTGAGCGTCACGAGAAACTGGGGATTTTCCGTGTACTGCCGCATGACATCACGGGTGCAGAGACACAGATTTTCCGCTCGCACCCATCCCGCGTAGTTTTTCGCCTGGACAAATGCCCATTCCCGATCCTCTGTATAGTGATAGATCCGCACGCCTTCGCCTACGGCGAGAAGGCTTTCCTGGAAGTAATCGCTTTCCGGCTCCTCCGGTTTTTTGTTGTAGAGATCAGCCGAAGGAAAACTGCGCAGATCGGCCGGAACGGCCACCAGCCCATACCCCACCGTAAGAGCATCCTCTCCGGCCAGAGCATCCAGATTGCGCTTTTTCTTCAGTATTTCCATTTCCTCCCACGTAATAGGAGAACCGTTCAGATAATAGTTTTCGTTCAGCTGATATTTTTCAATCAGCGCCGCCACCGTATCGCCGTCTGTCTCATCTTCTATGGCAAACAGATCCACAACGCCCGTGCCGGCTTCCATCACGTTTTCATTGTAGCTGCAGATCTCTTCTTCCGTCATGAGAAGCCTGCCGATCTGCTCCTCGTCCACCCATCTGGAGGGAGTGAACATGTCTTTCTCCACCGATCCTACCAGCCGGTCCGGCGTGTAAACCGCGTTGATACATTGGGTATCCAGTTCTTTTGCTTCCTTCATGACATCTTTCGCGTCGGGCTTTTCTGTTTCCATCACGTCATCTCCTGATCCGCCGCCGCATCCGCCTAATACAAGAACCGTCAATATCCCCCATACAAGAATAGATATCGCTCGTATTTTTCTCAACTTCATCATTATGCACACCTCGGTCGGTTTATCATACGTTTTTTCAGAAAAACAGAAATACACAGATATTCCCATTTTAAACGAATCAGCCGGAAAATGCAATATTTTTGAAATAATGTCTTTCCTTTTCCGCCAAAATGTATTACAATATGTTTACTTTTCACGAAAGGAATGAAACACCATGAAAAAACTGGGTAAAATGCTGCTTGGTCTTCTTGCGGCAGGCGCAGCCCTGGGCGGAGCTGCCATTCTCGTCCGCAAAAAGAGTGAAGAGGCGTCCGAAGTAAGTCCGGAAGCCATTGATAACGAATACGCGGAAGATGAGGAAGCCGTTTCAGAGGAAAATCCTTCCAGAAACTATGTCCACATCAACTGCACGGCTCCTTCGGAACAGGATGAAACCGCGCCGGATGATTCTCGGGTCTGTGAACCGGAGGATCTGAAGGATCTGGAAACATTGGACGGTGCTCCTGCCGCCGAAGCGGAAGCAGAAGAAGACAAATAAAAAGCGGTCATGTGACCGCCGCATCTCTCATTGCGTGAAAAACCGGAAAGCCGCCAAGCGGCCTTCCGGTTTTTTATACATTTTTTCAGGCTTTGGGCAGGCGGAACCCGGATTTCAGGGAAACGATCCGGTTGAACACCGGTTCTCCCGGCCGGGAATCCTTCGCGTCTACGCAGAAAAAGCCCTGCCGCACAAACTGGAAACTGTCATAGGGTCTTACATCCTCAATATTCGGCTCCACATAACCTTCCGTCACCTTCAGGGAATCCGGATTGAGATTGACATTGCCGTCTTCATCATACACGCCCTTCTCTTCGTCCACGAGATTCTCATAGAGCCGCATCGTTACTTTTTTTCCATGCTCCGCGGATACCCAGTGAATGGTTCCTTTCACCTTTCGCCCCGTAAAGCCGCTGCCGCTTCTCGTTTCCGGATCGTAGGTGCAGTGTACCGCGGTCACATTGCCCTGCGCATCCTTCTCGCAGCCTGTACAGGTGACAAAATAAGCGTTCATCAGCCGCACTTCATTGCCGGGGAACAGGCGGAAATATTTTCTGGGTGGTGTTTCCATAAAGTCTTCCCGCTCAATATAGAGTTCTCTGCCGAAGGGAACCTTTCTCCTGCCAAGTTCGGGATTTTCCTGATTGTTGTCCACCTCAAACCATTCTGTCTGTCCCTCCGGATAATTATCGATGATCAGCTTTACCGGATCCGTCACCGCCATAAGCCTGGTCCGCTTCAGCTTCAGATCCTCCCGGATACAAAACTCCAGCATGGCGTAATCCGTGGAACTGTTCGCTTTTGCCACGCCGCACAGCTCCACAAACCGCTGAATGGATTCCGGCGTATAGCCGCGCCGGCGCAGAGCCGCGATGGTCACCAGCCGGGGATCGTCCCAGCCGTCTACCGTACCGTTTTCTACCAGCCGTTTGATGTACCGCTTTCCGGTCACCACGTTGGTCAGGTACAGCTTGGCAAACTCGATCTGCCTGGGAGGCATGGGATACTCCAGTTCCCGCACGACCCAGTCATACAGGGGACGGTGATCCTCAAACTCCAGCGTACAGATGGAATGGGTGATCCCTTCGATGGCGTCTTCTATGGGATGAGCGAAATCATACATGGGGTAAATGCACCACTTGTCCCCCGTGCGGTGATGGCTGATATGGGCTACCCGGTAAAGGATGGGATCCCGCATATTGATGTTGGGCGACGCCATGTCGATCTTCGCCCGCAGCACGCAGGCGCCGTCATCAAATTTACCGTCCTTCATCGCTTCAAAGAGGGTAAGATTTTCCTCTACCGTCCGGTCCCTGTACGGACTGTTTTTGCCCGGCTGTGTCAGGGTGCCCCGGTACTCCCGCATCTGCTCCGCCGTCAGGTCGCATACATAGGCTTTGCCTTTTTTGATCAGTTTTACGGCCGCCTCATACATCTGAGGAAAATAATCCGACGCGAAATAAAGGTGATCCCTCCAGTCTGCTCCCAGCCAGCGGATGTCCTCCAGGATGGAATCCACAAACTCTTCCTTTTCCTTTGTGGGATTTGTATCATCAAACCGCATATGGAATGTCCCGTTGTATTTCCGGGCAAGACCATAGTTGAGAAGAATGGATTTGGCATGTCCGATATGGAGATACCCGTTGGGCTCCGGCGGGAACCTGGTGCACACGTGATCGTACACGCCTTCGGCCAGATCCTCGTCGATCATAGTCTCAATAAAGTTTCTGGGTGATGCTTCCATCATGATTTGCCTCTCTTTTCCATTTTATTTGGATATACTATCACAAACCATTTTAAAATGCAATATTCACGTGTATTAAAATACTTGACAAAATACGGCAAACAAGCTATAAATATAGTTGTATTAAATCAAAGGAGGAACTTTCTTATGAATAAGGCAGATTTAGTTGCAGCTGTTGCTGACAAGGCCGAGCTTTCTAAGAAGGACGCTGAAAAAGCGCTCACCGCAATGACCGAAGTGATTACTGCAGCTTTGAAAAAGGGAGAAAAAGTACAGTTGGTTGGATTTGGAACATTTGAAGTAACCGAGAGAGCTGCCAGGACCGGCAGAAATCCTCAGACCGGCGAGGAAATGAAGATCAATGCTTCCAAGGCTCCCAAGTTCAAAGCTGGTAAGGCTCTGAAAGATGCTGTAAACTAAAACAACAACAAAAAAGGATGCTCTCCGGAGCATCCTTTTTTTCTTTAAAAATATATGGTAACCGACCTGTAAGCATCTTCGTTGCGGTAATTCAGCCGGCTGCCTGCGTTAAAATAGTCAAACACATGGCGTTCTGTGAACAGATCTTCCACCGCTTCCTCATATGCGTTCCAGTCGGAAAAAGCAAAGGAAACAAACGGCTGTCCGTCCTCTTCATACTCCCGGATCCGCCTTCCTACTGTCTCCCGGTCATACTCGTCATAATACAGTCCCTCCTGCACATAATAGCTGTCTTTTACCGCTGTACATTCCGGATAGGAAAACGAGCTGTCCGGTGTGTGGGTCTTCTTAAGGTCTTCCGATGGCATGCCAAGGAACGCATAGTTCAGATTGGAAGTGACGGTATCGGTCTTCTGAAAGTTGGGATCTCCCCATGTAGCATCCACATTGTACCAGTCCCCGTCCATCTGCACCAGGTTCCACGCGTGGTTCTGCCCTCCCGCTTCCCCTGTCACGGTGGTGGACGTCATGCCCAGACAGGCTGTCAGATACTGGAACGTTCTGGCGTAACCCATGCATACCGATTCATGGTACAGCAGGACGCTGCATATGTTCTGGCTGTAAGGGGCATCTTCCGTGTAATCGGTATTGTTGATGATATACTTGTACAAATACTGTACCTTGGCATAATCAGACAGATCCGCCGTAAGCGGGGCAAGGATCTCCTCCACAGCGGACGCCATGGCAGTTTTCTGCATCTCGGCCGTCTCCCTGTCCATACTGTAATCCGGGGACAGAACCTCCGAGACTATGATGCCGGCCCAGCTGTTTTCCGTCACTGTATAACCGTCCACCCAGAATATCTCGGGATGATCTCTGATCACCGCGTCAAACACGCGGCCTACCATCTCCTTGGATGGAATGCGGATGACGTATTCCACGTCAAAGTCCCGCAGCCCCCGAAGGATATCTTCGTAAGCGGTCTGTTCATCCGCGGATAGCTGATCATAGTAAAACGCGCCGCCTGCCACGTCGCGGACCCCCATAGGATCCGGCGAAGGAGTGGCCGTTTCCATCTCCTCGGCGGGCGGCGCGGTTTCCGCCGGCAGCAGTTCCGTTTCTCCGGACGGCCGGGCAAATAAGGCAAAGAGTCCGCCCGCACAGAACGCGAGGACCAGAATGATGATAAAACGCTTCATATTCTCCCCTTAACGTTTTGTTCCCATAAAAAAGATGGCTACAACGCCGGGACCTGTGTGGGAGCCGATCACCGTGCCGATGATCTGGATATTGAAATTGGTGATGCCGAACCTCTCCCGGATGGCATTGGCAACAAACTGCGCGTCCTCCTCCACATCTCCGTGGGTGATGAACACTTCGTCATTTTCCCCGTCATAATCCTTGATCTGTTCCGCCATCATATCCACCAGATGGAGCAGGGATTTTTTTCTGCCCCGCACTTTGCCGATATTGATCAGCTTTCCCTCATCATTTACATGGATGATCGGCTTGATGCCTGCCATGGTGCCAATGATAGCCGTGGACCGGGATATCCTGCCGCCTCTCCACAGGTGGTTCAGGTCGTCCACCGTCACGTCATGACACAGATGAAGCTTGTTGTTCTCCACCCAGTCGGCGATCTCTTCCATGGATCTTCCGGCGTCCCGCAGCTTTACCGCCTTGTGCAGCAGCAGGCCCTGTCCCATGGAAGCGCACAGCGTATCGATCACGATGATCTTTCGGTCGGGGTATTCTTCCGCCAGCTCCTCCCCCGCGATGCGGGCGCTGTTGTATGTACCGCTGAGACCGGAGGTAAACGCCAGATGGAGGATGTCATAGCCCTCCTTCAAAAGCGGCTCAAACAGCTTCCTGGCTTCATCGGGGTTTACCTGCGACGTGGTGGGCATGGCGCCCGCCCGCATCTGCGCGAAGAACTCCTTCTGACTCGGACCGTTAAAAAAATCATACTGCTTCCCGTTGAGCTGATACTTCAGGCTAACCAGGGGAATATTATGCTCCTCATAATATTCTTTATTCAGATCGCAGCTGCTGTCCGTAGTGATCAAAAACTTACTCATAACTCTTATGCCCTTTCCTTTTCTCAGTCCGTTAAAAACAACAGGGCCGGTCCTGATCTTTCCGCCGACCCTGTATATTATAACACAAATTTTTTCATGTGTATATTATTTATTCAAATGGACCCGCAAAATTCTGTCCCGGAGTTTTTACAGGGTGACAACAAAAGAGGGCGCCCCTCCGGTCATATACAATGACTTTTGGGACGCTCTCAGCGTTTCAAATGGAATATAAGATCCTGTTACATCCGGATCCTTTTACCTCCGGGTCCAGTTCCTGTCTTTTCTGTTTTTTATTCACAAGGAACGTGTTTCTGTTTATTGTTTATCCACGGGGAACGCGTCGATGGAGCCGACTACCTTCTTTAGGATGAGCAGGGCATCCGTCACCTGGACGCCCCCTTTTCCGTCCACATCCGCCAGCTTCTGCTGCTGATCGCTCAGCTTCAGGGATCCCACCACGGACTTTAAGACAGCCAGGGCATCCGCCACGTTCACGGTCCCGTTCTCGTCCACGTCGCCATAGAGCAGCCTGGCGTCGGGGATCCATCTGGCGTAAAGAACCATATCCGTACTGCCCACCGCATCTGTGGAAAGATCCCATTTTTCCGTCAGCTGGGGATCTCTGTACCAGCCGTCAAGGGTATATCCTTCCTTCTCTGCGCCGGCAGCAACGTCCTCATCCAGCAGCGTGCCGGTATTGGCATAGCCATCATAGATCACTTCGCCGTCCTCCGTCTGGGAAACGTCCGCCAGCAGTGTGACCATTACCACCCTTTCTTCCTCCACATCGGCCAGAACAGGGAACAGATCAAACATATCGTAAGAGTATATCAGCTTCTGCCCCCAAACAAGTGCGCCGTCGGGCTCTTTGTTCTGAAGCATCCACGCCACATGACCGTTCAGAAACTCACTCGCTTTCATGGCACACGCGCCGCTCTCCTCGTCCGCAAGCCCGTACACGCCCGTGCCTTCCACGCAGCCGTCCAGATAATAGCTGTTGGTTACGGAAACCGCATCCTTCCTGCCGTCGTCCAGTACAATGCCCAGGATGCCGCCTGTCTTCTCCGCGTCCTCCAGATGGGAATCGGTCCTGATCCTGCCCACATTGTAGCAGTCTGCAACCTTCAGGCCGGACGCGTCCTCTATATCATACACTGTCACGCTGCCGGCAATGCCGCCTGCATAGCCCCGTGTGCATTGGATCGTGCCCTGATTATAGCAGGATACTATGGACGCGGGACCTCCGCAGCTTACGTAGCCTGCCACGCCGCCGGCTGCTATCACGGCAGTTACATCGCCGTCGCTGCAGCTTTTTTCCACAGTACCGCTTTCCAGAGCGCCGATCACGCCGCCTACGTCGGAAGCGCCCTTCACAGCTCCATGATTTTCACAGCCCGAGATGACGCCGGAGATATCCTCGTCCATTGACGCGTATCCGACGATGCCGCCCACGTCCTCCACATCCTGGAGGGTCCCGTCTACGGGGCCGTCATTGACGCAATCCACGATCCGCCCGTAGTTTTCTCCGGCAATGCCGCCTATGCTCTCCAAATACCAGTTTTCGCTCATCTGTCCGATGACCGCGCCGGCATTCACACAGCCCGTGATCTCACCCACGGCGCCGGCCATAACAATGCGGTAATCGTTGACGCCCGCAATACCGCCCACGCCCTGGGACGCGATCACCTCCAGACTGCTGCTGCTGTCCTTTATGCTGCCTGTATTGTAGCCTGCCACGCCGCCGGCCATGGCCAGCGCGCTGACGGAACCGCTGATACTGTCGCAGTCTGTGACGTCGCCAAGGTTGTACCCGACGATACCGCCCGCATAAACGCCAGTCGTATCCGATTCTGAGCCGTCCGACGTATTTTCCGACAGCATCACTCTTCCCTGCATGAACTCACACTGATCGATCGTACCGGAAAAACTGTTTTGGCCTACGATACCGCCCGCGAAGCCGGAGGCGCTGATATAACAGATCACCTTCGAGCTGCTGATGGCGCCTGTATTGTAGCCTGCCGCACCGCCTGCGGCGGTGGCGGAATCCGTCTGTATCCAGCAGGAAACATACAGGCCCGTGATCTGTCCATCATTCACGCCGGCGCCGCCGCCTATTCCGAACCCTACACTGTCTTCCGTCGTCTCTTCGCTCTGGATCTCGCCGCCGAACCTACAGCCCGTGAGCGTTCCTTCGTTTTGTCCCGCGACGCCGCCGATACCCCTATACCTGTTTTTCGCTGCTGTTCCCTCAGCCGCATCCTCATTTCTCGCCTGCACGATACAGTCTGAACCGCAGTCTTTTACAAGCGCCGGCCATGTCTCGGGAATATAATTCGTATAATCGGGATCCGCCAGCTCTTCCAACCCGAAATCCTCAGGACTGTCACTGTTGACTCCCACGATACCGCCTGCGTACTTCTCGCCGTATACCGTCACCTGGTCCCCCACGGTACAGCCTTCCACCGTGCCGAAGTTTCCGCCGGCGATGCCGCCCGCGCAGGTCCGGGCATCGATATCAGCCTCCTCGCCCGCACTGCTGCAGTTGATGATGGAGGCGCTGTTGACGCCGGCGATGCCGCCTGCGTACGCTTCGTTGATGGCAAACACGTCCGTATCCTCTTCATCACCGAGGAAGCTATCAAAGCTGGAAATGCTGCCGTAATTGCTGCAGCCCTCCAGCACGCCCTGATACACGTTGGCGCCTGCAATACCTCCGACAACCTCCTCGCCCATGACCTGGTTGAGCAGCGCTTCCATAAAGCCCGCATCGGGATCGCCGTTGATACAATTCAGGACATGCCCTTCGTTAAAGCCCACGATGCCGCCTGCGCTGTCGTCTCCCCGGGCAATTATCATGCCTATATTCTGACAATTTTCGATCTGCGTATACGGATCGCCTGTATAACCGGCGATACCGCCTACATTTTCATTTCCGGCAATTCTGGATCTCTGCGTGATATCAGTCTCCGTGCTGCAGTTTTTGATCTGGCCGGGCAGTACGGTGTCGCCCGAGATCTTACTGTAGCACCGTCCGGCGATGCCGCCTACATCCAGCCGTCCGCATATGGAGCCGTAGTTGTTGCAGCCCTCTATGACCGCGCCGTAATTGGAGCCGGCGATGCCGCCGATCTCAACGATAATTTCATTTTCCGCCGGTGTGGGGGCAAACAATCCGTCATCCTTCTCACCACCAACCTGACCGTAATTGCTGCAGCCGGTGATCGTTCCCACAGACGCCGAACCGTCGCTGTGGGTATCTACCCTGTTGCGGCCTACAATGCCGCCGATATAGTAGGATGATGCGTACTCCGTGGTATCCCCTTCCGGTATCTCTGAAAGATCAAAGGGCAGCGCCATGACGCGCAGATGATTGTGGCAGCCGTCAACCGCGCCATAGTTCCGGCCTGTGATGCCGCCTACATATGCCACGCCGCTGCTGGCAGCATCCTGCAGCAGCACGTTCAGATCCTCATTCTGCTCCGGATCCAGCTCAGGCGCCAGCTCCAGCGCCTCAGAAGAATCATAACCGGTCTCGCAGCCTGTGATGACGCCATCTTCCCGGTTATATCCCGCTATACCGCCGCAGCGTTCACCCGTATAGCTATCCACCACACTGTCCATCTCATAGGGATTCGCCATTACGGTCCCCATGAATATATTATGTTCGATACTCCCTTCGTTGGTGCCTGTAATGCCGCCCACTGTGTACTCGCCCGTCACGTTGGCGTAGGATACGTTGTCCGACAGCTCACCGCTGTTATAGGCGGCAATGCCGCCCGCATATTCAGCGCTGACCACGGAAACCGCCAGTACGGCGGAGCCGCTGATACGGCCGCCGGAATAATTGTAGCCGGCGATACCGCCGGCGTCCCTGGGCGCCGATATATCCGCGCTCACGATAGTGCAGCCTGTGATGTCGCCTCTGTTCGTTCCGGCGATAACGCCGGCGCTGTCTACCGTCTCGCCTCCGTCTGGATCACAGGCGGCGATATCGCCGCACTCCACAAGGGCGCCGGTCACGGAAATATCTTTCACGGTACCGCGGTTTACGCCGAACAGGCCCACTGTCGCGTCCACCTCGTCAGTGGAGATATACAGGCTGTCGATCACATAGGACGCCCCGTCGAAGGTTCCCGTGTAGGAGATCCGGCTGCCGTCCGCGTCGTACCCGTAGCCGATGGGCGTCCATGGGATCTTCGCATCCAGATCCTCCTGAAAGCTGATGTCGTTCTGAAGCACCGCACAGGCCGCCGTATTCTGCTCCGCATCCTGCAGCGTGCCGTTTACCAGCCCCGCGAACCAGCGAAGCTCCTCCGGGCCGGTGATCTGGTAGGGCGCTTCCTCCGTGCCCTCCCCCGCGGGTCTGGACACCCGTTCGTCCGCCGCGGCGCGCGCGCCGGGCACTGCGGCGATGGTCGCCAGCCCCGGTCCGCTGTCAGCGTTTCCCGCATCCTGAGGCAGAGCGTCCTCGGTTTCCCCATCCTGAGGCAGAGCGTCCTCGTCTTCCTCATCGGGAAGGGCCGCCTCCTTGCCGGAGAGATCTACATCCGGCAGACTTAGCTCCTCTTCAAAGCTGAACGTTTCCAGGTCCTTTCCGATAATATCCCTGATATCCAGCTTCTTTTCCGTCTCCTCCTGACTTCCGTCCGCCGTCGTATCATATCCGGCGCCAAGGACTGCCCCCGGCGTCATGGAAACGACCATCGCCGCCGAAAGTATCCCGCTTATCACGCGGGCCTTCCATTTTCTTCTCATAATCCCTCTCCTCCGTTTTATATAAAATGCTTTAGATCTTCCGTTTTATGTAATGCTTTGGAGCTTCTTTTTTATGTAAAATGCTTTAGATCTTCCGTTCTATATCTGCATCCGCGGATAGACGAGAGGTTCTTCCTCGCCCAGCTCCACAGACAGCCCTGCCTGTTCCATCCGGTTCACAAACCCGTGAACAAGCGCTCCCGATGCGAAATCCTGCAGGAAGGTATAACAGAACCGCCCGCCCACGGCGTTAAGCTCCACCACCATATGACTGGGCGACGGGTCCACATAATCGTAGATGGCCCGGATATACGGCTCCAGCGCCCCCAGCTGCAGCTGTCCCACATAGCTGACTGTGAGATTTACATGCTTCAGGCTCGCCTCCGCCGCCTGCCGGAACGCCGTGCGCACAGCGGCCTGATCGCCCAGAGCCAGTATCTTCCCTTCTCTTTCAAGCCGGTTCCGGATAGCCGCCCGCACAAATTCATCCGTTGACTGATACGCTACCATCTGCCGCGCCATGCCGCAAAGCTGATCCACCGGCAGAGCGCGCATCTCGTCTGTATAGTTGAGCACGATATTGCCCAGTACATTGTTATGCGCCAGAGGCGTCCCCAGAACCGGCCGATAGTTTTTCATCATGGCGATCCGGAACGGCGCGCCCAGCTCACGGCAGAGATCATAGACCGCTTCCGCCAGAAGACTGGATGTCATGATCGCCGGCGTTCCGTTGTTGGCGCGAACGAACTCCATAAACGCCTGTTCGGACACGGACAGTTTGTACATTGTCTGACAGCTGCGGTCTGCCGGCATGATCCGGTCCCACGGGACGGCAGGAGAAATGGCGCCTCCTTTTCCGGAAGGCGCGGCGCTTTGGGAGGGCGCGGCGCTTTTGGCCGGAGCGGGCGGATTCAGATACGGATCCTTCCTCTCCTCCTCCGTCACCGGCATATCCGCCGTGCGGATGTGGTCGGCCGGGAACTTCCTGCCGTATTTTTCCGTAATGTAATAGTACAGCGTTGTCTTGATAAACTCCAGCAGCCCTGTCGCGTCGGCGATAGAGTGGACGATATCAAAATAAACGGTTTTCCCCTCATACGCCAGAGCCAGCGCATGCCCGTTGGATTCCTCCGTAAGGAGCGTCACAGGCTCCGCGCCGGCGGTGATCACGATGGGACGGGCGTTTGGCACCACAGAGTGGAGCAGTTCGTCTTTTTTCTGAATAAAACTGACAGAAAAATAATCATAACGCTTTATGGCAATATCCGCCGCTCTGCGAAGCGCCGTCCCGTCTATGCGCTCATTCATGTCTACAGCCATCCGGAGGGTGTGATGGCTGTGGGCATGTGAGCGGTAAAAGCTTGAAATGCCTGATGGATTATTTTTCACGATCTTCCTCCGTCAGAGCTGTGCCCGCGCCGGTCGTCCCCACAGCGGGTCCGTTGGCGCATGCCTGCTGTTTTTGCTGTTTCTTCGCGGCCAGCAGCCAAAAGGCACAGCCGGACAGGACCATCAGCGCTATCATAAGAGAGAGGGCGGCCTGATCGCCTGTCTTGGGGCTCTTCCCGCCGGACGCTGCCCCGCTGCCGGAATTCTGTGTGCCGCCGGAAGCCTGCGCAGCGCCGGGCGTCTGCGTGCCGCCGGTGGTCTGAGCGGCGCCGCCGGGGGTCTGGGTGGCGCCGGGGCCCTGTGTCTCGTCAGGAGCCTGTGTCTCGTCAGGAGCCTGCGTCCCGTCGGCGCCCTGTGTCTCGTC